>CAZYTP010000104.1:0-8123 GCA_964650385.1 uncultured Syntrophales bacterium | reverse complement strand
TTCCCAAGAGAAAATACCTCTTCAAAGTTGTGCGTTACGTGAACTATAGTACTTTTGGTAACTGAGTGAATCTTTTTTAACTCGTACCGTAGGCTTTCTCTTGTTTGTGTATCCAGTGCGGATAAAGGCTCATCTAAAAGCAGCGCATTGGGTTCCGTCACCATCGCCCGCGCTATGGCGATTCTCTGCTTTTCACCTCCACTCAAGGTGCCGGGAAAGCGATGAAACAGATGACGGATATTCAGCATCCGTGCAATCTCCTCTATCTTCTCTTTGGTCTTTTCTTTCGGAATCTTCTTTAACCTCAGGCCAAAGGCAATATTCTTTTCCACGGTCAAATGGGGGAAAAGCATATAATCCTGATAAACCATGCTGATATTCCTCCTTCTTGGAGGGATATTTGTAATATCTTTTCCGTCCATCAGGAGCTTGCCACTATCAGGGTGATAAATGCCGGCGATTACCTCCAGGAGAATAGTCTTCCCTGCCCCGGTAGGACCTAATATCATCAAGTAATCGCCTGTTCCTATATCGAGCGTGACATCCTTTAAAAAGAATTCACCCAGATTCTTGTATATATTCTCAATTCTTATCATTCTTAGAACACCCTGGCGAACCCTCCATACCTCTCAAAAATGAAGAGAGACCCCAAGGAAATTATGATCAGGATCGTTGCGGCAGCAATGGCCAGGTCAAGCTCTCCACACGACATGTTCAGGTATAACGAAATGGGTAATGTCTCCGTCTTCATCCTTGTTGCCCCGGCTAACATCAGCGCCGCCCCGAACTCGCCTATCCCTTTTGACCACGTTATGATAGATCCGGCTAAAAGCCCATTTTTTGCCATCGGCAGTGTGACATGCCAGAATGCCTGAAACTCCGTGCAACCAAGTGTCTGAGCTACGTGTTCATATCTCGGATTTATGCCCTGAAATGTTCCCCGCAGTATCCTGAACATAAAGGGAACATTTACAAAAAACTGGGCGATTATTATTCCAAGCGGTGTAAAGACAAAGACAAGTCCGGCTTCGGCAAGCGTTTTCCCGAATGGTGTGGTACCGAACAGTATCAACAAACCCACACCGGCGACTAATGGTGGTAAGGCTAACGGAGCATCCAGTATGGTATTGATCAGGCTCTTTCCAAAGAAGTCGTACCTGGCAAGTGCGTATGCCGTCGGTATCGATATGATAATACACAAAATGGTCGATATAAAAGAAGTTAGAAGGCTTAGTTCTATGGCAAACAGTATCTCTTGTGAACAGATGCTTGTGATCAGCGCCGGAAGCGTAGTATGGGTTACGACGCATATAATCTGCACTAAAATAAAAGTGGCAAGAAGCAGACTAAAAAGTATTGTAACGATCTTGATTTTTGATGTATTAAATTTGTTTAACATTGTTAATTCCAGTGGTTGCATAATACAGGCATCCAGAGCTTGCGGCACCGCAAAGCTCAAATCTTTTGATCACTTCAGATATCCAAGGTTTGGGCAGTTATTTTAGTGATGTGGCCTCACAATGCATATCCAGACAAACAATATTTACTCTTTACCTACCATTACTTCCGTAGCTTTAACTAAAGCAAATGCCCTGTCGCCAACCTTTAATCCCAATCGCTCAGCCGATGTCTTTGTTACTAGGCCAGTTAGCTCATTCTCCCCTATCTTGAGAGTAATTTCAGCCATAACTTGTCCCAACTTAATTTCCTTGACAGTGCCTTCCAATCTATTTCTTGCGCTTATCTCCATAATATATACCTCCTATTTTCCATATCTTGAATTTGGATATGTGGTGAAGCCACATTTTTCAAATATCCTTTTTCCTTCACTGGATGCAACAAAGGCCACAAATTCTTTTGCCATTTTTTTGTCCTTAGAAAATGTCAGCCTGCCTATGGGAATTACCTTTATGCAGTTCTGTTGTTTTGGTATTTCGATAATATCCGTCTTATCCTCCGTTCCCAGCAGAGAGGCTTTCCAGATTATAGACGCATCTGCCTGCCTCATAGATATATAAACTACCAGCTCATTTACCGTCCCGGCAGTGGCAACAACGTTTTCCCAGACTTTATTATAGAGATTGTTTTTCTTAAGTATCTTATTTGCAATTTTGCCACAGGCGGCTGCCTTTGGATCTCCAAATACAATCTTCACTTTAGGTTTGGTAAGATCTTTTAAACTCGTTATCTTCGCTGGATTTCCCTTAGGGACCGCTATCACCGGTATATGATATGCCACTGGTTTTTCATAATCGACAAATCCCTTCTCCTTAGCTTTATTTATGTACATTGTTGCCCCGGGCATATAGACATCTCCTCTTTTTGTTAGCTCTATCTGACTTAAGAGGGTATTCGAACCGGCATAATTGTAATTCACTGCCACGCCATATTTCTTCTCAAAAGCTACTCCAATCTTATCCATCGGCTTTCTCATCCCGGCTCCTGAATAGACAAGAAGCATATCTTTTGCAAATCCGAACTGGGGATAGACCAGCAGGCCTGCCATAAAGATAGCAAGAATTAATATACTTTCCTTTAACAATATCCTTCTTTTCACTTTTATCCTCCTTCTTTTATAAGTTTGAACTTAAACACGATCTTAGCTATAATTTTCTTTCCTTGATCTCCATTTCTTGGGCAGCCTCCCAGGGAATGAGGGCTGTTAAATTAAGCATGTATCTACCTAAATTGTCATTAAATGTCAATATAAATACACATTCGTTATAATTAAAGATTAATTGTTATTATTTATCTCAGCATTGACATGTTCGCTATTTCTTGATAGAAAAAATTTATGAAAGAAATGCTCACCACAAAAGAACTGGCCGATCTTTTGAGGCTTAATGAAAAGAAGATATATCAGCTGGTGAAAGAGGGGGGTCTTCCTCACGTGAATATTGCGGGGAAGTGGCTCTTTCCTGAAGGGCACATTCGGCGGTGGATAGACGAAAATGTTCAAAGGGGAAAAGACATCCTGATTATGGGGAGTGACGATATTCTCCTGGCAAGGTTTTTGTCCGTTTATAACAGGGAGAAATTTCCCGAGACCTTGACCTTTTACTCATCGCTGGGCAGCCTGAGGGGCATCCATGCCCTTGCTCGGAAAAAAGGGCAGGCATGTTGCACCCATCTTCTGGATATGGAAACAGGAGAATATAATCTTCCCATTCTCAGCAGAGTACTTTCCGGGCAAAGGTATGTGGTCGTCAATCTGTGGCACAGGAAACAAGGACTGATTTTACAAAAAGGGAACCCCCTGGGTATCAAGGGTTTAAAGGATGTAATAGAAAAGAAGGCAAGATTTATAAATAGAAATGAGGGATCCGGCACAAGAATACTGCTTGAATATCTCTTAAAGGAAAAGGGCTCGGATAACAAGGAGATTACATCTTTTGCTAATGAGGTAAACACACATTTGGAGGTAGCTCTCAAGGTTTTCTTTGGCGAGGCGGATGTGGGACTGAGTATCGAGTATGTTGCCTACCTTTTTCCCCTCGATTTTGTTCCACTTAAAGAGGAAAGATTTGACCTTGTTGTCCCGAGAGAGCTTTGGTCTACAAAGGTCATGCAAGACCTGATAGCTTGTATAGATCCGGTACAGATTAGCAGACTCTCCCATACTTTGCCCGGTTATAACTTAAAAGACACAGGAAAGATTATATTCGAAAGTTGAGACGTCAACAATTCTCCCGATCTTTCATGAAAACATTCGAAAAGTTGGATATTGGTTCAGTTCACTATAATATTTCTAATTGGCTGGATTTTATTTTCCACATCCAATTTTTAAATTGAAGCTCCCCGCTGTTTACGCCGTTTAAAAACAAATTTATCTTGACAATTGGCTTTGTTCTTATATTATGTCATTATTGACATATACAAAAGAAGGAACCAAAGCCATTTTAGTGAATCTTTATTCTTACGGGAGATGACCGGGAACACACCCGTAAGCCCCGCCTTGTAGGCGGGGTAAGGGGCGCAATATAAAAGGAATATATTATTCGCTTTGCTCATGAATCTTCGATTTCCTTGCCGGGAAGCTCCCCGCCCTGTGGGCGGGGAGCTTCACATCTGTTATATAATTTTTATTATAGTCAATAATTGAACAAGGAAAATTCACCATGGATAAGAATAACCCGACGGTAAGGCTGCATGTCTGGCTGGAAACAGATAGTGGTGTTCTTTTTGGATCCGGCCGCGCAACACTTCTTAATAACATAGAGAAATATGGGTCGTTAAAAAAGGCAGCGGAGAACATGGGCATGTCTTATCGAGCAGCATGGGGGAAAATAAGGAAAACCGAAGATATATTGGGATATAAGCTGATTGTCAAGACAGGCAAAAATAGAAGGTATCAACTATCGGAGCTCGGCAAAGAGTTGATGGAAAAATTTCAGTTTTGGCTTGACAAGGTTGAACAAGAAGCCCTCAAGGAAGCCAGGGAGATATTCCCCTGGTCTACCGAGATACGTAAGGAGAAAATGCGCGAGTAAAGCATCGTAACTTAATGATATTACCTCTGAAATGGTGGAAATCGCCATTTTCAGTACTGTGTCAGCAAATGCTCAAAAACTTCCATCCTCAGTGCTAATCCGGTCGCCGCTGAAGCCATCCTTACCTGCGGGATTGTTGGATCGGTACAATTTACAATGCCACATATCCATGGAATGTATTCCGGCTCTTACTACAAAAATTTCATCTCTATTATCCTTTCTTCTCCGAGTCACTCTTCATTTAGATTTCAGGAATTGAATCCCCTTAGTATACAGAAGCGAGGACTCATTACAGGCATATGCTAAAAATAACATACTGAAATCATTGACAAAATGCTTGACAGCCTCTCATCGTTATGTTATTTGCGGTTGATAAAATGCGAGACGAGATTGTAACCGAAAAATGTAAATATTCTTTTTATAATAGGAGGAGGTAACAAATGAAAATTACACGACGAGGTTTTATGAAGGTGACGGGTCTCGGGGCAGTGAGTATTGCCCTCAGTCAAGTCGGTTTTGACTTGAGGCCCATAAAAGCTCATGCAGCTAAATTGAAAATTAAAGGAGCGAAGGAAGTTATTTCTATCTGTGGATTCTGTTCTGTTTCCTGCCATCTTATCTGTCATGTAAAAGATGGTAAAGTTATCAGTGCGGAAGGCGATCCCGGTTATCCGGTAAGCGAGGGAGCGTTGTGCTCTAAAGGTGCTTCCACGTTAGCCATGATTAACAGTGACCACCGCCTTTTTAAACCTCTTTACCGGGCGCCTTACAGTGACCGCTGGGAAGAGAAAAGCTGGGACTGGATATTGGATCGTCTTGCTCACCGGATAAAAGAGACCAGGGATAGGGACTTTAAGGAATATAATGATAAAAAAGAGCGGGTTAATCGCGTGGAATCAATGTTTCATCTGGGTTCTTCTCAGCTGGACAATGAGGAGTGTGCATTGGTGCATCAGGCTATCAGGGCACAGGGGATAGTCCACTTCGACCATCAGGCACGTATCTGACACAGCGCTACTGTTGCGGCTCTGGCAGAGTCGTTCGGACGCGGTGCGATGACCAATCACTGGATCGATATCAAAAATACAGATTGTGCTTTGATCATGGGCAGCAATGCCGCAGAGCATCACCCGATATGTTTCAAATGGGTCTTAAAAGCTAAAGAAGAAAGAGGGGCCACAATTATTCATGTTGATCCCAAGTTTTCCAGAACATCCGCCAGGTCTGATTTTCATGTGCCCCTCCGTTCGGGTACAGATATTCCTTTCATGGGCGGTATGATAAAATATATTATTGAGAACAAGAAATATTTTCAAGAGTATGTGACGGAGTATACAAACGCTTCCTTCATTGTAAGTAAGAAATTTGAATTTAATGATGGTTTGTTTACCGGATATAACCCGAAGACAAAAATCTATGATAAGTCTCAATGGCAATTTGAGCTGGACGGGAATGGAAATCCTAAAAAAGACAAAACTCTCAAACATCCGAGATGCGTCTTCCAGCTTTTGAAGAAACACTATGACCGGTATAATTTAGACGACGTTTCAGCCACCACCGGTGTATCAAAGGATAATCTGCTCAAAGTATATAGTGCCTATGCTTCTACGGGAGCACCCGATAAGGCGGGAACAGTTATGTATGCTTTGGGATGGACTCAGCATACAGTCGGTGTTCAGAATATTCGGGCAAGCGCCATTATTCAGCTTATGCTGGGTAATATCGGCGTCGCCGGAGGCGGAATCAACGCTCTGCGGGGTGAACCGAATGTCCAGGGTTCAACGGACCACTGCATCTTATGGCATATCTTACCCGGCTATCTCGCAGTGCCGCGTGGTGACTTGCCTACATTGGAGGATTATCTTAAGGCAACAACACCGGTAAGTCATGATCCCATGAGTGCCAACTGGTGGCAGAACTATCCAAAGTACACGGTAAGTTTATTAAAAGGCTGGTTCGGAGACAGTGCTACCAAGGAAAACGGTTTTGGGGATGACTGGCTTCCAAAAGTTGATAAAGGGGAAGATTACTCTTATCTTTACCTTTTTGACAGGATGTATAAAGGTAAGATAAAGGGCGGCAACATCTGGGCAACTGGTCCGGCGAGCAGCGTGCCAAACTCCAACAAGGTCAGAAAAGCAATGGAGAACTTGGACTGGTTATCAATTGCCGAGATTCACCATAATGAGACAACAGATTTCTGGCACCGTCCGGGTGCGGATCCCAAAAAGATAAAGACAGAGGTCTTTTTGCTGCCTTCATGTCACAAAGTTGAAAAGGAAGGGAGTGTAAGCAACAGCGGGCGCTGGCTGTTATGGCATTACGCAGCGACCGAGCCTCAAGGTCAATCAAAATCGATGGGACAGATAATGGTGGAGATTATGAATAAAGTTAGAGACCTTTACCGGAAGCAAGACGGTGTCTTTGCGGATCCTATCTTAAAGCTCGATTGGCCCAGCAATTACGACGCAGAAAAGATGGCTAAGAAAATCAACGGTTATTATACCGAAGGACCCAAAAAAGGTCAGCAGGTACCCAGTTTCGGAGCCCTAAAGGATGACGGTTCAACGGTCTGCCTTAACTGGCTTTATGCCGGAAGCTATACGGAAGAAGACGGTAACAAGGCCAAGCGACGTGATTACTCCCAGACCCCGATGCAGGCAAAGATCGGCCTCTATCCCAACTTTTCATGGTGCTGGCCCGTTAATAGAAGAATCCTCTATAACAGGGCTTCGGTAGATAAGAATGGAAGACCCTGGGATCCTGAAAGAGCTGTTATCGAATGGAAGGAAAACAAGTGGATAGGCGATGTGCCGGATGGTGGTTGGCCGCCGATGGCAACCGGCAAAGGAAAATATCCTTTCATTATGCGGAAAGAAGGGCATGGTCAACTCTTTGGTCCCGGCAGGGCGGAAGGACCATTTCCTGAACATTATGAACCAATTGAAACCCCGATTAAAAAGCATCCATTTTCCAAACAGCTGAACAATCCTTGTGCCAAAATTATAGATAGTGATGCCGACAAGAGAGCTAGGCCGGCGGACCCGCGTTATCCTATCGTTTTGACGACTTACAGCGTGACCGAACATTGGTGTGGTGGAAGTGAAACAAGGGCTGTGCCATGGCTCCTTGAAGCGGAACCACAGCTCTATGTGGAGATGAGTCCCGAGCTGGCCAAGGAAAAGGGTATCAAAAACGGCGACCCCGTCATTGTGGAAAATACGAGAGGCCGGGTAGAAGCAATAGCGATGGTAACCATGCGTATAAGGCCATTCAAAGTGATGGGTAAAACGGTTCATGAAGTTGGTATGCCCTTCTGCTTTGGTTGGATGACGCCTGGTGCGGGTGACGCAACCAACCGTCTGTGTATCAGTGCGGGCGACCCAAACACAACCATACCTGAATTCAAAGCATGCTGTGTGAACATTAAAAAGGCCAAGAGACTCAGAGAATTATCTCGATAGTAAAATGGCCGGTTGATATACAACTATTAACTCATAGGGAGGAAAAAGAAATGTCAAAGACATTTTTCATCGATACAACGAGGTGTACCGCCTGTAGAGGTTGTCAGGTCGCCTGTGAAGCATGGCATGGCTTACCTGGGACAAAGACCAAACAGTGGGGGAGTCATCA
>CAZYTP010000103.1:0-8186 GCA_964650385.1 uncultured Syntrophales bacterium | reverse complement strand
CCGAAGACATCTTCACATTTAATGATGACATCCACCAGGCGTGCAGAGTTGACCTGCAGGTCGTCTAAGATATGGGTATCTTTTGTGGCGGCCTCAAGTACGGCCACATCTTTTGTATAAGGTTTAAGAATCTCTACCATTTCCTTCAATATTTTCTCATCCATTTTTTCAAACTCCTATTAAATTTTACTTGATTTAAAACAAAATTACAGTTCCCTGCAGCGCGAGCCACAAGGAACTTTCCAAGCGCAAGAGATTCCCCGTTATTTTCGGGGATTCTCCTGTTATATATTTTTGAGGGAAGTTCGAAAGGCATCCCCTCAAAGTAACGCCTTCTTCAAAGAACTCATTTAATTAATGGAATTAGAAACGCTCGCTGACCCGCAAAAACCGTCATGATTATTCTTCCCACTTCTTAAAGATCAAACAACTGTTAACATCACCAAAACCGAAACCGGCCTTGGCAATGATTTTCAAGTCCGGATACTCCATAACTGTGTGCGGGATCTTATCTGCAAAAGCGACAATCTTCGGGTGCACATCTTCACAATTAATGGATGGGTGCAGGAAACCTTTACATAATTGTAAAATAACAGCGATACTTTCTATCGCTCCAGTCGCTCCAAGACAATGGCCGATCATAGATTTGGTAGAGTTGATATATGGAAAGTTTTCAGGTCCCAGTTCCAGCGCCTTCGACCAATTTTCAACCTCGCCCGGATCGGAAAATGTAGCGGTCAGGTGACCGCTGATTGCATCAATTTGTTGCGGAGAGATACCGGCATCGGTAATAGCACCTTTAATGCAGCGTTGGACTCCTTCCGGATTAGGTGCCGTCATCGTACCGCCGTTGCGATGACCCCCGCAATTGACTGCAGCGCCAATGACCTCCGCATAAATCCGGGCGCCACGCTGCTTCGCACTCTCCAGTTCCTCAAGCATCAATACACCACTGCCTGAACCGGGAATGAAACCGCCTGCCGACGCGCTCATAGGTCTGGAAGCAGCCTCCGGACGATCGTTAGACTTCCGACTGAGCACGCGCATGGAATCAAATCCCGCCCATATATAGTGAGATGATCCCTCAGATCCACCAGCCAACATACGCTTTGCCAACCCCATGCGAATGAGCTTCATAGCGTCGTATATCGCTTCAGTTCCCGTACTGCACGCCGAAGAGTTCGATGTAACCTGATTGCCCAATGCCAACAAACCGGCAATGCTGGCGCTTACTCCGCTATTCATTACCTGCTCAACCATTGTACTCCCAAGGCGGCGGACCTTCCCGGCATCAACCATCGGAACAATTCTCTCCCCGATCGTGTCCATGCCCCCGATTCCAGAGCCGATAACAGCCCCGGTATCCCAGTCAGCATTGCCGCTGTTGAAAGGTGGCACCTCAAAACCCGCATCAATCCAGGCATCAATAGCGGCTACAGATGAATACCCTATATTATCGTTAATAGAGAGAAGTTTTTCTTCATCAAAATATTTTTTGCTGATATTCTCAAAATCCTGCGGCACTCCAGCTACCTGACAGGCAAAGTTTAATTCCTTGAGTTTGGGAATAAAACGAATTCCCGATCGCCCCTCTCGAAGGGCCTCCTCAAAATTGTCTAAACCATGAGCACTGGGAGCAAGGACTCCCATTCCCGTTACTACGACTCTATTTCGCATTTAAATTACTCCCCATACCGGCCAGTACTCCGGAACAGACAGTCTCGCCATTTTCCCTTTGCATACCAACCCTTGTTTTGAGATTTCCTCTTCGAAAATAAACCTTTTCGCCTCTTATTATAACCCGCTCCCCGGGACTGACTATACCTGCAAACTCTATATCATCAGCAAGAGTAAAAAGGGTTATCATCTTCTCTGTTTTTTGCTCATTAAAGGCGTTTTGCTTCATAAGCAGGTAAATACCAAAGGCAACGACACCTGTTTGCGCCATTGTTTCGATAAGAATCACCCCAGGCGTAATCGGATAGTCGGGAAAATGACCCTGGTAAAAATATTCATTTTCACGAAAACGATACGCCCCAACAATGTATTCATCATTCAATTCCAGTATTTCATCGATAAAACGGAATGGACTTTGCTGGGGTATAGTCTTGAGCACCTCTTGCATAGTTTTTTCATCAGCCACCATAAAGACCACCATTTACATGAATTACGCTACCGGTAATGTAAGAACCGCGCGTGGCGAGAAAAGCCACGACATCGGCAATTTCTTCAGAACTACCCAGCCTGCCCAACGGAATATTCGCAAGGATCCCCTGCTTTACCTCTTCAGGGAGAATTTGTGTCAGTGTTGTATCTATGAAGCCAGGTGCTACTGAATTAACGAGGATGTTGCGCCCGAATAATTCCTTTGCCAGAGATTTTGTAAAGGCATCAAGAGCGGATTTTTCCATAGTGTATGGAATCTGTCCGGCATTGCCCGTGTGTCCTACGACGCTGGAAATGTTAATTATCCTCCCACTGTTCTTGCGGAGCATAAAAAGGCGCAATATTCTTTTGGTCAGGTACCAGGCACCCCGTAGTATCGAACGCTGTCGATCAAATTCCTCAATCTTCATCGAATTTATGTCTCTGTTTATCGATATTCCGGCATTGTTGATCAGGACATCTACACGGCCTTCCTCACGCTGTACGAACTTGACCATCTCTTCCACCTGATCAATATCAGTAAGATCGGCTTCAACGAGAAACCCGTCTTCAATTTCAGCGAGAACCTCTCTTGACTCCTTCTCGACAACGCTTATATAGTTAATTCCTATACGAAATCCTTCCTTCGATAGTGCACGGGAACACGATGCACCAATCCCTGTACCGCCACCGGTTATTAAAGCTATCGGTTTTTCACTCATAAATTCTTCCCCTTAAAAGTTTCACGTCTCACGTTTATCTGTATTTGTTCCCCTTGAACTTTAATCCAGGATCCTTAAACTTCAGACCTTTACCATTCCACCTACAGAATTTTGGGATTTATGCGGATAATCAGGATAGGTTATTCCACTAAAAACTCCGCTCCGGGCCTGTTTTACAACTGTGATTAGTTCGTCATCCACAAAAACACTCCCGTCTCCTACAACCACACTTGCCCCCGATTCTTTCTGTTGAAAGTAGCGCTTTACCTCTATCTCATATCGAACACATTTATTATAAGGGCGGATTTGCCCATCGAAAGAAACTTCTCCACAACCGAGCGCCCTGCCGGCACCCAATGATCCACGCCAGACACAGTAAAAACCTAATAATTGCCAAATGGCATCCACACAGAGACACCCCGGCTGCACAGGATCACCGAGAAAGTGGCACTGGAAATACCAGGCGTCAAGTTTTATATCCTGTTCAGCTACAATAGACCCCCTGCTGCCGTTAGTTTTGAAAGAAGTAATGCGATCCATCATAAGAAAAGGTGGCGCAGGAAGATGAGCATCAAACCCATCAGGTGGATCTTCCACGAGTGTCCCGTGAGAAAAAGCGAGCAGATCCTTCAAATCAAAATAATTTCGTTCCATAAATTCTATATATTTCATTAATCAACCCCGGTTTTCATAAGAAATTGGAAAGCTCTTCGATGCACTCTTTGCAAAAATTGAGAGGCGGAACGGGCAAATGCTCTCGCCATGTATTTTTATATCAATTATGTGTCGGTGAAAGAGACTGACTGCCGAACGTTTACCATGGTTATGGCTGACCGTTTGCTCCAACCTCCAGCATCATATAAACCCAGGTAAACCCGGACCCTACCATCGCCATGGCAACGTTAACACCGGGGAGCAGATCATCCCAGTGTTGGCTTAAAACACCTGACGCACCGGCACATCCCGTATTCCCGAATTCCGCCACATTATGCCAATGGTTATTCTCCTCAATCCCACAACGCTGACATACAGTCTTCAGCATGCCTAAATTAGCCTGATGACCTATAAACTTTAACTGTCCCTGATCCATCGAAAAGGACGCCTGCAATTCGCGCAGACAATCTGTGGTTTTACGAATGGCAAACCCCTGCACCGCATTTCCCTCTTGGTGGAAATATCCCATACGGGGAACAATGACCTTATCCCAGGAGGAAGGTCTCGAATCATAATTGCATTTAACGAAGGCCTTATTGGAAGGAACCGATGTGGAAACTATCGTTGCGGTACCGCCATCTCCCCATAAAACAGCCGCGCTACGATCGGAATAGTCCACACAGCGAGTAAGATTATCAGGATTAACCATCAGAACATATGGGGGTAACGACTCCGGTTTCATCATCCAGAGGAAGTTAATCTGCATGCCAAAACTGGTGCACGCCGAGTTCAAGTCAAAACATGGTACTTCAATTCCGAGTTCTGCAGCCACTGTGGTCGCCTCTGCCGGAGATGCATAATCCGGGACGGAACTGCCCGAAATAATCAGACCGATGTCTTCCAGTGTCAGTCCTGACCTTTCAAGCGCCATCCGAGCGGCTACAGCCGCAGTTTGCGCATTGGTATAGAGCGCCGCCCCGGGTGCCTCCCTCGGATCTCTGTTCTTCGTTGCCCTGATATAATCCAGAGGCAGTATAGTACGGCGGGTATGAATACCAACACGTTCCAGAATCCATTCCTCGCTGGTGCCGATATCCAGATCCTCCAGGAACTTATTGGATATTACATTCTCAGGATGAAAATGGCCCATGCCATGGAGATAAAGTTTACACGGTGAATTTTGCATTTAGTATCACTCCAATTCACGACCAATTATCATGTTTTGAACTTCCCTGACCCCTTCATAAATATCGATTATATGGGCATCCCTTACCAGTTTTGAAATTTCATACTCTGACATAAACCCGTAACCACCATGAAGGTGAAGTCCTTCATTGGCACAGAAAAGAGCCGCTTCTGCTCCAGCATTTTTGGCCAGTGATGCATATCTGCCCCTGGCAGGATCTCCATCCTGTACCATAACGGCTGCTTTCATAAGTGCCAGCTCAGCCAGTTCTACTTTTTTCCACATCTCCACTAAGGTGTCCCTCGCTACCGGCATGTCACAAATTCTCTGCCCAAATTGTCTGCGTTCCTTTGTGTATTCCAACGTTATATCAAACGCTCTCCTTGCGAGACCGACCCCGATAGCTGCAATCATCGGTCTTGCGTAATCAAGAACGCCTATCAGATAATTGAAACCTCTCCGCCTGTCACCAATGATCTGACTAGGATCTACCACGACATCCTCAAATGTTACGCTCGCAGTATTCGATAAACATTGTCCAAGCTTATCCTCGGGTTTACCGGTAAATATTTTCCCTCCATCTTTTATGGTAAGTTCTCTACTTCCATTAGGACTTACCTTTTCGTCCGTGATCTGGGTTGTAGGGATAATAAGACAGGCCATTAGCTGGCTCGTCGGTTTACCTACTTTACAAAACACGGTAAACTGGGAGGCATAAGAAGCGTTTGTGATAAAACATTTATCCCCGTTCAGGACATATTTTCCGTCATCCCTCTTCCTTATATATGTCGTCATTGCAGAATTATCAGATCCTGCTCCGGGTTCCGTAAGACAAAAAGATGCAAGAAGAGGTGCCTCGGCAAAAGGTGTGAGGTACTCTTCCTTCTGTTCGTCAGTTCCCTGTTGAGAAATCACGACATTCGCCAGATCATTACACATTGCTGATGTCGAGATTCCTGTATCACCATAGGATAATTCTTCTATTATGAGTGCTGCTGATACAGAATTCAATTCATAACCTTTAATCGATTCAGGAATACACAAATTCAGTAACCCCAGCTCCCATGTCTTATCTATTATCTCTTTTGGAAAAACATGCTCTTTATCCATTCTCATTACGTCCGGGATTATCTCGTTTTTGACAAATTTGCGAATAGTATCAACATAATCCTGCTGGTCTTCGGTAAGACTAAAATCCATAACAAATTCTCCTTTACATTCTGTCATCAGCAAGACAAAAAAATAGCCTTCCGCTTAACCCTTCGTTCTTGCTGAAAGCCAATAGTTGATTACTTAATTAATCTTCAAATACTCGTTTTGCTGCTGAAAGTGTTGTGACTGACGAGCACTTCACACCGATAGTCTTAAAAAAGCTTCTCAGCGGGCGGCTCGGGCCAACCTCATATATTCTGTCTGCCTTAGAAGCCAAGGCACGCATATTATCGCGCCACCGTACTGTGTTACTTAACTGAGCTACCAGTCCGTCAACTATCTCATCAAGTTTATCTGAATGAAACCCACCGGTATAATTTGAAGTTACTCTCCCCGCACCGCCTGGTGTTAACTTCTCCTTCAGAGCATGTAATGTCTTTTTAAAGGCCTCTTCGATTGCATTCATTAAGCCGCTGTGAAAGGGCGCACTTACATCGAGAGGCACAAATCGAAATACCCGTTTTTTATCCGCAGCCTTAAGAAGTTTTTCCGCCTCGGGCATGGCACTGGAGACTCCGCTGATTACAACCTGATCTGCAGAATTTACATTCGCAACATCGACAGGAATATCCATTAAGATATCACTGATCATATCCACATCTATATTATCTGAAATGACCGCAGACATAGATCCAACCCCCACAGGTACTGCCTCCTGCATAAGGTTGCCACGAATCTGAACAATTTTAAGGGCCTCCGACAAAGGCAGGACATCCGCAGCAACAAGGGCTGTATACTCACCAAGGCTGTGACCCCCGAACAATGAAGGTGAAAAGTCATATAGAGATTTCAAGCCCCGCAGCATAGCAATCTCGGTTGTCAGAATACACGGCTGAGCATACTCAGTAAGATTGAGCCGCTCATCCGTGCCAAAGCACATGGCAGCCACATCCCATCCGAGGGCATCAGAAGCCTCACGATAGGTATCACGGCTCACCGGAATATTCTCATAAAAGTCCTTTCCCATACCGAAACGCTGAGATCCCTGACCGGGAAAAACCACTGCTATTTCTTGCTTTACCATAATAACCGATTCCTTTTAAATATATTAGAAGAATTGCCGAAAAATTGTTTCGAGCAAGAACTTGGCCCGTACTTGATACGGGGAAGAATTGCATTTTGTAAAACTCTCATCAGTACTAGTACTTCTCGCTAAGCACTATCTATGCCAGAATATACCACAAACACCTTCAAACATTGTAAGTTATTGTACTTATTGAATAACACCTCATTAAACCCCCTTTTATTCACCATTGTCAGGTCGGCCCTTTTAGGGCTTATAATGTGTAATTTCCTTCACAGTGGAAATAAAACTACACAGTAAAAAATTCTTGACAAATGAGTACAAATTCTAATAAGAAGTACATTAGAATCACTACGACAGGAAGCAAAAACAAACAACAGAACAACAAACCAGGTCTTGAGACCTTTAAAAACTGAAAAAGTTCTGAGCATCGGAAAATCACTTCTTCAAAGCTTTCGTTTTCCCCTTTTCTGAAAGCTGAATATAGTCTAATCTAGTCAGGTTTTTTGTGTTTTTAAAGCCCATTAAAATAGAATTGAATTTAAAAGTTGGGAGGAAATAAAATGACTGCAAAAGTATTGATCAAAAGAAGAGTAGACAGGGAGAAAGAAAACGAATTATTGCCTCTTATTTTAGAGCTCAGAACACTGGCCACGTTACAGCCAGGCTACATGTCAGGTGAAACTTTAAGAAATGCGAAAAGACCCGATGAATACTTAGTAATCAGTACCTGGAGGTCAGTAGATTCATGGAGAGCCTGGGAATCCAGTAATGAAAGAGCTCAAATACAGAAAAGGATCGATTCCTTGCTGGGGGAGGTAACCGAATTCGAAATTTATCATTACCCCGACTAAAGCCCACATAATTATCCTTACAACAGGATAGATAGAATGATGCTCCCCGCCCGCAGGGCGGGGCTTCCTTGTAAGGTATATGCTTGTTTTATATTGCGCCCCCCCCTTATTCCGCTTAAAAGGCGGGGTTTGCAGTGTACACTCAGGTCAAAGGGAAGGCGGTTAAAAAATGAATGCCTTCACTTTTATCTTTACAAATAAAAGTGAAACTTTTGGTATGGGAATAGGATTCTAACAACAAAGAAGCTTTGAACGTCAAAGTGTCCTGTTTCCAAAGATTTTATATTATTTTTGTCTCCCTCAAGTACTGTAATTTTCCAAGAAACTGATCTCACACCCTAAATCCGATATTAAGGTTTGAATTAGCGGGAAAATGATTGAAAAAACCT
>CAZYTP010000102.1:0-8215 GCA_964650385.1 uncultured Syntrophales bacterium | reverse complement strand
ACATTTAAAGAAATCTTCATGGACGAATGTTATATGGATGGACTTGAATTACATGTTCCTGACAATTCAACCGTTATAGATATTGGTGCCAACACAGGTTTCTTTACACTTTTTGCAGCTTCCCGTTTTAATTGTTCAAAGATATTGGCTTATGAACCAATACCTTCTAACTTTAAGCAATTGGCGCGAAATCGGGGGTTGAATGCAGATTGCAGTATGGAGTGTTTTCAAAAAGCCGTTGCCGGGCATTCGGGCACTGTTGAGATGATGTTTAATCCTGATGATAGCTTTACAACGAGCGCCACAATTTTTCAAAAATCCCACAAAAACAATCAGGTTATTCGGGTGCCTTCGATAACGCTTTCAGATATATTTCGTGAACACAGCATAGAAATGTGCGACCTGTTAAAAATGGATTGTGAGGGCGCCGAGTATGACATCATTTATAGTTGCCCATCAGATTGCCTGTCCCGGATTACTCAAATGGCAATGGAGGTTCACGGCGGGGTTGAACCCAGGCAGAACATTGAGTCCCTGGAGGCATACCTTAATGAGCAAGGTTTCACCACTCGTCGTCGACCCGTGGGTATGTTGTGGGCATGGAAGAAATAACAAAACCTTTATTTTATCCATGGCTTTAAAATTACTTATAGAAATGTTGTGTGATAATAATTTGATTTAGTATATGGAAAATACAGCGAAATTTAAAAGAGAACAACCGGATCTGTCTGTTATAATTGTATCCTATAATACTGCAGACCTGATAGAAAATTGCCTCAAATCTGTTTTTGCAGCGAGTAATATTACAAGGGAAGTATTTGTGATTGATAACGACTCATCAGATGGAAGCTCCGATTTTATAAAAGATAATTTCCCGTCGGTCCATCTTGTAGCCAATACGGAAAACAGGGGATTTGCCGCAGCCAATAACCAAATGATACCACGGTGTAAAGGGAAATATGTTTTTTTCCTCAATCCGGATACCGAAGTAATGTCAGATGTCTTCAACGAAGCCATATCGTTTATGGATGCGAATCCCCCTATGGGTCTTGCCGGTACAAAAATTATCAATCCTGATGGAACTCTGCAAGAATCAATATCTTACCGATATCCTGGAGAAAAATACACTACAGACGAACTATCTGGACTACCTGGCTCAATTGCATGTGTTCTTGGAGCAAGTATGATTGTCCGTTCGGGACTTATCAAAAAAATGGGAGGATTTGATGAAGATTTTTTCCTATATGGCGAAGATCAGGATTTGTGCCTTAGAATTAGAAAATTAGGACATGAAATCGGTTATATTGATTCTGCAACAGTTATTCATCTCGGCGGACAAAGCGAAAAGAACTCATTGTCATCAGAAGTATGGAAAAAGAAAATACATGCTGAATATATTTTTTATAGAAAACATTATTTTCCAAAAACTATTAAACGGATCGGCAGGGCTAATATTATAAAAGCTTGGTGGAGAATAATAGCACTAAAATTTTTTCTCCCCTTAGTAAAAAACAAAACAAGAACGAGAGAAAAACTTGGAAAATACCGAGTAATTTATCATACTGTAAAGAATCTTTTATCAGAACAATAAGAAAATAACATGGAACGTGCCAGTTCAAAGTGTATCCTCTGCAACAGCCCAGGACGAAACTTGCTCTTTCAACAGGACGAGTGGACAGTCTATAAATGTTCCGACTGCGGACTCGGTTTCCTCGATCCCCGTCCGGACCAGAGTGAACTGCAGGAGCTCTACAGAAATGATTATTTCTCAAGCCACTATGATGAAGGGTTGAAGATAGATTCGCCTGAAATGAGACGGCGTATTTCTCAAGAAGATCATCGCATTAAGTTCTTCCGCAATCTTAAAAGGCATGGCAAAGTCCTCGATATCGGATGCGGTATGGGCTATTTCCTGTATGCCTGTCGCAAACATGGCTACGAAGTTAAAGGGCAGGATGTCTCCGGCGATTCAGCCTTCTATGTACGCAGTGAGTTGAAGATACCGGTTACCACGGGACAGATCGAAGAGATAGATATTGAAGATAACTCGATGGATATTATTACCATGTGGCATTCACTGGAACATACGCCCGATCCCAGGAAACATCTCAAAAAGGCATGGAACTGGTTGAAACCGGATGGTCTTCTGATCGTCGATGTCCCCAACCATGAAGGAGTGGATGCAATAAAAATGTGGACTAAGTGGAATGGATGGAGCTTGCCTTATCATCTTTATCATTTTACTCCAGATACCCTGACAGACATGTTATCACAATATGGATTCAGAACCGTCCGTACAAAGGATTATCATTCAGAGTACGTAAAAGAGAAACTTAAAAAAATTCCTGTCATCAATCTATTTGCCCGCCTGATCGCAAAATGCTATTCTGGACATAGTATTGCGGTTGTGGCAAGAAAAGAATTCAATGAGTAACATGGTGATATTTTATGGGAAAAACATACCATCTTGAAGATATTATAAAGAGCCGGACATTCCGATTCGAAAGACTTGTATTGGAAGACATCGACAATTCTCCTGTCTTCAGATTTCACTCACCTGAGATATCCGATCAGGAGACCTGCCTGTTCCACCGGGATATTTCGCACGGTGATAGCTATTTCGAGATACTGCACAATTTCATTGAAAAGGGTCTGAAGGACAGAAGGACGGCGCCGATCGTCCGTTTTGCCGACGGGGAATACGCCTTTTATGAAAATGACCTTAGTTGTAACGGTCTCTACAAGCAGGCGGAATCCGTTGAAGCCATACAAAAGGCGACGCCGCTGCATATCGAAGCTCTGAAAGTGTTAGCCGAATCAGGAAAGATCACCCCCCTGATCTATCCGGGAAATACGCAGCATGAAAAGAAGGGGTTCTTCTCCTTTCTGCGCAAGCCTAAAGGTGATAATTCAGCATCAAAATTCGTCGATTTTCTATTCAACAACAATATCGAATTAAACAGGGATAGCTATCTGCCATTTTATGTCGTCTATGCATATCTCACCTCTAAAAGTTTCGCCAGCCTTGTTGACGGCAGAAAGATATGCATTGTAAACTCCGAATGCAACATGGATTCCTGCATAAAGTGGTTTGAGAGGCTTTTCAGCCATCCGGATATCACATTTGCAGAGATCCCGGACTCCTATGTGGCAACCCGCTGGGAAACAATGAAGGAAGATATCTTGAACCGAATACCTCCCGATACGGAGCTCTGTCTGGTAGGTGCGGGGATTGGTGCCCTTCTGGTATGTGTTGACGTTGCCCATAAGTTTTCGATACCCGCTCTCGATGCGGGACATGTACTGAACATGATGAATGATTATGAAGATAAATCGAATGGGCCGAGGCTATATACCACCTGGAAGCTATGAATGATCCACTGAAAAAGTACAGGAAACAATTCCGGGGATGGAAAAACAGGCGAAGGCTCAATCGTGAGTTAAAACATTACAATTCACTATTTGATTCACGCAATCTTTCCCTGCCCGATGATGAAGCCATCCGTGAGGCTATGAAACGCAAGTTTCCCGATCTGAAACCGAAGCCGAAGGGGAAATTGAATATTATGGCCATATACCACCACTACAACTGGGAAAATGAATCGCTGAAACCATCCCTCGAAAAATTCGGACCGGTCAGGCACTACGACTGGTTCAATAAGTTCAACCATCAGAGAAAGGACTGGCACAAATCCGTCAAGGATCAAATGAACAGTGATCTTACAAGCCGTGTAGGGGGATGGATAAAAGAAGATTCTACCGATGCTATCTTCGCCTATCTATCTGGAGAAATTGTAACATCGGAGACGATGCGGAAATTGAGTTCACTTGGTATCCCCATGATCAACCTCGCCCTGAATGACAAGGAGGCATTTGTCGGAAAGATCAAAAACGGCCAGGCCATGGGGGCAAGGGATATCTGCCGCTACTTCGACCTTTGCTGGACAAGTACCGAGGATGCCCTGAAGAAATACTGCGTAGAAGGAGCTCTTCCCATCCATCTTCCTGAAGGCGCTAATCCTGAAATTCACAAACCATACGATTTAGAAAAAACTATTGATGTGTCATTTGTTGGTCAATGTTATGGAAAACGTCCAGCCATTATTCAGGCCCTGAAAGATCAAGGCATTCATGTTGAAGCGTATGGATACGGCTGGCCGAATGGCCCCCTCTCCACGGAAGAGATGGTGCGCATGTATTCGAAAAGTAAAATCAACCTTGGTTTCGGTGGCGTTGCAGGTCATGAAGATACCTATTGTCTCAAGGGACGGGATTTTGAAATCCCAATGAGCAGGGGACTTTATGTTACGGAGTACTCACCTGAACTTGAAAGGGTTTTCGAAATCGAAAAAGAGATTCTAACCTATAGAATCTTTGATGAACTTGTTAAAAAGATACAATATCTTTTAGACCATCCCGATGAAGCGGAGGCTATCAGAAAAGCGGGGTATCGCCGGGCATTCTCTGAACATACGTGGGAAATGAGGTTTGAGGAGATATTTACGCTAATGGGATTGATTTGACGGGTATTTTGCTATTGTGGTCCAGAAATTCTTGAATAACCCCTTTTACCTTGTCAACCGTTAATTCTTCGAGACATTTGCTTATGCCACTATCATTGCACCCTTTTTGATGACATGGGGCGCAATCGCAATCCGGAGTAATAACGCTGTGTATTTCTCCCGGAGGCGCCCATTCACTCCAGACGGAAGGCCCATAAATGGTAATTGTAGGGGTGCCAACAGCCGCGGCAATCTGTGGGGCCGCGCTGTCTACACCGAGATGAAGACAGCTAAGGCTGAGCACAGCGGCTAACTCACTCAACGTAGTTCTGCCGGTGAGATTAAAAATTTGCCCGTTGCATTTATTGACAATATTGATTGATTTCTCTCTTTCTTCGGGTGCTCCGACAATAACAGTCGAAATTTTGTATTCTTCCCACAACCAGTCAACGATCCGCGCCCATTTCTCATAACCCCATTCTTTATATTGCCATCTTGAAAAAAGATTCAGGGTAACCCAGCGGCCCACAGCCGTTACACCTTCACGATCCAGGAGTTGCTTAACGTTTTCTCTGGCCTTTTCAGAAACCCGGAGCTTTGGAATACCATCTTCTGTGTCTATGCCAAAGCCTCTCACAACCAAGAGAGATTGCTCTGCTGCGCCATGGATTCTTTCTTTGGGAGATAGAGGATCAGCGAGGTGTGTAAAGAGGAAATTACGCCATTTGAGGCCACGATAAAGCAGGGCAGCCCTGACTTGAGCGCCTGACAAAAGAGCCATATAAGCTCCTCTATCGTCAGATCGAAGATCAAAAACCAGATCAAAACATGCCTTTCGCAGATCCCTGATGAATTTGATCTGACTCTTTGTCCTATTTAAAAGATTTCCTTTGTAATGTTTGACCTCAAAAATTCTATTGATATGCGGATCTAACTCAAGGAGAGATCCAAATCCTTCCCGCACAAGAATTGAGACATTTGCCTGCGGATAGGTTTCCTTTACGGCCCGGAAGGTAGGCGTAGCCCATACCACGTCGCCGATATCACCAAGTTGTATGATGAGAATATTGTTTATTGGTCTGTCAAATGTGCCGCCCTTGACTATCATCAGGTTCCCCTGGACTTAAACCTGTTGGCGAACTGCTGCATTCAAGGTATTCTTGAGAAGCATTGCTATCGTCATCGGGCCGACACCGCCCGGAACCGGTGTTATATAGGAAGCTTTTTCGGAAACCTCGGAAAAGAGCACATCTCCGACCAGCTTGCCACTTTCGAGCCTGTTTATGCCGACATCTATAACTACGGCTTTGTCTCTCACCATATCTCCCGTTATCATTTCAGCTTTTCCTGCGGCAGCGATGAGGATTTCCGCTCTTCTTGTGACCTCGGAAAGGTTCTTCGTTCGTGTGTGACACATGGTTATGGTAGCGTGTCGTGCAAGAAGCATCAGGGCCAGCGGTTTCCCCACGATATTGCTCCTGCCGACGATAACTGCCTCTTTTCCCGCTATTTCTATTCCGTTGCGATCAAGGAGCTCCATAATTCCGATCGGGGTGCAGGCCCTGTGGAAGGGATTACCGGCAAAGAGGTGCCCGACATTATATGGGTGAAAACCGTCAACATCTTTTCGTGGCTCAACGGCTTCTATGATTGAATCGGAATTGATATGACCGGGAAGGGGAAGCTGAACCAGAATACCATGTATCTCATCATCGCGGTTTAGCTCTTCGATGATCTTGAGCAGTCTTTTTTCATCGGTTTCGGCTGGCAGTTTCTGTTCCCTTGATAAAAATCCAGCTTCCTTACAGGCATTTTCCTTCATTCTGACGTATATCTTTGAAGCAGGATCATCTCCAACGAGGATGACGGCAAGCCCCAGAACAATTCCGGTTTTTGCCTTCAGCCTGAGAACTTCCTCTTTAATCTCATTTCTGACGTCCTGTGCTATCTTCTTTCCATCAATTATTATGGCCATTTACTTCCTCCAGTAGCGAAGGGGACAAAACGATATCCCCTCATTATTCTCTTGTGTTCGTAGGTGAAATTTATAGTACGTTCAAGCAGCAGATGTCAAGAAAATACAAATTGACCGGGAGCGCACCCGCAAGCCCCGCCTTGTAGGCGGGGAGATTCATATGGATAACCAGGGAACCAGAAGAGGATTAAATTGAAGCTTCCCGCAGCAAGCTGCTGGGAACGTACTTGCTGTTCAGTTCAGGTTTTTATTTGAACAGTCTTCCCCCTTTATGTTATAAAACAGCGGTAAATGTGCATCCTGCAGTTGAGTCATCGAAGATGTGAGGTAAACCTGACCTGTTGAAAGGGAAGGAGGTAAAGCCCCTTATCAGTAATAATCAGGGACCACTCGTCGATGAGAAGAAAATAATAAAAGATTGTAAGAGACACCGAGATGTTTGCATAATACACATATTGTCATTGCGAACGTAGTGAAGCAATCTCAAATTATCTGTAATTACAAATAGATTGCTACGTTGCTTCGCTCCTCGCAATGACCAGAAAACCAATTATGCAAACCTTTCATGCCTGCCATCTTACAAAATTCCACAAGCAGTGGGATTTGCAAAAAAAATTTGAAGGGAGATAAGACAGATGAATCCGGAATTGATTGATAAGCTTGTAGTACCGAATGATACAAAAATTGTGTTTTTAATCCTCGATGGTATAGGGGGCCTCCCCCTGCCCGGGGGTGATAAAACAGAACTGGAAACGGCCGATACCCCTAATCTTGACCGTTTGGCTAAAAAATCGATCTGCGGTCTCCTCGACCCAATCGGATACGGGATAACACCGGGGAGCGGTCCCGCTCATTTTGCACTCTTTGGCTACGATCCCGTAAAGAATAATGTGGGAAGGGGGATATTGTCAGCAGCGGGGATCAACTTCCCCATGACGGAAAAAGACCTCTTTATGCGGGTCAATTTTGCGACGATAGATGGCAGCGGTTTGGTGATTGACAGGAGAGCGGGTCGAATAGATGATGAGACCAACAAAAGACTCTGCCATAAATTACGGGAAGGGATAAAGCTGAAATCACATGAAGTCTTTTTTGAAACGGAAAAAGAACATCGTGCACTGATTGTCTTGAGAGGGGATAACCTGCTGGAAGAGATAGAAGAGACAGACCCCCAGAAAGTAGGAGCACCCCCAATTTCGCCTGAGCCGTTGAAACCTGAGGCGGCAGAAACTGCGGCGATCATTGCTGAACTGACTGACAAAGCCAGGGATGTGCTCTCCGATGAAGAGAAAGCAAATATGATACTGCTCAGGGGCTATGCTAAATACCGCAGTTACCCCGGCCTCAGTGAAAGATTTGGACTCAAACCACTTGCCATTGCAAACTATCCAATGTACAGGGGTATTGCACGGATTTTAGGTATGACTGTTAACTCACTGACGGAGACGATAGAAGCTGAATTTACCGCCATGCGTGATAATTACAGTCAATATGATTTTTTCTTTCTTCACATTAAACCGACGGATTCAAGGGGTGAAGATGGAAACTTTGATGCAAAGGTAAAAGTTATTGAGGAGGTGGATTCCTTCCTCCCAGTGATAACCGAGCTTCGTCCCGATGTCCTGGTTGTGACCGGAGACCATTCAACTCCGGCACTTCTTGCCTCCCATAGCTGGCACCCGGTACCTGTGCTACTCTCATCGGACACCTGTAGACCGGACAATGTAGAACGATTTGG
>CAZYTP010000101.1:0-8280 GCA_964650385.1 uncultured Syntrophales bacterium | reverse complement strand
CAAGTTATCGAAGCACTACGCAACCAAGTAGAACTTGAGTAAATATATAGGCCAACAATGGGGTGAACCAAGCCACAAGATCCGTTGCAGCCCTACAGGCAAATTCCTTGGCTTGGTTGGTTACCCTCCTCATTAGGCTGGGAAGGTAAATCCATGCAAAAACAATTATCTGAAGATATTAAAGAAGCTGTTGATCTCTTAAAAAAATCTGAAAAGGAGATTCATCACTCTTTGCGAACCAGAGCTTTTGAGGATGCAGTTGATCTCCTCAACGATCACATGAGTGTTGCGACTGACTCTCCGTATAAATCCTTTATTGAAAATATCAAGATAAGTTATACAAGAAAATTCTTAGAGGAACTTTCAACCCTGTTCAGCGTAGATATAGATACGTGGTTTGATTACGTTCGGTTGTTTCTACTGAAAGTCCCAAAAGAAGTAAAAGTAAACATAGAAAAAGATGCTCAACTCAAAGACAATTACAAAAAATTCATAGGAATTTGGAGGAAAGAAGCAATAGAGATTTTAGAATTATAAGGGGAATCGACATGAAGATTTGCAGACATAAGTGGATATGGCTAATTTTTATATTGTTTTTGGCAAGTTGCGCAACATCAAACTGCTACATAAAACCTGGCACCGATTTTTCACAATATAAAAATATTGCGGTTGTAAAATTTGATTGTTTGTCCGATCCGACGGTAGGTCAAGAGGTTGCTGATACGGTATTACTTGAATTTATAAAAAAAGGATATAATGTAATTGAACGTAGCCAATTGAGATCCATAATTGATGAAGAAATTTTAGTCCAGTCTGGACTGACTGAATCTAACAAGTCGGCATTACAAATTCGTGGTATTGATGCCATTGTCATAGGTTCGGTAAGCAATTATAATTGTCGGCCAAGTCAAGCACCCATTTATTACATGGGCATGTTGTTGGGAGTATTGAACACAAATCTATGCCACGCTTCTTTATCAATTAAAATGATCGTTGTAAATACAGGTAACATTGTCTGGGTCGCCAATGGTTCACATTCGATAAATGCTGTTGGAATGACTGCCAACAAAGTAATGCAAGAAGTCATGAAGAAAATATCTAAAGAAATACCTGAAAAAAGTTTCATGTCGGCAGGGCCTATATCAAGGGAGGTCAATATAAAGTTAAATCAAAGCACTGAGCCACCGAGAGTGAAGAAGAACAAAGGTCATGATGATTTTAAGATGCCCAGTGAATATATGCCCGGTCCTTTAAATTAATGAAAAATAGATACGGTTTTTCACATTGCTTATATATTTAAAAACCGACGTCCCCAACTCTGCCTCCTTAACAAAAATATTAGCCGAAGACAAGGGCGTTAAAGTGACCGCAGACCTAATTTAAGGTTAAGAAAGTTGTGCCGATACTATTTATATATGCTATCATCTTAACTCAGGATTATGTTTTCCCTTGACAAAGGCATGTTAGTTATGGGATTTAGGAATCACATGGAACCTCTGTCCTTCAAAGAAGCAGAAAAGCTTATCAGAAAAATTTCACAATACGGGAGCGTTATCCCTTCAACACATGCAAGGGGGCAAATGAAAGAAAGGGATTACACGACGCGAGATGTATTCCATATTCTAAAGCACGGCAAAATTAGAAAAAGGGAAGAAAACCCAGACGGTCAACACAAATATCACGTACATGGCAAAGATATAGAAGGCCATAAAGGAACCGTAGTTGTAGCAATAGTGAACAGGAAATTGCTTGTTATTGTTACAGTTCTTGGAGGAATGGAATAAGGGAGGAAAGAAATGCAGACCTGTTGGAATTGTGAGGGGAAGTTACAGGTTATCAAGGATAAGTCATATCATTATGTGGAATGCGGCCTGGATAATGTGTATCTGTATGGAATAATCCAGTATCAATGCATCGAGTGCGGCGAAGGCGGTCCTGAGATTCCCAAGGTTGAGGAACTTCACCTTTTGATAGGTAAAAACATAGTGTGTCAAGAGGAACAATTGACGGGACCAGAAATCAGGTTTCTCAGAAAGGAACTCGGCCTGAAGAGCAAGGAGATGGCAGAACTTTTATCAGTGGCTCCTGAAACATATTCCAAATGGGAGAATTCCCGGGGTAATATCTCCAGGGTTCACGACACACAGCTCAGACTTTTGTATGTCCTGAATGCCGAGGACACAGCAGGAAAGGTGTTGCACGAAGGCATCCGTTTCGCACGCAGCATTATCCCTAGGAAAGCCAAAGATAAGAAGAAAATTGAAATAAGCGCCAACGAGTGGCTTATGCCCTCCAAAGAACCGTTTTTCAGCGAAGCTTGTGTTTGAAGGTGAGAAAAAAACATGTACTTTAAAGCCGTAATCTTCGATCTCGATGGGACACTCCTTGATACCTTGGAGGATATCGCCAACTCGGCAAACAGTATGCTGACAGGATACGGTTTCCCCTCGCACGAGGTACACGCGTATCGCTACTTTGTCGGTGACGGTATAAACACGCTTGTCTCGCGTGTACTGCCTGCTGAGAAACGAAATGATGATACCATAGCGGAATGTGTAAAGGTGTTTCGTGAGAATTACAGCCGCAGTTGGAACGTAAACACGAAGATGTATAACGGCATACCGGAACTCCTCGATGCACTTACCGCCAAACAGGTTAAGATGGCGATACTTTCCAACAAATCCGATGATTTTACCAAACTCTGTGTTCATGAGCTCCTCTCCAACTGGAGCTTTGAAATGATACTTGGTCAGCGTGATGGAATCCCTCAAAAACCTGATCCATGTGGCGCTCACGAAATAGCTGAAAATCTCGGCATTTCACCGGAACGATTTTTGTATTTAGGGGATACGGGGATTGACATGAAAACGGCCATTAATGCTAAAATGTTCCCGGTAGGAGCGCTATGGGGGTTTAGGCCACCGGATGAACTACTAAAATACGGTGCGAAGGCATTGATCGAGCGGCCAATGGAACTCCTGACATTGGAACCGTAATTTAATCACCATCTATCCATTTCACCGATACGCCGATATCCTGAAGATGGCTGACGTCTCCCCATGTGCCCAGCAGCCATGTGCCGTTTTCAATGGAAAATGTATTTATGCTCGCATTGAAGAGTTTAAATCTTGTAGGCACTGAAATAGGAATATCAAGGACATATCGAAAAAGGCCGTTGAGGACTCCCCCGTGGGTCACAACAACAACACACCCTCCAGCATGACGCTCCGCAATCTCTTTGATGCACTCGATTGCGCGTTCGAACTGCTGTCTTCTGCTCTCCCCTTCCGGAACAATGTAATCGGGTCCAGCCGTTTTATATAGATTAAATTCATCGGGATATTTCTGTTCGACCTCATCCATCGAGAAACTTTCAAAAATACCCAGACATCTTTCCCTCAATCTGCTGTCAGTAATTATCTTATGCCCGGTCTTGGCGGCAAGACATTCAGCGGTCTTATACGCCCTCTTCAAGTCACTGCTGTATATAGCTGTAACCTTTTTCTCTGCCAGTCTTCCCGCAATCGCTTCAGCCTGCCGAATTCCGAGCGGGCTGAGATCGGTATCGATGTGCCCCTGTATCAGACCTTTTTCATTCCAGATGGTCTCGCCATGACGTACCGCTATAAGTTCGGTTGTAATTTTCTTTTCCATAAATATTTTTACTTCTTCGTAGTGATTGCCCAGGTAGCCTCGTAGAATTCCGCACCACTGTCCGTGTCAATACCGCTCCCTGTTACTTTTATGCCGCGTGTCTGCGCCGCAAGATTTTCCTGTAATCCTCGATACTGCCTGAGCCCCTGACCGACTGAATCCATGGCTACCTCTCCAAGTGGCACCTCGCTGGCATATACGACGAGACGGTCTTCACCATACGGAGGCACAACTTGCAAATTAAACTGATCTCCTTTGTCCGGAATTGTGTAAACTTCTCCACCTCTGAAAAAGCTGATTCTGCGATAGTCGTTGGGGAGGAGCTGAATAATCTGCCCACCTGAGGTGATGTCTACAATACGCGCGTAGAAGTCACGGTTTCCCTGAATGAAGATTCTGACATTTTCACCCGTCCCGTAGCGCTTTTTCTCAGTCCAGACTTTTACGGTAAGCGGCGCATCGCTGTCCATAATTGCCGCCTGGTAACCTTCAGGTTTCTTGGGCTTGAGATCATACAAGACCTCCGCCTTGATCCAGACATGGTAGCGCATGGTCTTCGGATCCAGACCGTGGTCTTTCTGTTCGAGAACTGTGACAGCGCCTTCCGCATTGGACCAGATCATGTCGTAATCGACCTGAAAATCTTTGACCTTGGTTTTCGCTTTTATATGGGTTTTTGCGGCCTCCAGCGCCTGTCTCTTTGCGGTAGCAAAGGCCGCAGCACGGGCCTGGGAGGGGGTCATGTTCTCTCCAAGATAGGCATAACCATCAACTGTATGTATGGAAGAACGTTTTTCCTGGTCAGGCACAACTTGAACAGCCCGAATATCCTGGCTATAAATGTTTTGCGGTACCGTCAGAAACAACAGGGACAAAAAAATGATAAAACACCCGCCGATTCGAATACTGTTTGTCATCTGTTTCCTCCCTTTTGATTTTTCCTGAGTTTTGAACTGAACAGCGAGAGCATTCCCCGCTGTTTGCGGCGGGGTTAGCAAGCGAATAAAATCAACAATTTTCCTTACCCCGATAAACGGGATAAGTCCCACTAAAGGGGATAAATGCGTTAACGAAATTATTTTCTGGCAGAAAATAATTTCTAACTTACTAAACAGTCGGAGATTCCTCGCGGCTTGCCGCAGGGAACTTCTATCTTAATACCATAATATTTGATAAAATACTATAATATGAGAGTTAGACAGAACTACTGTCCTGTATTTCATAACATTAAAGGAATCGTACCTGTTTTACGCTTTACCGGAAAGCGTCATGACTCTCCCAACACCCTCATCAGGATTTCTGTTTTGGACGCCTACCCACTCAATTAATTTGGCTAATGGCTTACCAGACATTATCTCCTCCAAGGCAAGATCGACACCTTCCCTGAGAGAGGACGATTTTTCGACTATCCAGAGGATAACCGCAGTGTTGAGGGCAACGATTTCTGTCCGTGACTTGTTTCCCCTTCCTGCAAGGGTTTTGACGGCATCAACAGCTTCTTCCTCCACGCTGCCATACGGCCTGATTTCTTCGTAATTACCGCGGGGCAGACCCACATCCTCCGGTCTAATTTCCTGAAATTCTGTTTCACCATTCTCATTTAGAATACCAAGTCTGGAAACTCCAAGCGTTGAAAGCTCGTCCATGCCCCTGTCGCCGTCTTGATCAAACCCATGAAACACTATCGCCTTTTGATAGCCTATTTGCCTCATCACGTTTAGCGCCGGTTCAATCTGCTCAGGAGATCCCACACCCCGCACACCGATGCGAGGCAGAACCGGATTGGCCAGCGACGCGGCAATGTTGAGAGTGGAGCCAAATCTAATTTGAGACAGTATCCTTCCAAGACCGCCTGGGTGAACACTTGGGCTCATTCCATTAAAAAGACCGAGACCACTCGATTCGATTGATCGGCAGACCATGTCTACATCACATTCCACATCCACGCCCAGTGCCTCACATAGGTCAACTGTACCGCACCGAGAGGTGATCGCACGGGCACCGTGTCTTGCCAGGCAAACACCAAGGCTTGCCGACACGATGGCAGAAATAGTGCTGATGTTGAATGTCTTGAGGCTGTCCATGCCTGTTCCACAATTTTCAACAACCTGTAGACCTTCAATGCTCCCCTTATTTGTATCCACGTCATAGATGGCTTCGAAACAGCCCGCTATCTCCTCCGCCGTTTCCCCCTTCATTCTGAGAGCAGCCAGCGCCGCCCCCTGGTGTATGTCAGGTTGACGTCCGGCTAAAATCTCACAGAACATCTCCCTGGACATTTGCCGGGTAAGATTTTCCCCTGCCATCAACGAATTTATTACCTGACCGAATGACCTGAGTGATCGTTCATCCATTAAATTTCCCTCCCTTATATAAAATCGCAAGAAGTTAAAATTGATGCATTCGTAAAAAGTCAATTTTCTACCCTTCCCCGATCAGGTCGAGGACAAGCTTTGTCATTCCCGCGAAAGCGGGAATCCAGTAAATTCAATCTGTTATAGACTCCCGCTTTCGCGGGAGTGACGGACCAAAAGACTTTTACGAATACATCAAATTTTATTTATTATAACTTTCTTAACCTTCTGTCTGCTCAGGATCTCCATTCCATTTAGAATCTCTTCGACCGGTATCCTGTAAAATCGGAAAAAGGTAAGATCGATTCGCTCCGCCGCCAGCATATTCAGGGCAGAGCGAAAATCTCCAATATTGCAGCCATAGGAACCGGCAATCGTGAGTTCCTTGTAATGTACGGCATTCGTATCGATCGGCAGCACTTCATCACCTTTATGATTTCCGGAAAAGAATGAAACGCAGCCTCCCTGATTCATTATTTCCCAGAAAGGCCAGTTAAGACCACCGGGACAGGCTGGGATAATCAAATCCACCTTTTCATTATCCAAGCTCTCGAAAAGACTGGAACTCGATGTATCGATAGTCTTAACACCCCGGGGCAATTCATTCAAAAGCCTCTGCCGATTTCTGTCCGCTATGATTATTTCCCCCCAATCCTCCGTCTTCAAAAGCGCGGCAAATATGCTCCCGACAGCGCCGGCGCCTATAATCAGCGCTCTCTTCTTATTTGCATACTTGAACTTACTGACGGCACTCAGGCAACAGGCAAGAGGTTCTGCAAGCGCTGCCTGTTCAGGATCAAGACCCTTTGGAAAAGGCACAAGAGAACTTAGTTGTTTCTCATTAAACGGGATGATTGAACGGAAAAATCCGTCTTCGTTAAAACCGTATATCCTTATTTTCTCACATTGAGCCGTAACTCCCATCTTGCATTGTTCACATTCTCCGCAAAAAATACCGGGATATATGGCTACCATGGCACCGGCCTCAAATGACGGATTATCACTTTCTATTATCTCTCCGACACCTTCATGACCCAGTATCCTGGGAAGGGATAGATCTATCTGCCCGGACTCGAGCATCTTAAGATCCGTGCGGCAGACGGCCGCTACCCTCATCGAGACAAGAACACCACCACGAGGTACCGCGGGCGGGGACGTCTCCACAACTTCCAATTTTCGATTTTCATTTAACAATACCTTTCTCATACGCACCTCAATAAAAAAAGCCGCTTGGAACACTTCACTAAATCAGTGTTCCAGGCGGCTTTTGGCATTACCAATCCTGTATGATAATCAGGCAGGTCTTCTGGCTCTCCCTTTCACCGTTCGCCTTCCCGGCATGTGTCGTTCGCCAGTGACTTTTCAACCGGTCCGCCACTATACGGCGGCCCGGAACTTTACGGTGAAGTTACGAAGGGATCACAGCATCGGCCACAATGCGGTGGTTTTTCACCACCTTCCCTTTTCACCCTCTCCTATACATGAGGGCACCTGACAAATACGCATTGTAAATAATCATACACTCACAAAATTGTCAATGGCTTTTGTTCTTGTCTCATTCATTATAAATATTATGAGAGTGAGTATATCTAAATGATTTGAGGTTCAAACCAAACTCCAGGTCACTACGAAGTCGTACGAGCTTTTGCGCCATACGCGCCTCTTCAGCATGTTTCCGCAACATTTCACCTGTTTTTCCCTTCATCACACCCGCAACTGACAAAACATTATCTAAATCATTGAATTCCAATAATAATCTGGATGCTGTTTTATGCCCAACCGATGGCACACCCGGAATATTATTAGTGCTATCTCCGGATAGCGCCAGAAAATCAACAAATTGTTCAGGCTTTACCCCGAATTTTTCCATCACATAGGCACGATCAATATCTCGTTTATTAAAGTGGTCACGTACCTTGATCTGAGCAGAAAGTAACTGAAAAAACATCTTATCGGTCGAGAGGATAATAACTTTCCCTTTCCGTAGCGCCACTTTTACGGCTAATGTGGCAATAACATCATCTGCTTCCAATGCTGGAAAGGTCAGGGAAGAAACACCAAGTTCTAAAAACGCTTCTTCGAACGTTTTTAGACTCGACCGCAATGCTTCAGGCATAGGCGTGCGTCCGGCCTTATAGTCTGGATACATTTCATGGCGCCAACCTTGTTCTTGACCGTCAAAAACACAAACAGCATGGGTCGGCCGGCACTCCCGCAAAGCGCGCTGAAGTGACCGAACGGTTGTCGTCAGTGCATCCTTTGCCCGCTGCGG
>CAZYTP010000100.1:0-8488 GCA_964650385.1 uncultured Syntrophales bacterium | reverse complement strand
GTTTCGATTTGAACTTTGAACTCGAAACTTTAAACCCGGAACTATCAGGGAGAACAGGATATGGGAAAGAAAATACAGTCAGATGAGTTGAAAAAACTTATTACATTGGGTGAGGAAAAGGGTTTTCTGACCTATGATGATGTTAATGATATTTTGCCGTCTGATGTCATATCTTCAGACCAGATAGATGATATTATCATACTCTTTGGCGAGAAGAACATAGATATTATTGATACCGACAAGGGTGAAAAAATAATCCTGAAAAAAACGATTGAAGAGGAGGATATTGATCCAAAAGAAAATGGTTATGTTACTGCCCTTCCTGTTCCTCCCAAGACGGGTGATCCTGTGAAAATGTACCTTCGGGAGATGGGCCTTGTGTCTCTGCTTAGTCGTGAAGGAGAGGTAGAGATCGCGAAAAAAATAGAAGAAGGAGAAAAAGAAATAATAGACGCCGTTTTCAGTGTACCGGTTTCAATTAGAGATGTAGTAGAAATGGGTGCTAAGTTGAGGAGTGGAGAGTTTCGAGTGAAAAACGTTGTCCATAATCTTGAGGTTGAAGATGGTTTTGTAGAAGAAGAAGTGTACAAAGAGAAGGCACTTTCTGTCATCGATAAAATAGCAGCAATAAACAAGAAAAATGAGATTCTTTATAATAAATCCAAGGAAAAAGGGCTTGATGATGTTCAGCAGAAGAGAATAAAGTTAAGATTAACGAAAAATACAAAAAACATCATGAATCTATGTAAAGAAATCAGGTTTAACAAAAATCAGATCAACAGAATAGCTTTAAGGTTCACGGCTTATGTTAATGAAACAGAAAAAGCTGAGAAGGATATTTTGAGATGTAAAGAGAAAACTGGTATGTCACTCAATGAGTTGGAAAGAACATGTGTCTTGATGAGAAGAGAACCCCAAAATGAAAAGCAAATTGCAAAGAAAGCAGGGGTTTCGGTTGAAACGCTGAAAAAATATGAGAAAGTCCTAAGGGAGATCCGCAGCAAGATAAGAAAGATAAGATCAGATACCGGCCTCACGGTAGACTCCTTGAAGAGAATGGCCTTTTCGATAGAACAGGGAGAGAAAAAAGCAAATCTGGCAAAAAAAGAACTTGTTGAAGCGAATCTCAGATTAGTCGTAAGTATTGCCAAAAAATATACAAACAGAGGATTGCAGTTTTTGGATCTTGTTCAGGAAGGAAATATTGGATTGATGAAGGCCGTTGAAAAATTTGAATATCAAAGGGGATATAAATTTTCTACCTATGCCACGTGGTGGATTCGACAGGCTATAACCAGAGCGATAGCCGATCAGGCACGAACAATAAGAATTCCAGTACATATGATTGAGACTATTAACAAGCTCATTAGAACTTCCAGGTATTTAGTTCAGGAATTAGGACGAGAACCGACTCCAGATGAGATTGCCAACAAGATGGAGTTTCCCTTGGAAAAGGTAAGAAAGGTCTTGAAGATTGCCAAGGAACCTATATCTTTGGAAACTCCGATAGGAGAGGAAGAAGATAGTCACTTAGGTGATTTTATTGAGGATAAAGGGATTATGTCTCCTTCGGAGGCTACAATAAATATGAATCTTGCCGAACATACCAGAGGCATTCTTTCTACTTTAACACCGAGGGAGGAGAAGGTGTTGAGAATGCGATTCGGTATCGGTGAACGGGCGGATTACTCGCTGGAAGATGAGGCGGATAATTTAGATGAAACCATGGCACTGGCCAAGGAGATAGAGGCAAATGCTTTAAGGAAGGTGAGAAATCTTTCCAGGAAAAGGGAAATAAAGCGGGAGCGAAATAAGACCTTGACAGAAATTTAGAATGAGTATAAATTACCAAGTTGTTTTGAGAAGTAAGCTTAAATGTTTACAAAACCTGTAAACATCTCGAAATCCACCTCCGATGGATTTGATAACATATTAATTTTTAAGTGAAATTGAAGTTCCATGTGGTTAACTGTAGGGGACTTCTAAATGTTAAGGGATAGCACTATTACATTTGTCAGCTATGCTTGCTGTGCGTTTTAATGGAAATTTCAAAGGTCTTGTGCTTTGGGCCCATAGCTCAGTTGGTAGAGCCACCGGCTCATAACCGGTAGGTCCCTGGTTCGAACCCAGGTGGGCCCACCATCTTTTGGTGAGAGCATATTTTTAGAATCTTTTTTAGGTAATGGATATCTGTAATAAAACAGAAATGTGTGTGAATGATTGTATATGGCTGCTATTAAGCAAACATCATGTTGTTCAGGAGATTCTCATTCCGTAAAAAATGCACCAATTTGGTGCATTTTTTTTTGTAAATGAGTTGTAACTGAATGAAGGAGGGAGTTTATTGAAGAAACATATATTATTATTAATTGAACTTCAGAAAAACGATTTAGAGATGAAAGAAATAAAAATGAAGAATGAGAAATTGCCGGAGAAGATAGCCGAACTTGATACGGAATTTCAGAGTTTTGAGGACCAGGTGGGGGAGGAAAGGAGAAGGTTTGAAGAATTAAATGTGATGCACAGAGAAAAAGAGGAAAGCCTTAAAAGAGGGATCGAAAGTCTGAAAAAGACTAAAAATAGATTGCTGGAGATAAAGACAAACAAAGAATATCATGCTATGCTTAAAGAGATTGAAACTGTCGAGGGGAAAAACAGCGAGATCGAAGATGGGACTATATATATTTTAGAAGAAATAGATGTCGTAAGGGAAGGATTGAAAAGTAAGGAAGAGGAACTGAACGCTTATCGTTTGAAGTATGAAAAAGCAAGAAGTGAGATTGAGCAGGCAATAAATTCTATTGATTCTGAACTTTTAGCATGTCAGAAGAAAATTGATGATGTGAGGGGAAAAATTGATAAAGATCTCGTTAAAAAATATGAGATTATTAAGGAAAAGAGAAACGACCTTGCCGTGGTTTCGGTGTGGAATGGAGTTTGTGGTGGATGTCACATGAATATTCCTCCTCAGATGTACAACGAATTGCAAAAATTTGAGGATTTGATATTATGTCCTAACTGTAATAGAATTATACATTGGAGTGATATAGATAAAAATTAGCTTAACATCTTTTAGTGGTGTCGGAGTAGGTAGGATGATCGCTGGTTCGGTTGTGCAGTGAACTTGTTCTGAATTTGTTTCAGGACTAAAGAAGCATGCCGGACTGGAGGAAAGTCCGAGCTCCACAGGGCAGGATGGTCGCTAACGGCGACTGGGGGTGACCCTAAGGAAAGTGCCACAGAAAATATACCGCCCGGTGAGACTGGCTCTGTCCATCACACCGGGTAAGGGTGAAAAGGTGAGGTAAGAGCTCACCAGTTTTCCGGGTGACCGGGGAAGCTTGGTAAACCCCATCTGGAGCAAGACCAAATAGGAGAACGTTTGAGAGTAGCCCGCTCGAAGTTCTCGGGTAGTGTCGCTTGAAGCAACAGGCAACTGTTGTTCCAGATTAATGATCATCACCCCCTTTCGGGTAACCGGGAGGGAGAACAGAACTCGGCTTACGATCTGCTCCGGCACACTTCAAGAAAATCAGCGTTCAGCTATCAACTGTCAAATTTGAACTAAGCCATTATGATCGTTTGTGATTCAAACTTACTAAAGAACCTAGAATATGGACGTTTTACCAATGATATGAATGAGGTGAAGCGTGTGCTTATATTTTTCATCAAAAAGCTCAGTGCTGATAACTGAACTGAACAGCGAGCGCATTCCCCGCAGCTTGCTGCGGGGAGCTTCAATACTTCCTTTGAAAAGAAAAGTTATGACTAAAAAATCCCAAATGATCTGCATTTTTCTTATTGGTTTGTCCATCATATTTGTGGGGAAGGGTCACACTTACGATGTTATGCAGGCAATGAGGGTGGCTGATAGTTATCTTAAAAGGGGACTTGAACTCGAAGCAATTGGGGCCTATCAGGATATTGTAGATAATTCTAATGATTATGACATGCAGGCAAAATCGGTGTTAAGGATAGGAGATATTTACAGTTATTTTCTGAATAATGATGATCTGGCGCTGGAAAAATATTCTATTGTGAAGGAAAAATATCACAGGAGCGAATATGTTGGGAATGCTTATTTCAATTCGGGGATGATCCTCTACGAGAAAAGGAAGAATAGAGAGGCGTTGGAGCAATTCAGGAAGTATCTTGAAATGGATCCCCAGGGTAAGAGGAGGGGAACTGCCGAATTTATGATCGAGATCTGTTCAAAGCCTTCCACCATGATCAAAAAGGAAGATAAAAAAGAGACTTTCAAAATATCTATAGATGAAAAGATAAGGGTCTTGATCATTGAAGGTAAGAAGGAGATTACTATAAGCTGCTCTACCCCATTTATGGTGAAGGATTTAAATGGGATGAATACACTTTTCAGATTGCCCTCCGACCAGATTGCTGTTGTAAGGACAAACAGTAAAACCATAATGGTAAATGATACTGCCTTGCCCTCCTCCAGCAGGTTGATTCTACTTCCATCTGAAGAGGGAATATTGAAGATAAACAGTAAATCCTACAGGGGAAGGATCAGGATACAAAAAAGCACAGATGGAGGGGTGGATGTTGTCAATATTTTAGGATTGGAGGAATATCTTTATGGTGTTGTACCAAAAGAAATGTCTCCGCGTTGGTCCTCAGAGGCGCTTATGGCACAGGCAATAGTAGCAAGAAGCTATGCAGTTTATCAGAAGATGAAAAATGAGAACAAAGACTATGATGTTTATTCCACAATGTATTCTCAGGTATATGGAGGACTGGATGTGGAATCTCAATTTTCTAACAGAGCTGTAGATGAAACCAGGGGGAAAATACTTATTTACGATAATCAGCCGGTTCTGGCCTATTTTCATTCAAACAGCGGTGGACGAACCGAGAATGCAAAGAATGTATGGACGGCGGATGTTCCTTATCTTAAAGGAATTCCAGATAGCTATAGTACAAAAGCTCCAAATTATTTATGGACTCTATTTTTGAGCCTTGATGAAATAAAAGGAGCCCTTAATAAACGTGGTTTTGGTATTGGTGATATATATGAGATTGCCGCCGTAGAGGTCAGTCCCAGTGGCAGGGTTAAGAGAGTAAGGATATTGCATAGCGGTGGGGAAAGTGTCCTTACCGGCAATAACTTTCGTATCAAAGTAGATCCTACAATGATTAAAAGCACTCTCTTTACCATGACAAGAGAAAAGAACGGGATTCGTTTTGACGGCAGAGGGTACGGCCATGGTGTTGGGCTCAGTCAGTGGGGAGCATATATAATGGCAAAGGAGGGATATTCCTATCGAGAGATCTTAAAACATTATTATTCAGCGGTCGACATGAGGTAGGTAGGGTTGATAAGCCGAGAGTGAGAAATCAAAACATGGCGCTCGAATTTCTGCATCTGAATTCTTCATCCTGAGGCCTTCTGTTTTTACAGGCCGTTCCTTTTATAAAACCGCATCGGCATTGGGTGATATTCTGTCTCTACCAAACTTGATGGGAGAAAGAGAAAGTCAGTTCCCTTATACGGGGTGTAATAAGTGGTTGAGATATGGAAAAAAGACGGAAGCTTTTAAAAAAGGCCGGGAGAGGTTCCGCTCCCGGCCTTTTTTACTTTTCATTATTCTTTTCCCACCTATCTGTGTTTTTTAAGTGGATTGTCTGATACTATCCAATAAAATAGCTCATGTAGGGGTTTGCATAAAGGAGAACAAGCGAAACGACAAGGGCATATATGGCGATAGATTCTGCCATGGCCATACCTACAAGCATCGTCATCAATATCTTTCCCTGAACTCCGGGGTTTCTTCCAACTGCTGTACATGCTCCGTTAGCGGCCTGACCTATTCCCATCCCTGCGCCAATTGCACCCATGCCGATAGCAAAACCGGCTGCAAGCATGGCGCCTACAGCGAAGGCAACTTTTACGTACGATTCACTGGTGGGGAGTGCTTCCGCAGCAAAGGCCACTGGTGAAGATAATAGCAGGGCAGCCGTTGTAGTTAAGAGTGTTAATAACATCTTTCTGAGTTTCTGAAACATTTTTATTTTCCTTTCATTGTTAATTAGTTTTTATCTTTCCCTTTTATCTTTATAGCATAAAGAGCGTTTCTGAAAAAGGGGAGATCTTTGAGAACTAAAAGAGGATATTGCAACAGTTATGCCACTTCGTTATGGATTGAGGTTTCTGTTTTAACATAGCATAAACGTTCATATAATTTAAATTTTGGGATTCTGAACTCGATATTCTTCTGAAAAGCACAGCTTAACGTTTTGTTAAATTGCAATCTGTTAATTTAACGAATTTTAAAATTGGTACATATATCAGTATATTTTTATTGAAATATTTTGATTGGAACGATAGTATACAAAATTTAGACAGGTTTATTCTTGAGAGAATGGATGAAGGTTCTGGAACTTTGATTCGGCTGTGTTGGAGGAGGCATTTTTAAATATCTATCTCAATGCTATTGATGCAATGGAGGACCGAGGAAAACTCTTAATATCGACAGAACCGGTTAAAAATAAGTTAAATCCCTTGTTATTGAAGTCAAGGATAATGGTTGTGGCATTGATAACGAAGACCTTCACCATATATTCAACCCATTTTTTACGAATGAGAAATACGGTACCGGTCTCGGGTTAGCCCAGGTTAAGAAGATTGTTGATCTGTACCAGGGAACGGTAGAGGTCATAAGTGAAAAGGGGAAAGGAACAACAGTTTGCATAACATTTCCGGTTTTCAGTGAGGAGACGGGAGAAGGATTGGAGATTCAGGCGTAAGCCCGTAAAAAGCCGATGAGACCATTGGGCTCCGCTTTATCGTTTGATTCCTTTAATCCTCTAAGTCTATGCGGTTTTAGCCGATAGAAACTTACAATCACCATATTCAGGGAGTGGTGGCATGTCGAAAGTTCTTGTAGTTGATGATGATAGCTCTATATGTGAGACCCTCAAACTATATTTGACTGCAGAAGGGTATGAAGTACATATCGCCCTGACCGGCACTGATGGGTTGAACAAGGTAGTTGAGGTTTCGCCTGATGTTGTAATCCTGGACATAGAACTTCCGGACATTAGTGGTTTTACTGTATTTGAGGATCTGAAAGGAGATGTTGAAAGTACCAAAGTGATTATGACTTCTGCTCATCATGATATGGAGACGGCTATTAAGGCAATGAAGGAGGGGGCTTTTGATTACATTCACAAACCTATTGATGTTGATGAGCTGGACATAACTATTCGGAAGGCATTAACAACCCTTGAAATGGAGAAGAAAATAAATGGTCTCCTCCCGGAGCCTTCGAGAGATTTCAAGGTCGGAGATATTATTGGTACGGGCAGTGCGATGAGAGAGATTTTTAAGACCATTGGGGTTGTTTCTCAGAGCAAAACGACAGTGCTTATTCAAGGAGAGAGTGGAACTGGCAAGGAACTGATTGCGAAGGTTATACATAATAGCACTTCGAGCAGTGAGCCTTATATAGCGATAAACTGTTCTGCCATTGTTGATACCCTCCTTGAATCTGAACTTTTCGGTCATGAAAAGGGTTCCTTTACGGGAGCGATAAGTAAAAAATTGGGCAAATTTGAGCTTGCCCGTTACGGTACAGTTTTTTTGGATGAGATAAGCGAGATGTCAATAAATCTTCAAGCCAAGCTTTTAAGAGTATTGCAGGAAATGGAGTTTGAGAGAGTTGGCGGGAAAGATAGAGTAAAGGTTAACGCAAGGATAATCGCTGCTACTAATAAGGACCTAAGGAAACTCGTAAAGGAAGGTAATTTCAGAGACGATCTTTATTATCGTCTGAATATTGTATCGATGAACATTCCCCCCCTGAGAGAGAGGAGTGAGGATATTAGCCCTCTTGTCGACTATCTCCTCAAAAAAATCAATCGTGATTTACATAAAAATATTGTCAGTGTATCCCGTGAGATGATGGATATCTTTATGAAATACAGCTGGCCTGGAAATATCAGGGAGCTGGAGAATCTTCTGGTTAGAGCCGTTGTTATAACTAAGGGGCAGGTTCTCGGAAAAAGTGACTTTCCTGATCTGTTGGAGGACTTTCCCGAAAGAGAAAATCAGAGTGAGATGATAAGCGAAGGAAATGAAAAAGATGAGGATTTTGAAATCTGTACCATAGATGAGATAGAGAAGAAGCATATAAGGCGGGTTATCAAGAAAACTGGCAAGAATAAGGGTGAAGTCTGCGAAATACTTGGTATCTCGCGGCCTACTCTTGAGAGGAAATTAGAAAAGTATGGTATAGAATTTGAGTAATGATGAGTGTTTGGCAGTAAGTAATCAACATTCTATTCCATAAAGCGTCAAAGCCGCAACCCCAAAAGTGCCTAAAGTGAGCTAAAGTTAGTGTACACGCCTTCGGCGCGGTCAAATTTGAAACAGGCTGCGCTGAAAGCGCATTTTTTAACTTTAGGCACTTTAGCTCACTTTACACTCTTAACTAAATCTTGCTGTTTGAACTGGTACCAACATCTACGC
>CAZYTP010000099.1:0-8601 GCA_964650385.1 uncultured Syntrophales bacterium | reverse complement strand
CAAAGAACAGAATGCTTGGCACTCATATGCAAATTCTTAACCGGAAATTACTGACAAAATATGGGCTAAATTTTGTTTTGCAAAATTTAAAGTTTTTCGTTATTATGCTTGACAGTTCTTTTTCTCTTATGCTACACGGGTCTGCATGGGGGACATTGAGTTAGCTCTTAGTACTCTTGAGTTGCTGGTTGTATGGTAGTATGAGGAGTAAGAAGAAAAGGCCTTTTTAATGAGGGTAATTTAAAAACTATTAACGAGTGAGGGGGGGCAAATATGACTAAAGCTGAATTAATTGCAGCAATTGCAGATGATGCAGGTATTACAAAGGTAGCTGCGGCAAAAGCACTGGGATCGTATATAGGAACGCTAACCAACGAACTAAAAAAGAATGGAAAATTTGGTTTAGTAGGGTTTGGTTCATTTACGGTAGTTAAACGAAAAGCGAGAAAGGGGAGAAATCCTCAAACGGGTGAAGAGATTAACATCAAAGCGAGGAAGGTCGTCAGGTTTAAACCCGGTGTGGCACTCACCGATCAGGTAAAGTAAGCAGAAAAAGCAATAAAAATAATGATTATACATTTAAGACCTCCGGTTTCTGGAAAAATCGGGGGTCTTATTCTTTTTGCATAGTTTCGGGTATGAAAAACATCAAGAACTTGCTATTGCAAAAGCTGCCGGAAAATATTACGGAGCTCCTGATATCGTCGGGAAGGTGCGCCGAAGATATGGGCCTTAAGGCATTCATGGTGGGTGGGCTGGTAAGAGACCTTTTTTTAAATTATGAAAATTATGACATAGATCTTGTCGTTGAGGGGGATGGTATACGATTTGCTGAAGAGTTGGCACGAGAGTATCGTGCCGGCATACGTTCGTATGAAACTTTTGGCACGGCGACCCTGACGTTATCTAACGGCTGCAAGGTGGATGTTGCAACGGCAAGAACTGAGATTTATGAACATCCTGCTGCGCTCCCTAAAGTTAGCCCCGGTTTGATCAGGGATGACATGTACAGGCGGGATTTCACAATAAATGCACTTGCGGCTAGCTTAAACCCTGATCATTTTGGAAAATTGCTTGACTTTTTCAATGCAAGAAAAGATATAAAAAGAAAATTGATAAGGGTCATGCACGATTTAAGTTTCACTGATGATCCCACCCGGGCCTTCAGGGCTGTGAGATTTGAACAGAGGTTCGGTTTTAGAATAGTTAAATCAACTGAAAAGCTGATTAAAAACTTGATTGAAGGGGACCTTTTTACTAAATTGGCTGATTATCGAATCTCTTCGGAACTTCAGCTTATCCTTCGGGAAAAGGATCCTCTGCCAGCCCTGAAGAAGCTCGAGGAACTTGGCATTTTCGAACGTATTCGTCCGAGAGCAGCTAATAACAGAGAAATAAAACGCTTGTTTGATAAGATTAATAGTCTCTTTCCTGTCTGATTGGACGGCATCCTCTTTTTCTTAAACTGTATTTTCATAGCTCTCATATTTTGATTTCAGGAGGTATTGTGGTAAAAAAACGAATTTTGAGTGGAATGCGCCCTACGGGGAAGCTCCATTTAGGCAATCTCCATGGAGCGCTCACGAACTGGGTGGAACTTCAGAACAGGGATGATTATGATTGTTTCTATTTTGTTGCCGACTGGCATGCATTGACGAGTGAATATAACGACACCAGTTTTATAAAAGAAGATACGATTGATATGGTTATTGACTGGTTCAGCGTAGGTTTAGATCCGGCTAGAAGTACGATATTTATTCAATCCAATATAGAGGAACATGCCGAACTGTTTCTTATCCTTTCAATGATAACACCGCTGTCCTGGCTTGAGAGGAATCCAACTTATAAAGAAATGAAAGCAGAGCTAACCGATCGTGACCTTTCAACTTTTGGGTTTTTAGGGTATCCGGTCCTTCAGGCTGCGGATATTATCATGTATAAGGCCAACGGTGTACCTGTAGGTGTGGATCAGCTTCCCCACGTAGAGCTGACCCGTGAGATCGCCAGAAGGTTCAATTTTTTGTACAAGGAAATTTTTCCCATCCCGGAACCAATTCTTACGGACGTTCCCAAACTGCTCGGTATAGATGGGCGGAAAATGAGTAAATCTTATGAGAACTCGATCTATCTTGCCGATAGAGGGGATGTTTTAGAGAAAAAAGTGGGGACCATGTTTACCGATCCGCAGAGGATGAGAAAGAATGATCCGGGAAGACCTGAGCAATGCAATGTCTTTGCATTTCACCAGATTTATTCACCGTCCGGTGATGTGGGTGAAATATCAATTGAATGCAAGAAGGCTGGAATAGGCTGTGTCGACTGCAAGAAGCGCCTTGCTGCCAGGATATCAGAAGGAATGAGATCTGTTCATGAGAGGCAGGATTACTACCGGAGTCATCTAAAAGAAGTAAAGGATATGATTGCTGAGGGAAATATCAAGGCCAGAAATGTTTCCCGTATGACGATGGAAGAGGTGAGGGGAGCTGTAAAAATCTGAGGAGTCAGAATTCAGGAGACAGTAGTTATAAAAGAAATTATTCAGCTTTCATTCTGACTTCTGTCTCCTGTCTCCTATATTTTATATTATGAGTTATGAAGTAAAACTTGATATCTTTGAAGGTCCTCTGGATCTCTTGTTGTATCTTATCAAAAAGAATGAGATTGACATCTATGATATTCCGATAGCCTTTATTACAGAGCAGTACCTGAAGCATTTGGAGATTATGAGGACTTTAAACCTCGATCTTGCCGGGGAATATCTGGTGCTGACCGCCACGTTGCTTTACATAAAATCAAAGATGCTTCTGCCGGTTCAGGATGGCGATGAAGAAGATGAATCCGATCCGCGGGAGGAGTTGGTGAGACAGCTTCTCGAATATCAGGCATTCAAGGAGGCGTCCCTGAATCTGGATAAGAGGTTCCTGCTCGGACGGGATGTCTTTAAAAGAGGATATTCCGCCAGCGAAGAGATTGATAGGGGGGAGAGGCCTTTTATGGAGGTCGGTGTCTTCGAGCTTGTAGAGGTCTTTCGGACGATAGTCTCTTCAATGGTAGATGAGACCTTGATGGAGATTGATGTTGAAAGAATATCCCTGTCGGACAGGATAAATGAGATTATGGAAAGACTTGGCAGGGAGAAAGATGTAACCTTTACAGACTTACTGGAAAGTGGGCCAAGCCGTAAGGAAATAATATATACTTTTCTTGCGATCTTGGAACTGATGAAATTAAGGCTGCTTCGAGCCTATCAGGCGAGTTCCTTCGGGGCAATCAGAATTAAAATAAGAGACGCTTCACCAATTTCTAATTAATTGGGGAAACGCCCCACTATTGGGTTCGGAGATGGAAGACATAAAAATTATAATAGAAGCTCTCATTTTTACTTCTGAAAATCCCCTTACGACTGACAGGCTCGTGGAAGTTCTGGGAGAGGAAGCCGACAAAAAAGAGATTAAAAATGTTCTCATTGATCTTGTGGAGGAATATAACGAGAGGAAAGGTGGTTTTTATCTCGAAGAGGTTGCAGGGGGATTTCAGTTCAGGACGAGTACCGGCCTTGGTGAGTGGGTGACAAAATTGAAAGGGATGAAACCGGCGACGCTTACACAGGCCGCGCTGGAGACCCTTGCTGTGGTTGCATACAGGCAACCGGTTCTAAAGTCGGAAATAGACAGGATACGGGGCGTTGATGTCAGCGGGTCTCTAAGGGGATTGCTGGACAAGAAACTGGTAAGGATGGTTGGACGGAAAGATGTCCCCGGCAGACCGATGCTTTATGGCACGACGAAGAAGTTCCTTGAGATATTTAATTTGAAGGACCTGTCAGAATTACCGACACTGAGGGAATTAAAAGAGTTGGGAAAGTAATTTGCCATGGAGGAACGCCTTCAAAAAATAATTGCCGGTGCCGGCGTTGTTTCCCGACGAGCAGCAGAGAAGCTCATCAGCGAGGGGAGGGTAAGCGTTAATCGCAGAGTAGTAAGGCGGTTAGGGGTTAAGGCTGATGCTCAAAAGGATGAGATAAGGGTAGATGGGAAATTAATATCTACAGAAGTGTCCAAAAAATACCTGATGCTGAACAAACCGGGTGGGTATATTACATCTCTCAAAGACCCCCAGGGGAGACCGGTCGTAACCGATTTAATTCATGATATGTCCGAACGGGTATTTCCCGTAGGGAGGCTTGATTATGATTCGGAAGGGCTGCTTCTGATGACCAATGACGGCAGTTTTGCCCAGAGACTTCAGCATCCTAAATTTGCCATTCCAAAGACATACATGGCTAAAGTCAAAGGAAATATTACAAGGGGAAAGGTTCGTGTCATCAAGAACGGGATAGAACTCGATGATGGAAAATTTGTTCCTTCTGATATTGTGCTTGAGAAGATTAACAGAAAGAGCTGCTGGATCAAGTTGACTATTTTCGAGGGGAGAAACAGAATTATCAGAAGAGTTTTCGAGTCGATAGGACATCCGGTCGTAAGGCTGAAAAGGATTGCCATTTCCGATATCCATCTTGATGATCTGGAAGTGGGAGAGTATAGGTACTTGCGAAAGAGAGAGGTTGAAAGATTATTGTCTCTTTCCTCAGAATAATCAGGATCCGCTAAAATTATCTTGACTTTTTATATTATAAAGTGAATAATATTCGCTACTAAGTTGTAACGAAATAATGGTATAAAAGTTATCCAAGGGGGCGTTATGAATAAATCTGGATTGATTGGAGCGTTAAGCAGGAAAGAAGACCTGACAGAAAAAGAAGCGACAGATGTTGTCAAATTAATTTTTAAAGGGTTTACCGATGAGCTTAAAAAAGAAGGTGGAAGGATAGAGATAAGAGGTTTTGGAAGTTTTGTTATAAGAGAATATGGTGCTTATACGGGCAGGAATCCCAAGACTGGAAGCAATATTGAGGTATCTTCAAAAAAACTTCCCTTTTTTAAAGTAGGCAAAGAGCTCAGGGAAGGCGTGAATCCTAAAAAATAGAGTTTTCAAAAGAAGTTGTTTTATTAATAATGGGGGATCGTTAATTATGCTCCCTTTTTTCATCACCAGCCCGGCATTTTATGGATGATCAGTTTTTTACTGCTGACAGGAAACGCAGGCTCCCCCATATCAACCTAATACTTTTCGTTATTACCATTCTGACTACCCTGATTGCAGGTACTATGCAGCAGGGAATAAATCCTCTTGAGTATCCGCAGTATCTGTGGAAGGGGATTCCCTTTTCCTTTACCCTCTTTCTGATATTAGGTTGCCATGAGTTTGGACACTACTACATGTCTATGAAACATAATGTAGATGTGACTTTCCCGTATTTTATTCCTGCACCATCCTTTATAGGAACATTCGGGGCATTTATAAAGATGAAATCACCGATCATGGACAGGAGGATTCTTCTTGATATCGGTGCGGCGGGCCCCCTTGCCGGAATCATTGTGGCGATTCCTATTCTTTTTATCGGCCTGGTTTTCTCTGAGATAGTGCCTGAAACAGCAACAGGCGGAATACATCTTGGCACTTCTATTCTTTTCTCCCTCCTCAACTGGATTGTTCATGGTTTCATGCCGGACAATGCAAGCCTCATTCTCCATCCTATAGCATTTTCCGGATGGATAGGACTCCTGGTTACCTGCCTGAACCTTCTTCCCGTAGGACAGTTGGATGGGGGGCATGTGGCATATGCAATATTCGGGTACAGGCAAAGGATTTTGGCTAAAGTTATCTTGGTCATGCTCTTAGTGCTGGGGTTTACCGGTTGGAGCGGGTGGCTGGTATGGGCGGCCCTTCTCCTTTTTATGGGTGTTAATCATCCGCCAGTTGCCTATGACTGGGTGCCGCTGGATAGGAGGCGGAAGACCATAGGATTAATAACCTTAACTGTGTTTGTGGTTACCTTTACGCCGGTTCCATTTTAAAATGAGTTCAGAGTTTAGAGTTCCGGGTTTGGGGTCTCGATCAGAACTCTGAACTCTTGCTAAGGCAGCATTCCCTTTTCCCTGAAGCTGAAAAACTTGTTTTCTCCAATGATAATATGGTCGTGGACAAGTATTTCAAGCACCTTGGCAGTTTCCTGGATGGCCTTCGTCAGCTTAATATCGGCCTCTGAAGGGTTTACATTGCCAGAGGGGTGATTATGAACGAGTATTATTGCGGATGCCTTGTGTTTTAGAGCTTTTTCAAGAACTTTTCTCGGATAAACAACTGCTTGATTAACTATTCCCTCCTGTATGGTTTCTATCTTTATAATCCTGTTCTGAGCATTCAGGTAGATTACGCTGAACCTCTCATCCCTCAGCCCACCCATTGAGGCCTTACAGTAGTTCAACAGGTCCTTTGTGGATGTTATCTGAGGACTACCCTTTACTTTCTCTTCTAAGTATAGAGTTCCAAGGTCTTTTACGAGTTTTATAAGGATAGCCGTGTGAGCACCGATGCCTTTTACGTTTTCTATTTCATCAGTCTCGGCATCCAAAAGACCCCTAAGACCCCCGAATTTTTCTAAAAGTGCCTTTGCCAGTGGTTTGACATCCTTCCTTGAGATTGCATAGGACAGAAGAAGCTCTAACACTTCGTAATCATGGAATAAATTAAGCCCTGATTCAGAAAATTTCCTTTTCAGGCGCTGGCGATGTCCTTCATAATGGGGATGGTTGGAATTCATGGTTGCCATGTCGATCCAGGGAATTGTATTGTGGGATTATACGAAGATTCTGATATGGATTCAAGTAATAATCCGAAGAGAAACATTCTTTCAAAGAATGGGGAGTTTGATATGAGAGCTTTTTCAAAAGGTTTCGACATTTTCAAGTATACAAAGACCATTTTTTACTTGACTTTTTATGAAGTTATGTTTTACGCTCCGAGTGTTAAAGTATAATGGCCCGGCTATGTTGCGGGTCGATTTCGCTCTGAAGAAGTACTCCACTTGCCAGAGTGGCGGCCTTAAGTTTGGGGTCATTATGTAAAATTTTGGAAAGGAGGTTAACATTTTGGCAAACGGGACAGTAAAGTGGTTTAGTGAGAAAAAAGGGTATGGGTTCATTGAACAAGAAGACGGTCCGGATATTTTTGTTCATTACTCCTCCATCAACACCCCCGGGTTCAAGTCTCTTGCTGAGGGTGACCCAGTGTCATTTGACGTGGAAGAAAGTGATAGAGGGCCTGTAGCAAAGAACGTTATTAAAAGTTAGTTTCGCGATCATATATTTATAAAGATTATAAAAGGGCATTTCGTTGATGAGATGCCCTTTTCATTTTGGCGTTTCACCAAACATCTTTTTTATATCTTGGAGCCGTCCGATTCGCTCGGTGAGAGGGGGGTGGGAGTAGTGAAACCAGGCGTACAAAGGGTGGGGATGGAGGTTTGCAAGGTTGTCTTTTGCAAGGCGCTTGAGTGCACTGCAAAGTGGTTTCGCGGTTCCTACAAGCGAGCACGAGTAGTCATCTGCTTCACGTTCGAATGTTCGAAAGATTGTTGATACCATAGGTTTGAAGAAAAAGGAAATCGGACTTAAAAGAGCAGTTATAAGAAAGAGTCCCACATATGGGATGGTTTCTTTAAGACCAAAGGTTTGATACAGAAGTGACCAGTCGATCAGGCGGTAAACCAGATAGAAGAGAAAAAAGGAGACAATTTCCATAAACAGCAGTTGCTTTAAGACGTGTTTCTTTTTCCAGTGTCCTATTTCATGGGCAAGGACAGAGATGATTTCATCTGATGTATGAGATTCAAGCAGGGTGTCGAATAAAACGATCCGTTTGGTTTTTCCAATGCCGGTAAAGTAGGCATTGGTATGACTGTTCCTTCTTCCGGCATCAACCTGATAGATCCCCCTTGTTTTAATGCCCACTTTTTCCATTGTCGAAATGATTCTCTGCTCCAGTTCCTGATCTTGTATCGGTTCATACTTGTTGAACAGAGGTGCGATAACAATCGGATAAAGCCACAGTATGAGGAGTTGAAAAGCGGCAAAGAACATCCATGCCCATAACCACCACGTTTTTTCAGCGTAGTAGATCAGCGCCAGCAAAGGACAGAAAAGAAAAACCATTAGAAGGGATGAAATGAGCAAATTTTTCAGTAGATCGGTTATCCACAGCGTGAAGGTAATGGTACTGAAGCCATGTTTTTTTTCGATCACGAATGTGCTGTAAAGACTGAACGGGATGTCTGAGATGCCGCTAATTGCCGCAAGGACAGCGAAAAAGAGGAGTCCTGACAAAATGAAGTGCAGGTTATGCGACAGCAGAGTACCGACAAGCCATGGCAAGAACCCGCTCAACAGTATGGCGAGCATTATCAGATCACCGAAGAAGGCTTCGATGGAGCCAAACCGGGAGGAGTCTACAGTGTAGTCGGTCATCCTGGAAAGAGTTTCAGTATCTATTTCACCCTGGAAAACTTCAGGAACCTGGTGGCCTGCTGTACTAAGATGGCGGATATTGACCCGTGTCAGGATCCATCTGGTAACTGAACTTGTCACAAAGACAATAAGGAAAACCAGGAACAGAAGATTAAATTGAATCATGTGAAAATCCTGTAAATTGAACTGAACAGCGAGCGCATTCCCCGCTGCTTGCGGCGGGGTTAGCGAGCGA
>CAZYTP010000098.1:0-8695 GCA_964650385.1 uncultured Syntrophales bacterium | reverse complement strand
TATTTGAACTGAGTGAGTCCGGTTCATGAAAAAATGATATGCGCCGGCCCTCGACAACACCTACTAAGCCTCAGAATCGTTTCAGGAGAAAATCGATTAGTCGGGTGGCGCGGGGGAATTTCACCCCCACGCTCCCACGGATCCGGACGTGACAGTCTCCCGTCATCCGGCTCTTATCATCCAGTCGCCAGGCTAACCCAGCGGTTTTATCTTATTCCCTGGCTCCTCCCATCTCTGGTTGACCAAACAATAAAATCAGATGATCCAACCCCTTCGCTCCATTCCCATTACAGGAACTTCGACACTACTACGAGTTGGTCCGCCCCCGTGCCCCGCATCGGTACTCTCATTCTTGTGGGTCTTCCACTTGGATTTCTCCCTTAACATCGGGACGACAGGTTCCCGCGTTGCACATGAAAGCCTGAATCAAGTTCACGCCGCCTCCATACCGGATGCCGCCCAGCCTGTAAGCAGGTATCATCTGAGCTCGTCCCGAGACTACGTAACCCCTCGGTTTTGACATCGCCTTGAGCTTTTCGACACGTGATCAGCGGTTCACTTGTATTCGTCTCCTTGATCCTCACCTGACAAGGTCTTGCCTTGCCTTTTCCTTAACGCTCACCACAATGGCTCTTGACCAATGCAGCTTAAGGTGGTTTGAAGCCAGTTCCTGCAAACCGACTTCGAGGGGCCTACCCTCATCTTTCATGCACCTTCGTGGCGCACTTACGTATAGCACCTACAAATAATCAAGCATTTTGAATAAATTTTTGAGGATTTGTGTTTGTAATGTTTGATCTAACACGCATTGCCGCTCAGCCTTCGAATGCGGTCGGCTAAGCGGCCTTATAAGTGTTGGACGGCAAATCTACTCATGCTCGCTGCCGTCACCGTGACCTTCTGGCTGGTTCACTGCGTTCGTCCTTTGCCATCACCAATCATTCCCGCTATACGGTGGACAGGTTGCTCGCCCGATTGATGTAAAACGTGAGCATCGACATTGCTGAGCGAAAAGGGCCTGCCTTCCTTCGGTCGCTACGCTCGGCAGAACTATTCAGGGACCGAGCAATCTGACGGGGATAGTCCAAAGTGAAAACGCCGGGTTTCTGGTGCATTGCTGCTTTTTGTCACTTCCTGTGACCATTGTTGTCGCTTCTGAGCAGTCATTCTGCCAATTCAGTTGCGTATTGCCTGTCCAGTTTTTGGAGTATTATTATCGTACCATGAAGGTTAACAACGCTTAAAAATGCTGTCAATGCCCAATAACCGCCTTCTGATACAAATTTTGGAAGGTGCCCTGCGGGTCGAATTTCGCCTTGAGTTTCTTATACGCAATACCGTTGTATATGCACCAGAATTCGTCTTCCGTGAAGAATGATGTCGAATAGAGCGACTTGTGTCCACCGAGCTCCTGCACGATGCTCTCGATGCAACGATTGAAATGCCCCGTGGCACTACCTGAAAAGGCTCGGACACTTCCCCAGAAACCAAAGTTCAAGTAAAGCGCTCCCGGTTCCATCGAATAGAGAGTCCAATTTTCGGCGGCTTCAAGAGGGCGTATCGGGCAGATCCAGCAAGGCCGAATGTTGATCTCGCGGAAATAGAAATCGAGAAATTCAGACGATTTTTCCACGGGAATCTCAACATCCTGGATCACGGATTCGAAACGTTCAATGGGCAAGTTCAGGATGTTGCGGATTGAATTTATTCGTTCTTCGATTTTCCACTTACGGTAGAGAGATTGGATTTTCCAGTAGGAGCTTGAACGCAGCATCCAGCGTCCGAACAGGCGGCGCAGCAGCGGATTCTGCATACCAAAGCTCCGCGAACACCAGAACCAGTCCGGGTCCCAGCGCCAGAGAAAGTCCCGCATGGTCATGAGATCCTCACCGCGGCTCCGCAGAGATTGATAGTAGATTTGCGTGCTCTTATAATCACTGACAGGACCGCCATCGTCAGTGAGTCTCGCGGTAGTAAGCACAAAATCATCGGGCGTGAAGGCGACCCCCTCGACAAAGTCCGGCGCATGAGGGCTCTGCGTGCAGACTGCTTTCATCGTAGACAAAAATTGCATGCGATCCGAGAAGCGTTGGTGGGTTATCTTGACAAATGGACTCGCAGGCAAGAGCTTCACGCGCAGGCGAAGAATGTAGCCGAGAGATCCATAGGAATTCGGGATGGCGTGGAAGAGGTCCGCCTTCTCATTGTCGGGATGGCAGATGCGGATGCCTCCATCGCCGCAGAGTATTTCCATCTCTTCAACCATCTCGTGCACGAGCCCGTATCGGAACGATGAAGCTTCGATGCCAAGCCCGGAGACCGCGCCGCCGATGGTAATGGTTTTCAGTTGCGGAACCACGGGTGGACGCAGGCCTTTCAGGAGAGTCGCATCAGCGAAGTCCTCAAAGGTGGTCATCCCTTCCACCTCGGCGATTCTGTGTTCCGGATCGATCTCAATGACCCGATTCAGACGTCGGACATCTATCTTTTTGGCTCCAGCTTCCCTGCGGGTACGGAAGAGATTCGAGGTATTCTTTGCCAGGCGGACCTGGGCGCCCGCCCGGCTTGCCATGGCGTGGGATAGCTCCCGGCAGGTCTTGCCATAGGACTCCCAGCTGTCGAAGTGGGTCGAGCGATTCTGGTCCATCAGCGGACGCCTCCCCATCCACCGCGGATTCCATCCTTCGAGATCACTAACTGCCAGAGCTGGATCTGCCGGCTGCGAAATGCGCCCGCACACGAGAGGAGGTAATACCGCCACATGCGGTAGAATCGTTCGCCGTATTCCGTTGAGAAGCGTGGCCATGATTTCTCGAAGTTCGCGTGCCAGGCCATCAGGGTGTGGTCATAGTCAGCACCGAAGCTGTGCCAGTCTTCCAGGACAAAGAGGTCATCCATGGCTTGACCAAGCTGTGTGGCTGATGGCAGCATGCCGCCCGGAAAAGTGTAGCGGTCTATCCAAGCATCACAGTAACGGGTTGAACTGTTTCTGCCGATGGTGTGCAAAAGGAAAATCCCTCCCGGATTGAGACAGCGGTGGACGAGTTCGAAGAAACTACGGTAATTCTTGTAGCCTACATGCTCGCACAGGCCAATCGCAGTCACCTTGTCGAACGTGCCGGTTGCGTCCCGGTAGTCTTGGAGACGAAATTCCACGGAGAGGCCTTTGCACCTGGCACGGGCCCATTCGACCTGCGCGACAGAAATGTTATATGCAATGACCTGTACGCCATAATGTTCCGCCGCATACCGCGCGAAACCACCCCAGCCGCATCCAAGCTCCAGGATCTTTTCCCCGGGTACAAGGCCCATTTTCCGACAGATCAGGTCGAGCTTGGCTTCTTGGGCGGTGGCAAGATCCTTGGCGGTTCCATTCCAGTAAGCACACGTGTATTGCATGTAGGGATCGAGCATGGCTTCGTAGAATGCATTACCGATGTCGTAGTGGACCTTGGCAACCGAGAGCGAGCGTTGCTTGTTCTGCCGGTTGAAGAGCCTCGCCTTAACCACATTGACGAGTATCGCAAGGCTGAGGGGCACCTTCTTGTCGTGATATGCGGAAAGCGCCCGGTCGAAGAACTGGTCCAGGGCCTCGCAGTCCCACATGCCATCCATGTAGGATTCCCCAAGTCCGAGCGAAACATCGCCGGCGATGCGCTCATAGGCGGCATCATCGTGGCATTGCAGATCCCAGGGTCGCCTGCCATTGATGCGGATATCCGCTCTGTAAAATAGATCTTCAAGCCATTCCGGCAGTTTAGACATGTGTTCTCCTTGCCTTCTAGTCGAGTAGACAGCTTTTGCCCGGGGTGACAGATTGATGTCTGTTTTCTTATTACAACAGGTTTATCTACGGCATAATTTTGTTTCAATCATTGATGTTGTAATGATACATACTTTTCTTAATCAGTCAATTATCGTTTATCACTTCCAAGACAGGGGTCAAAGGTCATTTGAAATCCCCTGCGAAGGCTTGTCTGATGCCCGGAATTCTCATGGCATGCACACTGACTGCTGATGAGTTTTTTTGTACGTTGTCTGTGAAGTTTAGTCATATTTGCTTGACCGATTTTTCCAGGGCAATCCTAATCATGTTTTCTGTTTTCATTACTAATTCCTCCACTGCAATGGCGCCAGGTTCAATCGAATCAAGAACAGTATACTTAATTTTGACTCCAAAGGACATAGGGTATAATCCCTTTTTCAGTAGTTCATAATTACCGTCGATTACAAGCGGAACGACCACCGCTGAAGGAGCGGCTTTCAATAGGGCCCTTACTCCTTCAGACCGGAATGGTTTCATTTTCCCATCTTTTGTCCTGGTGCCTTCGGGGAATATACTGGCGGTGTAATTATTATTTTCAATATATCTGCCTATCTTTTCGATTTCCTTGACAGCTTGTCGCGGTTTGTTCCGGTCGATTAATACCGATCCACCATGCCTTAAATTATAAGATACACTTGGTATGCTCTTTCCCAACTCGATCTTAGAAATAAATTTTGGGTGATGATTACGAAATCCCCATATGATGGGTGGAATGTCGAACATGCTCTGATGGTTAGAAATAAGGATGATGGGCCGTTCTTTTGGTAACTTTTCAAAACACCTGAACGAAATTTTTGTTCCTAAGATGAGCAGGCTTTTGATTATCAGGATATTTAGTATATCAACTGATCTTTTATGTGCACTATATCCCCATATATTCCTGCAAATCATTTGAATGGGATGGAATACGACAAGCAGGAGTCCAAAAACGATAAGGTATATGGGGGTTAAGAGGTATCCAATTAATTTCACTATTACTATTTTCATTTGATCTTTCATATACGAATTGATTTGATGAATTTCTTTATTAATTCAGAGCAGTTGCGTTTGACTGCTGTCGATATTAAGGAACATTTGCTTCCTTAAGGTCAATTTGAGAGAGATCAGAAATGGCGTACATGGATATGACCTTGCCGCCGTTCTTCCCAGTGATTTCGACCGCCTTCTTTGTCCGTTCCGAGGACACATCATTTAACGAATCCTGGTTTTATTTACCGAACATCATAAATATCGGCATGAGGCCAACGCCCCTTTTCCTTTATAACCCGAAAACCACAAATACTTAAAGTTATTGACCTGTTCTCCCTGGAATATACGGGCTCAGTAACTTACAATTAAAAAGCTCACCAGTTCGGATTGATCAGTCTTTCTTGGTCCTTATAGGACAGGACAATTAAGTTGAGTTGATAAGAACTCGCTTATTCACGGTAGGAGTATATGAAAAAGGATCTTGTGAGTCAATAACATACAGACCACAAGAAGTGAGGTATGGTATCGATGGTTGTCGGGCGTGAATTGTTGTTTATTACGGATTGAAATTCAGCATTTTCTTCGCGGTTGACGATTGATTGAGTACAGGAAGACACAAATACCACGTCGCCTTGAAAAAATCACGCTCAAAAATATGCACGTTTCAACCCGTTATCATTGATCCGGACCGACCACCCAAACTCTCGCTTTGTATTTGTTATCAGTAAGGATGATCTTGATAAAATATCAATAAAGCCGATCTCCCGTGCACTTGTTTTAGGTATCTTTCTTGAGATAGGTGATGAACTCGTCCACTCTCGATATTCTTTTAACGTGTTCAGTGATGCCAGGATTTCTGTGTCTTCAGGTTGCTGGGTGATTTCCTGCAGGCATATTTCGGAGAAGAGGTATTCGTTCCGGTAGTAAGTCGTCATAAAAACTCCTTTGGGCTGTTAAAATACTTGCCTTAAAGTATATTCAGCTTATCGACGACTTCATTTTTTATGAAGACATAGGCTTCCTGGACATCATACGTTGCATCAGCAGGCAGTAAGGGATTTAGAGCACTTAAGAAGCCCTTATGTCTCATTTTTTCTTGAAGATTCTTTTCATAACGCATGCTGTCAACGATCTGACCCTCGGTTTTCATGTAATGTTTGAATATTTGGATTACTTTGCCAGCATCCGCTTTCCCTTCTGTGATGCCCAGCCATAAATCAAAAAGATCGCGTCCCTTTCTCCGCTGATACAAGGCCCTCAATTTGGTCGCGAGCATTTCCTCAAGCACATAGGTTGTTATTTCACAGCGTCCCTGGAACCAACGGGATTGAACGGCAAACGGTTGCTTCTGATAGCCTTCTACCGCGAAATGCTCTCGCGTATTGATTTCAACTTTTAGTCGCATTCGTACGACTGGAGGCCCCTCCGATTCCATCCGATAGGTCAATACGACTGATTGCTCCGTTTGCTTGTGGCGTGGCGCTCCAAGAAAGTCATTCAACAATTCTTGCAGGGTATCAATGACCTGTCCGATGGGCGCCGGGATAATTTGAACCAGGTCAATATCTTCCGAATAGCGTCGAGGAATATCAAAATAGAACTTGTGCAATGCCGTACCGCCCCGAAAGGCCAACCGTTCTGCCAGAAAGGAACTTTGAAAAATGGCGACAAGCGCCCTGCTTATGATCAGGTCCTGTTCAACCTGGGCATCTGTAACCCAGGGCACAAACTGGTGCCAGGCGACAATATCCGCTTTGGGAATCACAGATCACCCTCCACATCCGTATTAATCAGAAGTCGCCAGCGGGTATCCTTTTCAGCTTCCCCGGCAGGTAATGAAGGATCCAGTCTTGTAAAGGGTGGATTTTTGTCGGCGATTAAACCAGCCAGATCCAGGACCAGCGCAGCGTGCCCGGCTTTCTCCATCAACCAACCCAGTCTTTGAGCACAGACCAGATTTCTTTCCGCTTTTACGGCGTCTATCAGCTTCGCAGAAGTCATAGACTCTCCAAGTTCTTGAAGCACGGTAATCGCGCGATCCAGCCCGCCTATAGATCTTGCATAACGAATGAGATCAATGGCCGTAGCCTCCGGTGAAGAGACGGAAATATGCCCCGTTTGAACCTTTATTTGAGTGACCGGGGTTGCGTTGAAGTTCGTCTTGAAGAAAAATCGGATGGCAAGGCCTTTTTTGCGGACTTCGCGCTGGGATACCGTAGTAACAACTTGAAACTGTTGTGGCTGTTGGTGTGCAGCGCCCTGAAGGGACGCGGCGCTAAGCAGCCCCACGTAATAAGGTCGCTCCAGGTAGGCCATTAGATCAGCGATAAACCATTCCGCCGGCAATATCCCGGTGATGCGATATTCCAGGGGAACGATGACGAAAAAGCCGCTTCGGATACGCAATATCCTGTTTTTTTTCGCGAGTCTTGCTGCGGCCTTCTTAAAGGCTTCCTCAGAGAACTGAAGGGTCTGGATGGCATCTTCACGGGTAAAGAAATAGAGACCCTGCTCTTGGCGGGAATCAACCCAGGATGGCAGATCGGTTGGGGAGGATGCTTTCGCTTTTAGGGACATATCAACGTCCTGGTAAATAATTTTTACAAATAAGACCATAAAAGAGGCCTTTTTGCAAATGATATTTTGAATATGAAAGGAAGAATTTCTACCAAATTGTCTTGGCCGCCATCACTATAGAGAACCCCAAAGACCATCTTCTGTGAAGGCATGTTAATAGTATTTCCCATGCAGGATGTCCATCCATCGGATTGCCTCTGAGTCACTGATCTTGCCGAGGTAAACCTGCGTGGTTTTCAAATCCTGGTGCCTCAAGATAATTTTCGACACGACTTCCAGGGGTACACCGTTTCTGCTGGCATAGGTGGCCGAGTATCTCCGGAGATCATGTGGCGAAATACGGACATTCACTTTCTCGCCCAGCCGCCTTACAAGAGCCCTTGCCGTTGAATAGCATATCGGGAATGGGCGGTCATCCGATTGAAGGACATTATCTTTGATATATTCCATCAGCTTTTTTGACACATTCTCCGGCATATAGACAAGCTCTGATTCTTTGCCGGATCTTGGCTCCCGCAGGGTAATGGTTCTGTCAGAGACATCCGACACCTTTGTCTTCAGCAATTCACCGATTCGTAATCCACATCTTGCCTGAAGTTCCAGGATCAAGCGATCTCTCACTCTCTTCGTGTTGTAGATCATTTCATCCACCGTTTCCCGTTCGAGCACCTTGCGCAAGACCTGCTTGGGCGTTCGATAGGATTTCCTAAGCAGTGACGTATTACAAGGATTTTTCATGTTCAGTGAGCAACGGTCGATGATGAAATTGTAAAAGGCTTTTAACTGGGCATATCGTAGTCTTCGAGTTGATTTGGCAAGATCCTGTGTTAGTGTCTCCAGAAATGTGTAGATTTCATCGGTACCAATGGAGTCCAAAGCTCTTTGAGAGTAAATCAGTTCGAACCTGCTAAGCATGGGTCCGTAACTGTCAATGGTACGTTGTTTATGGTTTGAATTAAGATAATTTTCGAACAACCTGATCGATTCTTGCGTTGTCATGGTCCACCTCCGTGTTCTTTGTTTTGTGAGGTCTTTGGGGTTCCCGGAAATTATATATCTCAGGTGGGCCAGATGCATGAAGAATTATGACATGAGGCAATGGGGGAGTTCACATAGATTTGATAGCACATGAAAATCTGTGGGCCAACCTCCACATTTCAAACAGGATTCAATGATCTGACCCGATCAGCTTACGTGAAGACTTGTATTTGAAGTGAGTGAGTCCGGGTCATGAAAAAATTATATGCACCGGCCATCGACGTCACCTACAATGTTACACAAAGCTGTCTTATCGAGAAACAGTAAATACAAGTTGTATAGTTG
>CAZYTP010000097.1:0-8712 GCA_964650385.1 uncultured Syntrophales bacterium | reverse complement strand
CATCAATTTGAGCAATCTAATTGCGCCTAACTTTTCATCTCACTGCGGGGTTCGTGTTTAATAAGGGGGCATCTTACATGTTTTCGTATTTTCATATGACCGGATATATGCCCAGACTTCAACGTTGCAGAGGGAAGACCATTCAGATATCAGGTCTATAGATGCATGGTATTCTTCATAGTTGAAGAAGGTCTCCTGCCGACGATTTCCACGTTGGATTATATGGTGGAGGAAACCCGGAGCACTACTCGTGCAATCCTTGCCATAAATTAAAATTATACTTGTAATGTTACCATGTCAAGAAATACGTATGATGTCACCTGATTAACTGCGATTTTTTACTATTTGTTGGATATCTGTGACGAAGTTTATGGTCAATAACTCAAGGGGACTGTTATGTTATCACATCCCCCATCTGTGCCAATATAGGTGAGACGTTAGTCATCTTCTTTATCCAGCACCTCCCTGACTTTCTTCAGCAGATCCGCTAATTGATACGGTTTACCGATGAAACCGGCGGCACCGGCCTTCATTGTCTGTCTTACCCTTCCATCGGCTAAATAACCACTGGCTATAATAACCTTGGCCACCGGGTCAATCTCAAGAAGTTTTCGCAAACATTTATGACCACCCATGCCCGGCATCCCTACGTCCAGAATCACCAGACCGATCCGATCCTTCTCCTTCTTATAAATCTCAATAGCATCCTCGCCACTTATGGCATCTATAGTAGTATAGCCATACTGGCCCAGCATGTTTGAGCTGATCTCGATAATGGTCTCTTCATCATCCACAAGAAGAATCGTCTCATCACCGCCTTGCAGTTCCTCCACCTCTTCAGGTTCCGGCACCCTCTCAGTAACCACCACAGCCTCCAATACCGGAAAATACATTCTGAAGATGGTACCCTCACCGGGTTCGCTGTAACACATTATATAACCACCATGATTCTTTACAATACCATAAACAATGGCAAGACCAAGACCGGTCCCTCTGCCCGCCTTCTTTGTCGTATAAAAAGGTTCAAATATATGCTCCAGCATATTCCTCTCTATGCCGAAGCCTGTATCTGAGATGGAAAGTAATACCTGCTCCCCGGGAGTGGCTCCTAAATGAGACTTACAATACTCCTCGCCCAGAACCACGTTCTCCGTCTTAATGATAAGCTTACCACCATCAGGCATGGCATCGCGGGCATTGACAGCAAGATTCATGATTATCTGTTCAAGCTGTATCGGATCCGCATTGATGGTTTTAAGGTCATCGGCCAGGTGCAACTCAATATCTACCATCCTGGGGATTGTTTCCTTCAGAAGCTCATGAACAAGTACAACATTCCGATTGATGTCCACCGGCCTTAATTTGCCCTCCACCTTATGGCTGAAGATCAGAAGTTTCTGGACGAGCTCTGCAGCCCTCTGGATCGAACCGTTAATCTGGTCTAAATAGTCGCGATCGGGATCACCATCTTCCTTTCTCATCAAAAGAAGTTGGACATAGCCGGAAACAGCCTGGAGAATGTTGTTGAAATCATGCGCAATGCCTCCCGCCAGGGTGCCGACGGCCTCCATCTTCTGGGCATGGAGTAGCTGAGCCTCAAGACGCTTTCTCTCGGTGACGTCCTTAATTGTTCCCTGATAACCTATTATATTTCCATCCTCATCTTTTCTGACAACCGACGTAATAAGGGCATTGATAATACTGCCATCTTTTCTTCGAAAATTTATGGAAAAATCCTTGGTAAATCCTCGTTGCTCAACTGCCCGGACATATTTTTTCAAGTCCTGTGGATCTTCAAATATTTCTATTGTCTCACTTTTAAGCAACTCATCTCTGTTTTCATAGCCGAATAACTCCACGGAAGCATCATTCACATCTATCCATCTACCCTCCCTGGTAGTAATGAAAACAAAGTCTCTTGATGTTTTAAAGAACGTACGGTATTTCTCCTCGCTCTCGCGCAGAGCCTTCTGCGTACGCCTGCGCTCGGTTATGTCACGAATAGATTGAATGGCGCCAACCACATTTCCTTTGTAATCAAATATCGGACCCGCCTTGCCCCATAGAAATAACCTCTCTCCTTTTACGTGAGGAACCTCCGCTTCAGCGATCAGGGCATTTCCGTCTTTGCGAACAAAGAAATATTTTCCTTTTATCTCTTTATCAGATTTAAATACCAGATCAATCAATATGGGTCTTCTGACGCCATAAAGTGGCAGGGCATATTCATAGTCTCCTTTGCCCAACATATCTTCCGCCTTGACGCCGGTCATCTCTTCAATCGCCCGGTTCCAGGCAACTACCTTACCTTCAAGATCAACAGCAAAGGTGGCATCAGGTAGAAAATTAATAATATCAGCATATTGCTGCCTTGATTCTCTGAGAGTTTCTTCGGCCATTTTTTGCGTGGTGATGTCTTGCAAACTTTCTATCGCTCCGGTGATTTTCCCCTCAGCATCTCTCAATGGCGCTGCGGTGAAGAAAACCCATTTACCTCTCTCACACAAAGCAGGAAAGAAATCTTCAGCTTCATACGCACCTTTTATAAGAGCAGATTTTTGATACTTATCCCCATAATACTTGATCAATTCTTCCTCCGCCGCTTCATCCACTACAAGATCGGCCATGATCGGTCTCTCTTCAGAATAGAAAGACCTCCACTGTTTTTTGGTGCCGATAATTTCACTTGCTGAAATTTCGGTTAAGTTCTCACAAGCATTGTTCCAGTGAGTCAGTGTGTGGTTCCTGTCAATCACAAAAGTTGCTATCGAGCTTCCCCGAACTATCTGCGAAAGCCTTCTCTCACCCTCTCGAAGAGCCTCTTCCGCATGCTTTCGTTCGTCAATCTCTTTATTGAGTTCATCTATGGAGGTTGTAGTCTTACGCAAATCCCCCGTCATCTTGTCAAACGCTTTTGAGAGCTGGCCGATCTCGTCATTTGAATCTGTGCCTACCTTATAATCCAGATTCCCCCGGCCTATTATCTCGATCCCTTCATGTAGCTTCTGTATCGGCTTACTGATAAATCTCGCAATAAAACTGCCTGCTAACCATGCTACTATTGAGATAACAAATATCATTGTTAAGAAAACGAACTTTAGTCTATTTAAAGGCGCGAATGCCTCAGACTTATCGATCTGAACCAGAAGAAACCACTGCATCTCCGGAATATATTCTGACGTCCCAAGGACCCTGACCCCCCTGTAGTCCGTATACAACCGAGGTTCGCGGTTACGTTCAGATGCTTTCCCGACATCGTGAAGATAGTGTTCTGCAACTTCGGTATCAATCTTTTGTTCAGAGGTATCTTTTATAAAGCGGGAAGGGGTTAACATATGGCCGTATCTATTTACCAGATAGACTTCTCCCGTTTCACCGAGACTGTTTCTATCCATAGTTATTTCGTTTAACATGTTCAAATTAGCCCTGGCGGCAACGACACCAATAGGCCTTTCTTTTTCATTGACTATAATCGGGGCGGAAAAAACTATCGATTCCCCCACCGGTGCACTGAAATATACATCTCGAATATACGGACCTGATTGTGCGCCTGAAAAATAGAGGTCAGCGTATCTGTCAAGGCCGATTTTATTTCTGTCGCTGGAGGCAACAATTTTACCATCCGCATTTAAAATAAAAGTTTCGAAGATATTTTTATTGACTTTTTTTATTCTATCCAACCTTTTCATTACAGTATTAAATTTATCTATATAATGCGGGTCCTTATTATTTGTTCGTAATAAATTTTCAACAATAATGCTTTGAGACAACTGAACTGTCCTTTCTTTTTGTGCTTCCAGAAATGTCTTTACGTGATGCGTCCTTGAATGAGCAGTCGTATTTAAATACGTAAAGATAGAATTTTTCAGGTTGTCCTTAGCCACCTTGTAGAAAACTATTGTTGCAATAACCATAAGTATTATAGATATTATAATAAAAGAGATGGATATCTTCTTTGCAATCTTCATTTTCTTACTCTCTTTAATTTATATCTGACAGCTATCCCGATCTGTTCCAACAGAAAAGGCTTCTTTAGATAGGCGCTGGCACCGAGCCTTTGAGCCTCCGCGACACGTTTTGTTTCGGAAAATCCGCTGGACGATGAGGGTTCTCTGACCGGGATGAATTTCAATAATCCTTTTGTATGGCTCAAGCCCCTTCTTTTCTTGATTTCGGGAAGATCAGCTCCAGATGCAACCCTCATGGAGATGGTCAACAGCTTTCCGAAGGCGCACACAAGCGTTGTTATGTAGAATAAGCCCCTTTTTTCGATTTATTCCGGTTTCCTTTCAGTACTACTTTTAGTCGTAGCTGCTCCAACCAAGACCTTCCGTTCGTCATAATAATATATCGGCTATTTTTTTCATTTAGGTATAAATCAGCAATTTTCAGTAACTTCCGGTTAAGTTTTTGCGTATAAGTGCCAATCATTCTGCTCTTTGAAATTTTTAGAGCTTTCTGTATTGAAAGGGAAACTTCGCAACTCATTTTGAACTGAACAGCGAGCGCATTCCCCGCTGCTTGCGGCGAGGTTAGCGAGCGAACACAAAAAATATTTTACAATTTACATGCAAGTTCCTAACCGGAAATTGCTGGAGGAATGTAGAATTTCCGGAGCAACTCACGGAACTTATTCAACCCTGCCTGAGACTATGAACCTATTGTGGATTGTTGTCATATGATTTATCCCTGAGAAGTTCTCGCTGCCTCTTGAATACGTATTTTGTTATTATATCCGTGTTACTCGGGCTGAGATTTACGAATCGAACGGAAATCTCATAACTGCCATTCTCATTTCTCTCAACAGACGACATTACCTGTCCTAGGACATTAATGGGTATTTCTATCGTTAACGGAAGGAGTATTCTGAATGCGATAATACTTCCAACATCAAAGCTTGAGTTTGCCGTAAATCGCAAGCCGGAGGCGCTGATGTTTATATTTTCATAAGGGGCAGAAAAAAGTTTTTGCTCGCAATCGCGTTCGAGCAAAAACAGGACGCGATTAATTTTCGAATCGATACTATAGAGAAAATCGAAAAGGGTTTTTAAATCAACACTTTCGATTTCAGGGACTTTATATATTTCTCCGAACGTATGTTCGAAAATAATATGTGGGTTTGCTGTGTTTTGATCGTAATGCTCCTGTAAAATGGGCACATAATTGAATCTGAGCAGTCCGGTAACCCGAGTGTGATTTCTTTGTGAAACTTTAGTTGCCTTGATATCGGGAAAATTTTTCGACTCGATGATATTAAGTAATAGTCCATCTTTCAAAACATAAATATCCGTACCGTTAGGCAGCGTCATATTGTTGTCGACTATCTCAAGCTTCAGGGTAATTAAATCACCCGCTACAGACTTAACGTAACCCTTTGTTTCGAGTATTTTGTTGGTGAATAAAAGAACAAGGTCTAAAGTCATACCCTCTTGGATCTCGTGATCAATGATATCGTCAGCTTTCATCTAAATATCCCTCAACATGTTTTTGAAAATATTCTGCATGATTTGTGCCAGACAAAAAGGGCCGTGTCGGTATGTCAAAAGGATTTTTTTGATTTACTTGCGGGGTGAAGGCAGTGTGTTTGCAGTGTCAGATTATTGGCCGATAGTTATAAGAAAAGCATCGACAATTTCTTTATCAAATTGGATGTTGCTGTTACGCCTGAGTTCACCAACAGCATCCTCAACTGCCATGCCCTTTCGATAGGGACGATCACTCGTCATGGCATCGTAAGCATCGGCCACCGATATTATCCGGGAAAGAAGGGGGATATCTTTGCCCTTAATCCCATCGGGGTAGCCACTGCCATTCCAACTCTCATGATGGTGTCGTATGACTTCTATTTCGGTTTCAAACAATTTTATCGATTCCAGGATATTTCCAGCGACCTCTGGATGGGTCTTTATGATTTTGTATTCTTCATCCGTTAATCGCCCCGGTTTTAGCAAGATACTGTCAGGAATAGCGGTTTTCCCGATGTCGTGAAGAGAGGTGGCGATCTTGAGGCACTCGATTTCATCCAGTGAAAGTTTCATTGTCTCGGCAGTCATAACAGCAAGGTTTGTTACATTAATTGAATGTCTTTCGGTGTAATCGTCGCGGGCTTGGATTGAGCGAACCAGCGATTTCAGTGTATCGATTATGCTGCTGAATATACTTTCATAAAGTATGCTGTTTTCAAGATTAAGCGATGCTCTGGTTGTAAGGCTGGAAATATAATCCAGGTCTTTCAGGGTGAAAATATTTTTACTTTCCTGGTTAATCAGGCTCAGTAAACCAAAAACTTTATCTCTTATCATGAGAGGAACACACAGGACAGAGTTGAAGGGAGTGGAATCATCAAAAAAATTCCTGATTACTGCTTCACTGCTGTTAGTAACTTCCTTGAATACCGATTCAAGGCAAGGAGGAATTACATCGAAGGAAGTGATTTCATTACCGTTGCTATTTTTTGTGATTTTCGGGAGAAAAACATTTTTCTTTTCATCGAACAGAGCGATCAGACAGCTTTCTGCTGACGAAACATTAATGGCAAGCTCCACGATGTCCTGAAAAATATCGTCGTTGCCGCTGCCGGCCTTATCTATGCTGTCATAGATATGGCTGACAAGAGACAGTTCTCTGATTTTTTCGGTCAATCGAAAACTTTCTGCTTTGGTATCCAGTTCCTTGGGGGTCAGGAGTGTTTTTTCTGTGAGATATAGTTTAACTTTAAAGAGCAGATTGTCGATTTTAAAGGGTTTTGTCAAAAAATCGACAGCACCGTATTGCATTGCAGAAACGGAAACGTCTATCGAGGGATATCCCGTAATTATAATAACAGCTATTGCAGGATTAATATCTTTGATTTGATGCAATAACTCAATGCCGTTCATGCCGGGCATATCTAAATCGCTGATAATGAGATCATAGTTTGTCTTTTGAATAAGTTCCAATGCCTTGAAGCCATTTTCAGCCTCGGATAGCAATTTAAATCCTTCTGACTTTATTGCATCGGATATTAGGTTTCTGGAGGAGGGGTCGTCATCAACGATTAAGATGGACTGCAAATCTTCCCTGTAACTACTTATCATATTTCACCGTATCAGGTATCAGTTGTCAAAGTAAAACCATAAAAAACACTCATCTTGGCCCTTTGATTCCCGGGAATGTATCGTCATTATTTTAACACACCTCGGCGGCGCAACCGAAGGCACAACAAAACAAGCTATTTCAAATGCTATAGCTTACGATAAATAGGTATTATTACAGCTTGTTTTGCAATATGATATCTAACAAACCGTAGGTAATTTTTTCGTAAGCCTCCGAATTGTCGTTAGACGGTGATAACGTAACGGTATCATGGTATTTATTCTCTGCACCGATGCTTTCAGGCAGAGAACTTTTAGAGGTGTTTTGTTTGCTATATGCCTTCAAAACACTATCAACCTTGTAAGATGAAACTGTCATCCCGGCCTCTCCAAAACATAGTTTTAGGTTTTTTTATAAAATCCTTGTACCTTTAAGATCGGCTGTATTGAGATAAAACTTTAGACAAATTTACTTATTTCTTGTCTTGTTTTCTTTAAGTAGCAGTATTTTATTGTTGACCGGGAGCGCACCCGTAAGCTCCGCCTTGTATGCGGGGTAATGGACGCAATATAAAACAAACATATTGTTCGCAAGAGCTCACTATCTCCGATTATTCGCCTTCGGCTCATGAAACTGCGTTTTCCTTGCCGGGAAACCCCTCTGTGGGCGGGGAGCTTCACTATTACGTTTTTTTGTTTACATAATTAAAATTATAGTGTAAATTATTTGACGGTCTTTGAATAAAATGTGTCCAAATCATGAATTAGTACGTTTGGGAAGAGGTATATGAAAAAAGCTAAGATACTTATAGCAGAGGACAATAATCTGACCAGAATCAATATGTCGGAATTATTGTCTGAAACAGGGTATGAAGTTAAGGGGGTCCGAGACGGCAGGGAAGCAATGGAGGCTTTTCCACTCGAGAAATACGATTTGGTTATAACAGACTTAAAGATGCCCCATGTGGACGGATTGTTGCTCCTTTCCTTTATAAAAGAAGTAAATCCCGAGAATCTTGTTATCATAATGACAGGCTATGCCTCTGTAAACAGCGCCGTTGAAGCGATGAAATTGGGAGCTTTCGATTATATAACCAAACCACTTAAAGACGATCGTGTGTTGCTAACCGTGGAAAGAGCCCTGTCATATGCAAAGCTTAAAGAAGAGAATGTTGCACTGAAAGATCATTTGAAGAAAAAGTATGACTTTGGGAAAATGATTGGCTACAGTGACAGTATGAATAAGGTTTTTGAAACAATCAAAAAGGTAGCATCATCGGACAGTACAGTTATTATATATGGTGAGAGTGGAACGGGGAAGGAATTGGTGGCAAAAGCGATACATTTTAACAGTGATAGAAGGGCTAACCCTCTGGTTACGGTAAACTGCGGTGCGATTCCTGAAGAACTTCTGGAGAGCGAATTATTCGGACACGAGAAAGGGGCATTTACCGGTGCGATCAGGACCAGGATCGGGCGATTCGAATTAGCACAGGAAGGATCGATCTTCCTCGATGAAATAGGAGATATGAGCCCGTCGCTCCAGGTTAAATTGTTGAGGGTTATCCAGGAAAAACAATTCGAAAGAATCGGCGGTATGAGCACAATAGATGCCGATACCAGGATTATTGCCGCAACT
>CAZYTP010000096.1:0-8856 GCA_964650385.1 uncultured Syntrophales bacterium | reverse complement strand
AAAATCTTATATTGCTCCTTTTCAACTTCAGGCAAATGTCTTGCCCATGTTCCAATTAAAGCCAGTTTTGTAACCCTTTCAGGATGCTCTGCAGCTACTTTAAAAGATGCCCATCCTCCCATAGATGCGCCGGCAAGTGCAAATTTACCTTCAGTACAACTTAAAATAGCCTCCACCCATTCCTCTCGACTATTACACTTACTAACATCCGGTACGACAATATCTGTAATATCCGAAAGGTGTTTTATTTGAAACTTCCACAGATATTCATTTCCGGCTATACCGGGAACCAGGACTAACTTCTGTTTCATTTTAGCCTCTTGTTTTTTTGTGGCTGGACATGTCTTGAATAATGCCGAACAAACGAGATGCTTTATGATTTTCGTCCATTATCAACCACGCTTGCATACGTATTGGAAATACGGTTCCGTCTTTTCTAATGTATTCCTTTTCATACACGCCTGAGTATCCTGTCTTCATAACTTTCCTGAAAAGGTCATTTTCCATTACGTGCCATTTTGAAGGTGTGAGTTCCTGATAAGTAACGGACTTAATTTCTTCAGATGTATATCCCAGCATTTTAAGATAATTCCTGTTGGCTTCAATAGTAATGCCATCTAAAGAATTTATAACTATACCTTCGTCTTTGTATTTTTCAAGTTCATTAAGAAGAATGTTGTAACTATCAACATTCATTAATAAGCCAGGTCCCAATTCCTTGATTTCTTTAAGAAGTTTTTGAGAGGATTCAACACTCAAATTACTATAGTTGATCTCTTTGATTTGGTTTGTTGAGCAGGATTGTGTTAAGAAGGGCACAGCAAAAACCAGAAAGTAAACAATGATTGAAATTTTAAAATTTTTCATTGCAAAATCTCCTATTTTAATTTTGATGCACTCGTAAAAAGTCAGTTTTTGTCACCCTGAATTTATTTCAGGGTCTCTAACTTGTTGAAATATTTAGATGCTGAAACAAGTTCAGCATGACAAATGACACATTTTGGGACTTTTTACGAGCTTGTCAATTTTCATCTGTTTATTTTAGGCTGTATCGTATAATGATGAGCTCAGCCAGAGCCCGTCGTATGGGCGATTGGGTGCATCCTGTCGTTAGACCTTGCCTTTCGTGCGGACGAAAGCCTGCTCCACCGCCCCCTTTGTCGGGTGTGGTGTCTGAGAAAGACACATCTTTGCCGTTTGTGAACTGAGTCTTGTAAGAAGTTTGTTCGTTAATCGCTTTGATCATGCCACCACTCCTGTATTTGTTGGGTCTAATAATTTATTAAGCGGAAAAATCCGTATATTCAAATATAACCCGATATTGCGGAGTAAGTTTTTGTTGCCGTTTTTGAATAGGGTACATCGTACCTATTTCTTGTAAAAAATTAGTAAAGTGTACCTATATTTAAAGAACAAGAGGAAAAAATACTTTTTCCCTAAGAGGAATTTTTTTGCCCATTGACAAAGGTACGGCTCATATGTGTTAGCCTTTTACTTTACCGGGCGAATCCAAAGAATTTCTTTAATTTCGCCATCTCTATCATGACCTACTATAAGGCGGCTTTGCTCAACACTCATTACCATGAACGTTTGACCTTTCTCTAGTTTCTCCCTCTCTTCTTCAGATGCCATTGGGGGAATGTAATTATGCTCTCGACCTTTCATCTCTACTATTGAGAAAGACCAATTAGAGAGGCTCATCGGTACATCGCCATCAAAACTCTTTATTCCCAAGGCAGTAGGCAATCCGAGTACCTTTATTATGTCATTAATATTAGCAGGAGAAGTTTTTATCAGCGCGTCAACCTGAACAGGATCAATCTTCGTTCCAGTACTCATTGCGGTAGGTTCTAGTACCGGGAAAAATCCAGCAATCGTAAGTCTTGAAAGTTGTTTTATCTGTTGTGTTGATATTTCGCCAAACTCATTAATATCTTCTGAGCTTGATGAGACCCATATAAGATCTTGTGTAATGCCAGAGTTATCATAACCGATCATTATCCATTTTTCATTTATTGCGCCTTTCGTCTCTAGTCGAGATGCGTCCCAGTAAGCAATTTTATGATTTATATTTTTTTTGAAATTAATCCGCTTACCCACATAGTCCGGCTGGCCAAATACAGAGATAGCTGCCTCGATATTCGATTCTCCTAACTTAATATTGTTTGCCAACGTCTTTATAGAAAGATTTTTAGTAAAGCTTATTTCTGCTCCTGTCGCTTTAGATGTGAAATAAATTATATCAAGAGGGCGGTTGGAGCCATACGTGATGAATGCAGTTCCTGAATCATATTGAGCGGTGTTAAAAGTAAGTTTTCCGGCAAATCCATAGTAAAATTGCATTTCATGTGGAGCACCGTCATATATGTGTATTCCTTCCCCCTGTGGAGTACCCAAAAGAATAGCAATATCGTTTTTTGTAGTATTATTATCTATTTGTGGTAAATTACCATAGTTCGCAACTGTTGGGGTTTTTACCATGAAAGAGCAACCAGATAGAAAAACTGCCAAAAGTATTACTAATAATGTTTTCATCCCTCTCATTTTTTCCCTCCCATTTTTATTGAAGGCATAACGGGCGCGAGATAAGCTGCACCTCGCGCAGTGAACAAAAACTTGTTTTTTTATACGAGCACGAGGCGAAGCCGCGAAGCAGAGCAGCTTCATTCATTAGCATTTCTGTCATTTATATACTCAGGTAAACCGCGGAGGACGATACAAGCTGGACTGCACCAATGTTCCTTGATATCCGATGCCTTTTAAATGCTTTTTATAAATATTATATACCCTTGGACTCATCCTAGGGTCAAAAGTAATGCGATCAATAAGGGATAGTGGATCACAGGGATAAAGATATACATTCGAATTTGACTGGTTATGAGGATCAAGATATATCAGTCGTATTTCTTTTTCATGCTTAAAGGCTTTTCGTTTGAAGAGTAAGGACCGGGCTTGCCCGATACTCCCATTAAATTGGTTCCGCACTGCTATTCTGTCAGAAACGAGTTGTTCTATTTCTTTTTTAGAATAATATTTAACTTTTCCAATAAAGCATGAAATCCTGGCATATGATGTTTGAGCGGAGTATAGACTCTGAAATAGCTTTCTAATCGTAGTTCTTATCTTAACCCCATTCTTATCAGGTGAATATATCCTCCACATGGCATCGCTTTCAATATTCAGCGTCCAACATTGACCATACCCTCTTTTCCTTAACGTGGATTTAGATACTTTTCCGTTTTTATGTCTAATAGGTATATTTAAAATAAAATTTTCAAATGGATCATCCCACAACTCTGGCTTCACAAGAGCATTTTCCTCTTCTTCAAACATTTCAATCAACCTATCAATTGCAAAAACTCTATAGATATTTTTACTGTACTCTTGTTTACCAATGTCGATGTAATTTTTCATAGTTCAGATAATTCAATTGATTAAACAATTATTAAGGCATAACTTAAGTACAACGCCCAGTTTATGTAGGAATCAATTTCTCTTGCCATAACGCCCAGGTTGAGAAGTGCGAATGAAGCGTAGCGAAATGAGCATCCTACTCAAACCTGATGTTAAATGCGATCCTGCTATCAAATTGATCGCTATCCTTTATCAGTTTTTGCCTTCAAAGCTTCTGAATATAGTCCTATCAACGGTTTAAATCTAATCGCTTCGTACCCAAATCCAACTATAAGGGAAATGATGATTTCACCTAAAAAAAACAAAAGGGCATTGCTGCCGGTTGGATGTATGGTGAAATGGACAACAACGACTTGAGTTATAAGAGCCCCTAATGCTAAAAAGCCACTTAATCGCCCAAAATCATTTTTTTGTACTTTGCCAATACCCAAAAAGCTTTCTTGTAGTTTGTTAAGCTGATTAATTGAAAAAAAGAATAATCTTCCCCTTTCTCCAGCAGACTTTGCAATTTGACCGGCCTCAAACAACTTCTGGTCAATATTAGTCAATTCTTGGATTTCAGTTTTTGTTAACGGCTTCCTTTCCATTATTATACTTCTACCAATAGGAGAAATAACATTATAAACAGTATAAAGAATACAAATAATTTCTAATGCTGATTTAATAGGTGTTTGAGGAACTTTAGGAAGTATTTTTATCAATTCATGATAATCATTTTTTGCCGATTCCAAACGTAATTTTTGAGAATCAAAATCAAGAGTTCCCAAATCAAAGCTCGTGAATAAAATAGATGATTCAAGTCGTGAGCCGTAAATTTCTGCTAAAAAAGGAATATCCTCCACATTAGATTCATCTAGAAGTTCAAAGAGTTCGGAATGAATATTATTAACAACTCCAAAGCAAGCTTCGGCCTCTGATATATTCCCTGAGTTTAAAATAGTTCGAGTTAAAGCAATTTGTGCGGTCGCCTTAAAACTTAGCGCTACTTTTTCAAACCCTGGAATAAAAAATTTAAGGCGATCAATTGCATCGGTACTTATATTCAATAGCCTTACTGCGGAATGTGCATCTCCACTAAATAGCTTAGAAATTCCCTCCGCGAAATCTGCCAATACAGAAACAAGAAATTTTGCTTTTTCATCAGAAGAAAGATTTACTATTGGCAATGCTTTGCGCAAGGGTTCGACTGCTTGGGGGTGGTGACCCTTTATTAGCAAAGATATACCCTTTTCGAATAACATCATCCCATCTATAAAATTGTCATCACTGAGCTGATTTGATTGTATACCCATTATATATTTAGCGGCAGTAACATCCCCCCTTTTTAAGCTTGTCAAAGCATCTTTTATCAAAGATTTATCTTTGTCAGGGCTCATGATAAATTCCTTTTCCATATGAGCTGATTCTTATGGCCAGCATTCGTCCCGCCGCAGGCAGCACGAACAATTTATTAAGCGGAAAAATATCCGTATATTCCAATATAACCCGATATTGCGGAGGAAGTCCTTTATTGACGTTTTCTGCAATATCAGTATACTTAATATTCACAGATTAAATATTTTAACAGGTTGGAAAAATTATGGGAAATAAAGGGGAATATGTCAAGGATAATTCGGGGCATAAACAAAAGAAGTTATTGGATGTTGCGAGAAGAGAACAAGGTATCCAGAAGGTAAAAAGCCCTCTGGGTTTTTAGATTATTGGATACCGTGATACTACATTAACGATAAACAGGGGGGAATGTTATGTCATATAAAATCAAGAAAGCTGCCGTTTTGGGGGCGGGAGTCATGGGTACCGGGATTGCAGCTCACCTGGCAAATGCGGGGATTGAGTGTATATTGCTCAATAATATACCTTCCGAGCTGACCGATGACGACAGGAAAAATGGCTTGAGCGAGGAGAGTCCGCAGTGGCGAAACCGCTCGGCGGCAGACAGGTTGGCAAGGGCATTGAAATCGAAACCTCCCAGTTTCTATTCCGGCAAGACTGCTTCACTGGTCGAGATCGGAAATCTGCAGGACGATCTCAACCGGCTGTCCGATGTAGACTGGGTCATTGAAGCGGTTGTTGAAAATCTGAAAACAAAAAAGGCCCTCCTGGCAAAAATCGAAAAGGTTGTAAAGCCTGAGTGCATCGTTTCAACGAATACATCGGGATTGCCGATCAAAGATATCTCGGCTGACTTCGGCACTGGGCTGAAAAAGCACTTTCTGGGGGTTCATTTCTTTAATCCTCCCCGTTATATGAAACTCGTAGAAATCATCCCCGGTAAGGAAACGAAAAGAGGGGTAGTGGATTATATAACGACATTCTGTGAGGAAGCCCTCGGAAAGAGTGTGGTCATCTGCAAAGATGTCCCAAATTTCATTGCCAACCGCATAGGTATGTTTGATCTGTCGAATGCAGCAAAGATCATGGTCGATAAAGGCCTGTCAATAGAAGAGCTTGATACCATAATCGGCAAGGAAGCGGGCAGGCCGGGCTCGTCAATATTTGGAACCGTGGATCTGATCGGTCTGGATACAAAGCAAAAGATTGTTAACAATTTCTATGAGTCGGTATCGGACGATGAAATGAGAGATATCTTTGTACCTCATGACTTTATGAACAGTATGGTGGGAAAGAAATGGCTGGGAAACAAAACGAGGCAGGGTTTCTATAAAAAAACAAAGGATGAAGAGGGAAAGAGTGTCAAACTGGTCCTTGATTACAATAATATGGAATACATTCCCCTTAAAAAACCGGCCTTTGCCTCGATTTTAGAAGCTAAGAAGATGAAAGGGGGGCCTGAGGCAAAGCTGAAGGCACTGTTCAACGGGGCAGACATCGCCGCCAATGTCGTCCGTGAGTACCTCTGCAGGAATTTCATCTATGCGGCCAACCGTATCCCCGAAATCTGCGATACTATTGTGGAGATAGATAACGCCATGAGATGGGGCTACAATCACGAACTGGGACCCTTTGAGCTGTGGGATGCCGTCGGTCTGAGGGAATCCTTAGAGGTGATGGACAACCTGAAACTGGATGTTCCCGAGAAAATCATGGAGATGCTGGAAGCCGGCTGTGAATCTTTTTATCTCAAAAAGGCGGATGGCAGGTATTACTACGATTTCAAAACGAAGGGTTATGTTAAACTTAAAGTTAATCCAAAGATAATCCTTCTCCCCTCTCTAAAAGAAAGGAAGAAGGTCGTCAGGGAGAATCCCTCCGCAAGCCTTGTGGATATAGGAGATGGTATCGCCTGTCTCGAATTTCATACCAAGATGAACACGATAGACGATAGTGTCATACAGATGATCTTTGACAGCTGCGATATTGTGGAGAAGGACTTTCTCGGAATGGTCGTTGCGAATCATGGCGCTAATTTCTCGGTAGGGGTCAATCTCTTTATGGTTCTTGATGTAATCGGCAGGGGGGAATGGGATACTATTGACCGTATGATCCAGGCTTTTCAAGATGCCAACATGAGAATGAAATTTCTTGAAAAGCCGGTCGTGACCGCTCCGGCGGGAATGGCGTTGGGCGGCGGTTGTGAAATGTCGATGCACGGGGCACGATGTCAGCCCCACGGGGAAACTCGCATAGGACTGGTGGAAGTGATGGCCGGTGTTATTCCTGCGGGAGGTGGAACGAAAGAACTGATGGTGCGCTGTACAGAAGGAATACCGGCCGGTGTCAGTGAAGCGGCATCAAGCCTTCCGGCTGCCTACAATAAGGTTTTTGAAAATATAAGTATGGCCAAAATATCCACCAGCGCCGCTGAGGGGATGGAACTGGGTTACATCAGAGAAACAGATGCCGTCAGCATCAATCGGGGCTACCAGATCCGGGATGCAAAAGAGGTTGCCCTCGGATTGTCAAAATCCTATAAGAAACCGGAGCCCGCGATGATTTTCGTTATGGGAGAACAGTTCAGTAGTGCCATCAAGGCCGCTCTGGACAATATGAGGCAGGGAAATCTCATTTCCGACCACGATCTCCATGTCGCGATGAAGCTTGCCGGGGTTATTGCGGGCGGTGATTCTAAAGTGGGAACGCCGGTTACGGAACAGAAGATACTCGACCTGGAGAGGGAAGCCTTTATGAGTCTCTGTGGAGAATCCAAGACTCAGGACAGGATCAAGCACGTGCTGAAGACCGGGAAACCGTTACGAAATTGAAAATGCGCAGTGTACACCCCCTGCAATAAAATATTGTGAAAAACCGGTCTTTCTACTATAGTGTCGTGTCAATCAAAAAGTGTAATTTAGACCGCAGGGAGAAAACCAGGATTTCCCCCCTGACGGGGACTATAGTCAGTCGTGAAGACTCCTTCGAAATGACAGAGTATCGTTGACATAACGCCAAAGGGTTTTAATTATGATAGAATTTTTTAAAATGAGCGGAAGCGGAAATGATTTTATACTGATCGACAATAGAGACAATTCCCTTTCCGTAGGAAACATAAACGAGTTTGTGAAAAAGGTATGTGAAAGGAAGACCTCGGTGGGGGCGGACGGATTGATCATTATAGAAAACTCCGACTCCGACAGCACCGATTTTCGCTGGCGCTTTTTTAATGCCGATGGAAGCGAGGTCGAAATGTGCGGGAACGGCGGAAGATGTGCTGCCCGTTTTGCAAATATTCTGGGTATTTCAAAAGAAACCCTTTCTTTCGAAACCGTTGCGGGAATCATCGACGCCGAAGTGAAAGGAAACGTGGTCAAGTTGAGATTAACCGAACCGCATGATTTGAAGACCGACTATAACCTTAACATCGAGAACAGTCCATATATAGTAAACAGCATAAATACAGGTGTTCCTCATGTAGTGTATTTCGTTGAAGACCTTGATTCCTACGATGTCAGGGGCTACGGCCCGATGATCCGTTATCACGAAGCATATCGGCCTGAGGGAACAAACGCCAATTTTGTGTGTATTATAGACAACAATACTCTCAGGATAAGAACCTATGAAAGGGGCGTTGAAGATGAAACTCTGGCCTGCGGTACCGGTGCCGTGGCATCCGCACTGATATCTTCCTGGAAGGGCCGGGTTGAATCTCCTGTCGATGTTCAGGTAAGAAGCGGAGAAACTTTAACAATATATTTTAAAAAGACAGACAACGGATTTGAAAAAGTTTATCTGGAGGGAGGAACCAGTGTCGTGTATCAGGGTCACCTCTGGGAAGAGGCGTGGAAATAGTGAGTTTAAAGCTTAAGGTATTCGTAAAAAGTCTCAAAATGTGCCATTTGTCATGCTGAACTTGTTTCAGCATCTAACTCTTGTCATTCTGAATTTATTTCAGAATCTCGTTCAGAATCTCAGGAGACCCTGAAACAAGTTCAGGGTGACTGTGGTATTGTTCAGGGTGACAAAAAAAGACTTTTTACGAAAGCATCAAGTTTGATGGTCTCGTAAAAAGTCGAAATATGCACAATTTTGTCATTCCCGTGAAAA
>CAZYTP010000095.1:0-9369 GCA_964650385.1 uncultured Syntrophales bacterium | reverse complement strand
AATTCCTGGAAGGTGACATTGCAATCAACAAGGAATGGATTGAATATCACGTCAAAAAATGCGATGTCATCATACCGCTTGTCGCTATTGCCACTCCGAAACATTATGTGGAGGATCCGATCGGTGTCTTCAATCTGGACTTTGAAATGAATCTCAATATAGTGAAGCATTGCGTGAAATATCACAAGAGGGTTGCCTTCCCCTCCACCTCGGAAGTTTATGGCGCCTCTACAGATCCTGAATTTAAAGAAGACGAGACTTTTCTTGTTGTGGGACCGATACAGAAAGAGCGCTGGATTTATTCATGCTGCAAACAAATGCTCGATCGTGTCATTTATGCCCATGGTACCAGAGGTGACCTGGAATTCACCCTTTTTAGACCCTTCAACTGGATCGGTGCAAGATTGGATTCCCTGGACACTGCAAAGGAGGGAAGTTCAAGGGTTGTTACCCAGTTTATTGCAGAGCTGTTGATGAAACGACCTGTATCTCTTGTGGATGGGGGCAGGCAAACGAGGTGTTTTACCTATGTGGATGACGGGATAGATGCACTTATGAAAATCCTGGAAAACAGGAATGATTGCTGTAAAAACCAGATCATAAACATCGGCAATCCCCATAATGAATGCTCCATAAAAGAGCTTGCCCACATGTTAAAAAAAATCTTTATGGAACACCCCGACCACAAAAATGATAAGGATTTTTCAGAAATCATAGAAGTGTCAGCCGGTGAGTTCTATGGTAAAGGATACCAGGACATTTATACGAGGAAACCGAGCATCGAGAAGGCAGGAAAGCTTCTGGACTGGACTCCTGTGACCGGGCTGGAAGAATCACTCAAAAAGACGCTATATGCCTTCTTGGAGGAAAATGAGGGAGCAGCCCATTCGTCAAGATAAAGAAGATATCCTGGGCCTGAAGATCGATGTAGACACCTATCTGGGCATGAAAAGAGGGGTGCCCCGTCTCCTTTCGATTATGGCCGATTTTGGCATTAAGGGAACATTCTACCTGAGCATGGGACCCGATGCCTCTGGTATAGCAATCTTTCAGCTTATCAAAAACCCGCGTTTTCTCAAAAAGATGTTCAGAACCAAAGCAGGCCGCCTCTATGGTATTAGAACTGCTCTGTACGGCACACTGCTCCCCTCACCAATGATTGCTCTTTCCTTCCCGGGGCTTGTACAACAGATTATATCAGAGGGACATGAAGTAGAGTTTCATGCCTGGGACCACAGGAGATGGCAGGATCAACTCCATACCCGTTCCAGTGAATGGATAGAAGACTGGTTTCAAAAAGGTGTCAACGCATACAAAAAGATTGTTAATAAAGAACCCTTGTCATTTGGGGCGCCAGGGTGGCTCATTGACGACAGGGTCCTGAAGATTTTGGAGGGATTCAACTTCGCTTATTTCAGTTGCACACGTGCCAGGAAACCATTTATTCATGAAAACTCAGGTCTAATGGAGATACCTTCTAATCTCCCCTGTTTTGAAGAGATTGGTATCGATAAGGGTGTTACAACGATTTTTCAAATTTTGAAAGATGGAGGAATGCACGTGCTTCCCATACACGCCGAGGTAGAAGGTGGAATATGGTCACGACACTTCATAGAATTACTTGAAATAATAAGAAATACGGATTACCGGATCCTTCCACTTTCTGAGATAAAAGAACTATTGGAATGTAAAACGTTACAGGTGAGAAAATACCGGATGGAACTGCTGCCCGGTCGTTCTGCCCCCTGTGCGGTATAGAATTTTTTCATCTTCCCGCATGGCAGGATTGACGCTCCTGGAAGGAGTTCTGCTAACCCTTTTTCTCCCGCTTTTCAAGCTCCTCAGCTCTTAATTCTTTACGGAGGGTTTTCCCGACGTTTGATTTAGGCATTTCTTTACGGAACTCAATCTCTACAGGCCACTTGTACTTTGCGAGCTTGTTTTTGCAAAACTCCATCAATTCTTTCTCGGAAGCCGTTTTGCCATCTTTGAGAACTACGAAGGCTTTGACATTCTCTCCACGCTTCAGATCGGGGATACCGATGGCACATGCTTCCTCAACCCCGGGATGTTCATAAAATACTTCATCAATCTCACGCGGGTAAATATTATAACCGCTTGATATAATCATGTCTTTCTTGCGGTCAACAATATAAAAATAGCCGTCCTCATCCATGGTGGCGATGTCGCCCGTATAACACCAGCCATCTTTCAATGTATCCGCCGTTTCATCCGGCATGTTCCAGTAGCCTTTCATGACCTGGGGACCCTTAATGATAAGCTCTCCGCGTTTCCCCACGGGTACATCGGTTGTGCCGGTCTCCAGATCAACGATCCGGCATTCGGTATCGGAGATGGGGAGTCCAATACTTCCTACCTTACGCGCACCACCGGCAAAAGGATTGACATGTGTCACCGGGGTGGTTTCTGTTAATCCATACCCCTCGACGATTACAGCACCTGTAGCCTCTTCAAAGTCACGTATAACCTCAACAGGCATCGGCGCACTTCCGGAAAAGCATCCTCTGATGCAGGTCATGTCGGTCTTTTTGATATCGGGGTGATTCAGCATACCGATAAACATCGTGGGAACGAGAGGCAGGAATGTCGGTCTGAATTTTCTTATCGCTTCGAGAAGCCGATCCGGATGTGGTCTCGGCACCATAACATTTGTCCAACCCATATGGACGGCAAGATTCATGGTGGTGGAAAGACCGAAGACATGAAAAAATGGGAGCGCTCCCAATATTATTCCCTCCCCCCTCTTAAATTGGGGAAACCATGCCTCAATCTGTTGAACCTGCTTGCTCAAATTGGCATTGGTGAGCATGACACCCTTGGAAATTCCCGTGGTACCACCGGTATACTGATACATCGCCACATCGTCAAAGCCGATCTTCGCTTTGGGAGGCTTGAGTGCGGATTTCGCGATACAATCCTTCCATCCGTATACATCATCGGCCGGTTTTACAGTTGCGGCAAGCCGCTTTTTCTCAGCTACCAGCGGGAATAAAAGATTCTTGGGGAAGGGGAGATAATCTCCGATTGAGGTATAGATAATTTCCTTGATTGCCGTTTCGGGCCGCAGGTCTATCATCCTGTTTGCGAGAAGATCGATGGTGATCAGGACTTTAGAGCCGGAATCGGTGAACTGATATTTTAGTTCTCGATCGGAATAGAGAGGGTTGTTCATGACCGCTATCGCCCCGAGTCTCAGTATGGCAAAATATGCTGCGACACAGGGAATGACATTGGGAAGTAAAATTGAAACTGCATCCCCCTGTCTGATACCGAAGCCGGCAAGGCATGTTGCAAAGCGGTCAACCATCTCTTTCAGTTCTTTGAAAGTGACCTTATAACCCTGAAAGATGAGAGCGATATGATCGGGGGACCGAGCGGCTGTCCTGTTCAGGATTTCCGGCAGACAGATCTCCTCGTACTCGATGGATTCCGGCACGCCCTCTTCGTAAAAATTCAACCACGTTTTATCCTGGTACCCTGGTTTTTCAGTCATTTCCTTTTTTATTCCGTATCCATGGCATCCCAGATGATTTCAGCTATATCTAAAGCTTCCATCTTCTCTTCCATGTTGCGGTCTTTTATTCCATCGCTCATCATAGTCAAGCAGAATGGGCAGGCAAGGGCAATCTTTTCGGCCTTAACTTCTATAGCCTGATCCGTTCTCATATCATTGATTCTATCACCGATATCCTCTTCCATCCACATCCGGGCGCCGCCGGCACCACAGCAGAAGCTCCTGTCCCGATTCCTTTCCATCTCGACCAGTTTTATACCGGGAATAGCTCTCAAAACACTTCTCGGCTGATCATAAATATGGTTGTATCTTCCAAGAAAACAGGAATCGTGGTACGTGAAACGTCCCGGGACAGATTTATTCAATATGATCTTTTTCTGTGCAATCAAATCGGCCAGTATCTCCGTGTGGTGATAGACCTCATAATTTCCGCCGAAATTCGGGTAATCTTTCTTGAGAGCATTGTAACCATGTGGGCATGTGGTAATGATCTTCTTTACACCGTAACCGTTCATCACTTCAATATTCGTCTGGGCAAGTATCTGATAGAGATACTCATTTCCACCCCTCATGGCGGAATCACCACAGCAGCCCTCCTCCGTGCCGAGAATCCCGAAGCTGACCCCGGCTGCCTTGAGAATCCTGGCAAAGGCAACCGCTACTTTCTTGCCCCTGTCATCAAAAGATCCGGAACATCCCACATAGTAGAGATACTCGACATCGGGATCTTCCGAGAGGGTCTTTACACCGATCTCCTTGGCCCAATCTCCGCGCATATGTGCACCGAGACCCCAGGGATTCGAATTATTTTCCATATTCCTGTAAGTCAACTGCAGCTCCTGAGCAAAGTCCGCCTCCATCAACACCTTATACTGCCTCATGTCGACAATCTTGGGTACATGCTCGATATAGACGGGGCAGTGCTCCATACAGTACATGCAGTTCGTGCAGGCCCACAATTCATGGAGATCAATGACCTCGCCGAGCAGCGCCTTTTCCGGTTCCGGTATCCGGGGATCCTCCCCTTCTTTTGCGGCCCTCTTAGCCTTAAGAACGACAGGTGCCCTCTCCATCCAGTATCCTTTAATATCCTGAATGAGCTTTTTGGGAGAAAGCGGTTTTCCGGAGAGATAAGCCGGGCAGCCATCCTGACAGCGCCCGCAGCGTGTACAGGCATCTGCATCGAATATCTGCTTCCATGTAAACTCCTCTAACTGAGCTGCACCGAAGGACTCGGCATTTTCGAAGTCCTGAATGGGTTCAAGTGCACCGGTAGGTTTCAGCGACTTCATGTACTGGTTGGCGGGAGCCGTAATGATGTGGACCATCTTGGAGTAAGGGATATAAACGATGAAACCTAAGGCTGTGAAGGTGTGAAACCACCATGTGACCTTGTGAAGGGATTCGAGAGTCTCCGTATTTATACTGTTAAAAATCTCTGCCAGAAGATACCCGACAGGAGACCAGACAGCCCACGACGGTTGGGTAACGGCGATCCTCAGCCCCTCAACGATGAAACCGGTGACAATTATGCCGAGTATCAGAATAAGGGAGAACGCATCATCAAGGGTGTTGTCAAGCCTGTCGACCTTTCTTATATATCTCCTTTCGATGGCGAGTATTATGCCGATTACAACAAACAAGCCAAAAATATCCAGGGCAAGTGAAAGCCAGAGGTAAAACGATCCATGATAAAAAGGCAGTCCTATATGGGCCTCAATTGCGTCAACAGCCGATCCAAAAAAGAGTACGGCAAATCCAAAAAATATCAATCCGTGCATAATCCCCGGATAGGTATCCTTAAATGTTCTTATCTGCAAAAAACCGTTGATGATAAGAGCTTTTACTCTTTCGCCCGTATTGTCATTTCTGTTTTCAGCCTTGCCCAGGGCGGTCCACATCTGCCATCGCCTGTATATGCCAATGATAAAGACTGCAATTGCGATCACGGAAAAAAGATAGAGCGCAATCTCAAAACTGTGGGCATTCCAGAAAATCTCTCTTCCTTCATGCCCTGTGGTGAAAATTTGTCTTGCCGTGTGTTCCATAATACCTTATATAAAATCCCCCCTTACCACCCTTTAGCAGGGATAGGATAAGGGGGGACCATTTCCCTCCTGTTCGTTTTATCCCGAAATCTCTTTTACTATCCCTTTTACGTACTTTCCGATAGCGAGTGAAGAGGTAAGACCCGGAGATTCTATGCCGATAAGGTTAATCAATCCCGGAAAACCTCTGTCCTCTTCATGCCTTATTACATAGTCCTTGAGGGATTCCCCAGGGCTTTGAAGCATGGGCCGTATCCCGGAAGATTCTGGTTCCAAATCTTCAATTTCAATGAAAGGGAAAAGGTTTTTTGCGTAATCGTAGAACAATTGCTTTTTGTTTGCATTGACCGAGTATTCTATCTGATCGACATAGTACTCATCGGGGCCAAGTCTCTCCCTTCCATCGATGGCAATACAGTTATGAATCCCTACGCCGACTTTCCCCGGAACAGGGTAGATAAGCCTTTTTATCAATCCCCACTTTTTTGGCTGTATGCTGAAATAATCGCCTTTCAACAAATACGTCTTATACCCTGTCTTAGGTATATCTGTTCCGGCGAGTTCAGCTATCTTTTCGGCGTGCAAGCCGGCAGCGTTTATTAGAATAGGTGTGGTAAAAGAAGAAATTCCTTCAGAATCACTTATCGTAACCTTATATTTTGAATTTATTTTTTCTATTCCGATCGCTTCGCAATTGAAAACAAAATCAACCTTTTCGCTTGCCTTGTTATATAGTGCCTTCATATACGAGTAAGAATCAACAATTCCCGAAGGAGGAGATAGAACTCCGGCTATTCCTTCTACATTCGGTTCAAGTTTTTTAAGCTCATCCCTCGAAATGAATCTTAAACCTTCGACTCCATTTTTCCTGGCCTGATTATAAAGTTTTTCAAGCCCCTCCATTTCACCTTCTTCAACAGCTGAGAAAATCTTCTCCACTCTTTTACATCCGACGCCATGCTTGGCACAAAACTCATAGAGGAGAATATTTCCTTCGAGACAGAGCTTTGCTTTAAGAGAATCCTCATGATAATAAATCCCGGCGTGAACTACCTCGCTGTTCCTGCTACTGGCCTCATGCCCGAAGGACTCGTTTTTTTCGAGAACAAAGACTCCTTCCCGGGCTAATTCGGAAGCTATGGCAAGCCCAACAACCCCGGCTCCTATAACAGCAATATCGACTTCCAGGGACATTTTTACCCTCCTTCCTACGTTCTGACAGATTCGCAAAAAGCCTTTTTTTTATTACCGTGAACTTGTTTCAGGGCCAGTTCAGGCCCTGAGAAGCATACCTGGCATGATAGATGACACAATTTACGATTTTTTACAACACCATTCACAGTTTTGAAAGTTTCGTAAAAAGTCTTTTTTTGTCACCCTGAATTTATTTCAGGGTCTCTAACTCATCGGAATGATTAGATGCTGAAACAAGTGAGATCCTGAAACGAGTTCAGGATGACAAATGGTGCAGTTTATGACTTTTTGCGAATGCATCAGTTTTTTATATCATGAAATTTTCTATTCCTCTTTCTTGAGCAATTTCTCTACCTCTTTCGTTACTTCAGGTACGACCTTGAAGAGGTCATCGACGATACCGTAATCAGCTTTCTTAAAGATGGGTGCGTCCGGGTCCTTGTTTATCGCTACGATGCATTTAGAGGAACTCATACCTGCCAGATGCTGGATCGCCCCGGAGATACCACAGGCAACATAAAGATTGGGAGAGACGACCTTTCCCGTCTGTCCTACCTGATCCGTTTGAGGCCTCCACCCGGCATCCACGGCCGCCCTTGATGCACCGACAGTAGCACCGAGCTTATCTGCAAGCTCCTCGATTATCGTGTAGTTTTCCGGGCCCTTCATTCCCCGGCCACCCGATACGATAATATCGGCCTCTGTCAGGTCAAGCTTGCCGCTTGAATCCTTCTGTACTTCCAGAACCTTTGTCCTCAGTTCACCGGCATTGAGGGACGGATCAAACTTCACGATCTCGCCGGCCTTTTTATTTTCAACCACCGGGAACACATTCGGTCTCAAAGAGGCCATCTGCGGAGTCCCCGAGACCGCTACTTCCGCATAACACTTGCCGGCATACATCGGTCGTGTAGCAACCAAGTTACCATCCACGATCTTTAGATCAACACAATCTGTAGCCATACCGGTGGCTAATTTACCAACCAGTCTCGACGAGAGATCTTTCCCCTGGACTGAAGCAGCAAGAAGAAGAATAGAAGGATCATTTTCCGCTACTACTTTTCCAACAGCCGCCGAATAGGCATCCGTGGTATACTGTTCAAAAACAGCGTCGTCCGCCACGTAGACCCTGTCAACACCATACTCTCCCAATTCCCCTGCAATTCCTTCAATACCGTAACCCAGCAGAATGGCGCATACTTCTTCTCCCAGCTCGTCTGCGAGCTTTCTTGCCGTACTGGCGATTTCGAAACTTACCTTACGGAAATCTCCGCCTCTCTGTTCTGCAACTAACCATACTCCTTTTGCCATCCTTGTTCTCCTTCATATTTTGACAGACTCGCAAAAAGTCGGATTTCGTTCCTTTCTGTCATTCCCGCGTAGGCGGGAATCCAGTTATTGTAAGGTGTTATAGACTCCCGCCTGCGCGGGAGTGACAAGAATTTGACTTTTTACGAGTGCATCTTATTTTATTTTGAGACTATTCATATATTTAGTCTATATACCTCAAGGACAAACTGATGCGACTTTTGCCATACTAAAAGGTCCTGAAAAGTTTTGGCTGGTTTTCTCATTCTGTCTTCTGTATTCTGGCTCCTGTCTTTTAAATCACGTTTGCTTCTTCCCTGAGCAGCCTGACCAGTTCTGCCGCCTTCACGGAGGTATCATCACCTTCAATAACCTTTCCGGGAGGTGTTTCCGGAGGAGGCAGCATCTTTACAACCTTTGCCTTGAAATCGGCAGGTACGCCAAGTGCTGCTGCATCTTTGACATCAATAGGTTTCTTTTTGGCTTTCATAATACCGGGAAGGGAAGCATAACGTGGTTCGTTTAATCCCTTCTGCGTGGTTATTACGCATGGAAGCGTGGATTCAATTAAAAGTTGGGCACCTTCAATCGGCTTGACAACCCTGACGGTTTTGTCTTCTACGTCAACCTTTGTTACGATAGTCAATTGAGGAATATTCAAAAGCTCTGCTAAAACAGAGCCGACCTGTCCGGAATCGTCATCAATCGCTCTCTGGCCGCAGAAGATAATGTCATAGGGTATGTCTTTTATGACAGCTGCCAGAGCAGTTGCAGTTGTGTAGGCATCAGCCATCTCTGAAGAAGGATTATCGATGTGTATACCTTTTTCGGCACCCATTGCGAGGGCAGCTCGTATCGTATCCACTACCCTTGCAGGGCCAACGGAGACTATGGTGACATCTCCTCCATGCTTTTCTCTCAGCCTCAGAGCCTCTTCAACACCAAATTCATCATAGGGATTCATCACCCACTTAATACCGCTTTCTTCTATTCCCGATCCGTCCGGTTTTACCCTGATCAGCGTCTCTGTGTCGGGAACCTGTTTCACACATGCAACTATATGCACATTCTCCTCCTTTCACATTACTTACAGTCTATTTTTAACGATTACATGTACAACAGAAGGATCTGCCAGGGTGCTTATATCCCCCAGATCAGCCACGTCATCCGCCGCAACCTTCTTTAGAATCCTCCTCATAATCTTTCCGCTTCGCGTCTTGGGAAGAGCGTCCGCCCACTGTATCTTCTCAGGTGTGGCAATGGGACCAATCTCTTTCCTCACAT
>CAZYTP010000094.1:0-9448 GCA_964650385.1 uncultured Syntrophales bacterium | reverse complement strand
TGGCCGCGTGATCATTTATAAGCATTACAATATTCTCTTCAGGATAGCCCATGACCTTCGTGAGATACTCTGCCATAATCCTGGCATCATTGTCTGCATAATCAGCCTTGGGGAGTTTCTGGCGGTACTTTTCAACCCCGATGACGATGGCATAAGCGTTCTGGTTTGGCTTTGCTTTGACTGATGGAAGTTCATTTACATCAGATTTGATAATCCGCGTCTCCATGTCCTCCCTTGAGATTGCCCCCGGAGTCGCGGGCTGGACGGGCTGGCTGGCGAGTGCTTCTTTACGTTTCCGGTAGGCTTCGCGCTCCTGTACGACCTGTTGGTAGAGCGGTGATCCCTTCTGGAATGCCAGATAGATTTTCCTTGCGGCTTTCGGGAAGGTGATGTCCGAGTCAAACGGCCTTCCAATTACCATCAGCCTCTTCTTCGAGTAGTGAGAATAGACTGGACCTTCGCCCTGGAGCTTGACGAGAATGTCGCAATCGCTTAGATTGTTGTGTGCGTTAGATACCAACTCAAACACCAGGCGACCATCGGTCCCGTAGAAGTAGCTCGCTGTTAAGTCACTCGTGCTCGTGGACGGTGGTCGTCCCCAGTCATAACAGAGGCGGAGGTCTATGGGCTCCGGCGCGGACCCGTCATCCAACGCAATTTGAGGAATCGCGCACCCTGCCATAGCCATGCCCACAAGCAGGATAAAGATTACACCGATTAAAGGAATAAAATCCTTTAAATCATCCTTTTTCATAAGCCACCTCTTGAAAGCAAAATTTCTCTTCCTATGCTCGAAGCCGGAATTAAAAGAAGAAAACAGGCTAATGTCGTGTCAATCAAGAAATGTCATTTCGGCCGCAGGAAGAAATTTAAGATTTCTCAGTCGTGAAGACTCCTTCGAAATGACAGAGTATCGTTGACATGACACTAATATCCAATTTATATATCCAATCGTATACAGCTTATGCGTAAATTCCTGCAAGGGATTTCTTGCTGTCTTGCCATGTCTTCAGACAATAATTTGTAAGGTTTGAAAAGTTAAGGCAGGCGATACATCGCTGGAGAAATTGAGGCTGGTAACAGAATTGACGCACTTTACAAAAGCCGTTTTTTGTCACCCAAAATCATGTCCTGAACTTATTTCAGGATCATTCAGGGTCTCTAACTTGTTGAAATATTTGGATGCTGAAACAAGTGAGATCCTGAAACAAGTTCAGGATGACAAATGACACATTTTAAGACTTTTTACGAGATTGTTAGAGTTCAGTTGGGGGGACTAACCGATTTTAGCTAACCCCTTGATTTTATTGGTACGCCCAGAAGGATTCGAACCTTCGACCTTCGGATTCGTAGTCCGTTTTTAGCCCTTTTCACACTTCTTAACAAAATATCACTTGACATCATTCAACGTTTAATTTAAGCTACTTGCAAAGGCGTTATGGAAAAACATCTTCACGGAAAGTCACTCAACATGAAGGCAAGGGTTAGCTATAGGTTAGCAAGAGCATACCGTGCGGACTCCAAAAAGTTGTAATAACATGATCCGGAAGGGGTAAAGCAATGAAAAGAGCTGTCACGAAACATACAGGTGTTTATGAGCGATTGTCGAGCGTAAAAAGCCATAACGGTAAGCCGGATATTTGCTTTGATATTGCCTATAAGCTTGACGGCAAGTTGATATGGGAAAAAGTGGGCTGGTCAAGCGAAGGATACACGGCAAAGCTGGCAAGCCAGATAAGAGGTGATCGTCTAAGGACTATTCGTCATGGTCAAGAGTTGCCAAAGCAGAAAAAGAAAGCGCCTTACTTCAAGGATGTCGCTGCTAAATATTTAACTTGGGCAGAGCAAAACAAAACACGCGGGGGCCGTGATGAAGTCAGTAGGTATAAAAATTACTTGAGTCCATGTTTTGGTGCTAAGCGTTTAAACGAGATATCCTCTTTCGACCTTGAAAGACTAAAGGCAGACCTTTCAAAAGACGGTCTTGCTCCGGCTACTGTAAAACATATCCTGGTAATCTTCAGGGAGATGTTTAATAAGGCTGTCCTGTGGGGACTGTACAAGGGGGAGAACCCCATCAAGGGTGTTAAGATGCCTATAGTACAGAACCAGAGACAGCGTTTTTTATTACATGCAGAGGCTGACTTGCTTTTAACTGAACTGTTCGGGACTTCCAGACAATTACATGACATGACCTTATTAAGCCTTCATTGCGGGCTTAGGGCTGGCGAGATATTCAACCTGAAAGGGCAGGACTTAGACTTTGAGAACGAGCTGATCAATATTGCTGATCCGAAGAACAAAGAAAACCGCAAGGCATACATGACCAAAGCCGTCAAAGAGATGCTTCTTGAACATATGCCGATTTTACCGAATGAGTATATCTTTAAGGACAGGAACGGGAATAAGGTCAACGCTGTGTCTAAGTCATTTCATGGAGTAATAAAAAGTCTTGGCTTTAACGAAGGCATAACAGACCGAAGGCAGAAGATAACCTTTCATTCTTTGAGGCATACCTTTGCGTCCTGGCTTGCGTTGCAGGGTGAACCAATCCTTACCATAAAGGAACTTCTTGGTCACAAGAGTCTTGCCATGACGATAAAGTACGCGCACCTGATGCCGGACCAGAAAAGGAGGGCAACACTGAATTTAGAAAAAGCCTTTAAGAGGAATGGCATTGTGTCAGTAGTAAGATAATATGAAGGGGTGCCGATTGTAGAGTAAAAAGCATTTCCTGTGGGATCTTCCTTCATTTCTACAAAACCACTAACAGGAGTATATGGATAATGAAAGTCCCATCAAAAGAAGATATGAAAAGAATAAAAATGCAAAATGCAAAGATACTGGAAGTTTTAAAAGAGGGGGCAAGAGAAGAGCTTGAAAGTAGGAAATATATTTCATCCGGGAGAAAGAAACTCTTGGGGTTCTTATTACAGAATAATGAATTAACAGGAATTCCTGAATGGGGTCCCTCAGAAAAGACCCTTCAGCAGTTAAGAAAGCTTCCTTTCATGGAAGATAGGCTTATAGAGGAAGACATGGAACTCTTTAAAAAATGGCTGCTGAAGGAAGTAGAATGGAAAATCAAGATAGGCGATATCCCTAGCTTCACAAATATAATTGAAATGTTAGAACCCAGTATCAGGGGGAAGGACAATCTTTTCTTGAGACGCGGAAATATCTGGATTGTCAAATTTACCGGGAAATGGACAGCTTTCAAAGACAATGAAATGTTGCGCTATATTATACACTTGCTTGATAATCCAAATAAACAAATTCATATTCTGGACTTAAAGAATGCCGTTAAAGGTGACAATTCCGACAATTTGGGTAATGCGTATAACTCGACAGCCAAAGAATATGTGTCTCTAGAAGAGATAGATGCTTCTTCCTATGACATAGACCTCTCTGAAGATGATTTTGACAAATTTGAAGAGATTATAAACAATACAGCGTCAAAATTGAAAGCCGCCGACGCAGGCAGTGATGAAATGAAAAAGTCTGATACCCGGGAAGAGTGGGAAAATTTAAAAAAACATCTTTTAAATAATTATGGTTTGGAAGTTGGGTTATCAAAAGATAACAAGCCCAATATTAAAAAACATAGAAGACTTAAACCGGAAGTTGAGAAAGTGCGACAGAACATTAAAAATCAAATTAACAAGGGATACAGATATATAGCAAAGTCGTTTCCCGCTCTTAGTAGTTATCTGAAGGACCATATCAGTCGCGGGGTTCATTGTGTCTACACCCCCGACAATAATGACCCCATTAAATGGGATATCTTTTGGTAGAATTTATCCAATAGTAGAACATTTTAAGGCTTGCAGGAGAGTTTCTGTAGGCCTTTTTTGTGGTTTTTTAAATGGTAACTGAAAAGTACCACATGGTAACCGAAAATTACCACTTCCTTAAGTAAAGGGAGGTTAATAAAAATGATTAAACAAAGAGTAGAAACACCGAAGGTCGCAATGACACCACAAGAGGCAGAGAGGATTTACGGAATACCTGCGGGAACACTAGCTAATTGGCGGTACCGTAAAGTAGGCCCGAAGTACTATCGAGTTTCTCGGAAGATATTCTATGCCGTAATGGATTTTGACGAGTGGTTCCGAAGGAACCCTGTCCTAACAGCCGATTCCTTGCCGGAGGGTGACAAATGAATAGTCTGCATCCTGATCACGTGGCCGATTTAAAGAACTCCGGTCTGTCCGATGAAACTATGATGGCGGCAGGAATTTATACTGTACCGCCCGGGCAGATAAATAAAACCTTTGGGTGGGATATTCCGATCGATTCGCTATTGGCATTTCCGTATCCGGGGACGCATTTTACTCGATACAAGCTGTTCCCGCCTTACAAGAAAAAAGGCGAAACCCGAGCGCAAAAGTATTTTCAGCCGAAAGGTTCTGGAATTGCCTTATACAAACCGCCGGGTTTTGATGCAGACAAAGACCTAATCTTGATAACCGAGGGGGAGAAAAAGGCCTTAAAGGCTACGCAGGAAGGACTTAATTGTATTGCCCTGGGTGGTATCTGGAACTTTGCTGTTAAGGACAAGAACGGCAAATCTCAATTGATCGATGACTTTGATTCTATTGAGTGGATTGATAGAAAAGCTGAGCTTGTTCCGGATTCAGACTTTCAGAAAAAGTTGGAGATAAAAAAAGCCGTCTATCGTCTGGGTACAATGCTTGAGCAAAGAGGAGCCAGCGTTTCTGTTGTGTGCCTGCCCGTGCCTGAAAGCCTGGGAAAGCTCGATGATTACTTATGCGAGCATGGTATTGAAGAATTTGAAAACCTGAAAAGGATATCACTTAAGCACACACTGTTTTCAGATGTGAAAAAACGTGAGAAACAATCCAAAGATCAGGGAGAAAAGCAATCAGAAAAAAAGTCAATCACCGAAGATGTCGAACCCTGGGAAACACCCGTAAACGGCTGCGAGATTCTCCATTCTTTACACGACACCATAAAGAAACATGTTGTTTTAGACCCGTCTGCCGTTCTTGCGGGGACATTGTGGATAGTTTTAACCTATTGCTACGACTCTTTCAGGATTCTGCCCATACTTGCCGTTACGTCACCGGAAAAACGTTGCGGGAAAACGACCCTTCTTGAAGTTCTTGCTGGTCTTACAAACAAACCACTGTTAGCTTCAAATATAACACCTTCTGCTATTTTCAGAACAATTGAGAAGCACAGGCCTTGCCTGCTTATTGACGAGGCCGATACTTTCTTGAAAGACAATGAAGAATTGAGAGGTATAGTAAACAGCGGACACACACGAAAATCCGCCTTCGTAATCCGCACGAATCTAAACACATTAGAAGTTGAATGTTTTTCTACTTGGGGGCCTAAAGCTATATCGCTAATTGGCAGCTTACCGGACACCCTAAGAGACAGGTCTATTTCTCTTAGAATGAAGCGCAAGACCACTTCGGAGAAGGTGACAAAGGTGTCAATTGGTTTTGATGATGAACATTTGAAATTACGGCGCATGATTAAACGTTTTGCGATTGATAACACCGAAACCTTGAAAAGTATTTCACCTGCAATACCGGAAACCAGCAATGATAGAGCAACTGACAACTGGTTACCACTACTTAGTATTGCGAAACTTGCAGGGGGAGAGTGGCTGGACAGAGCACGCACAGCAATGCTTGATATCGAGCAGGTATCAGATGAGGACACGATAAAACAAACCCTCTTAAGAGACATCAAAGGGATTTTTGAGGCGCGGGACAAAATCAGCTCAAAAGAGCTTGTCGAAAAATTGATTGTGATTGAAGATCATCCCTGGGGCGATTGGCGTAGAGGGAAGTCTATTACACAAAATGGTCTTGCACGCCTTTTGAAACCGTTTGCAATACTTTCAAAAACAATACGAATAGGTGGCGAGACAGCTAAGGGCTATACTCTGGAACAGTTTGTTGAAGTCTTTGAGAGATATTTACCCCCTACCCCTCCTGTTCAAAGCGTAACAACGTCACAACCCACGCCGGCAAAAGGACTGCGGGGATTTCAAAGTGTAACACAAGCAAGTGATGTTACGGTTGCAAATCTTTGGAACCCCACGCCAGTAAAGGAATGTGACGGTGTGACGGTTGAAAACCGGGTAGAGAGAGTTTTTGATAGCAAAGAGGAGATAGGTGATTATGTTGAACTTTGAGTTTCTACAAAATCGAGGTTTAACGATATGGATTGCCGGTGACAAACTACGAGTTGCACCCCGTGAGAAAGTAACCCCTGAGATAGTAAGTTTTATCAAAGCCAACAAGCAGGACATCATGGCCGAATTACAGAACGTTATCTACCGCAACCCTTACCCTCAAGGCACACCGGAAGCCAGACAGGAAAGCCTTATACAGGTCATGGATGCAATATACCAGGGGAGTGTGAAGAAGGTACGAGAGACTTACAAAAGCGGGGAGCTGATACCTGATCGGCGAATAGAAGCAGTGAGGCAGGCTGCCCTAAAGGGCGTAGCAAAATTAAAAGACTTCCAGGCTGTCGTTGATAAAGCGTTTCTGAATTGAGGAGACTGACCATGAAACTTGAAGAGCGGCAAGAAAAGCAAACCCCAAAACAAACAGTCCATAACTGGTGTCATTACTGCATCCAGTCAAGGTCAGATAAGGATGTAGAAGGATGCGGGGGATATATAGTCTATGCTACCGGCAAGCTGTGTCCCTTTTATGAATATCGGATGGGAAACAAAAGAATATCCGTCAAGGTTTTCCGCAAGTTTTGTCTGGAGTGCATGGGTGGGAGGAGTGACCTTGTTTCTGAATGTGACACGATATCATGTCCAGTGCATCCTTACCGCATGGGAAAGAATCCGGCGCGAAAGGGCACTGGACGATACAACCTGCAAGGGAGGGGGAGAAATGGCAAATTTGAGGCCAAAACACCCGCTCACTATGTCTGAAGCGGAGAAAGTTTACCGGCCAGTCTGAAGATATACTATAGACGTCAGAAAAATCCGGCGATTGAATTGGCAGACATAAAAAAGAGAGCATGATGCAAAAGAACTCCTTACAGCTTTTAGAACAAGTAAAAGAAACTGAATTTAAAGAGCAAGTAAGACTTTGGGAATTTGTACGGCAGTTACAAATATAACGAGGAGGTTTATTATGACCGAGCAAAAAGAAGTTAAAGGCACATTCAATTATCAGCAAGACTCAAAACGTTTTCACCGATATGAGATCAAGGCAGACAACGGACAGAATTGTCTTTGAAAAGATGAGTTAATTTTTACCCATAATACAGTACAGAAAAAATGCTTTTATATTAACTGTTTTAGCTTATTTGCGCCTGTAAAACGGTAAATTTTACTTAATGATTTCGATAAAATACAAGGAGCTTCGTAAATGGGCGGAAGCGGTTCAGGTTGGTGGTACAGGTGGAATGCTAAAAGAACAACTGCATCACAATACAGGATTGATATTCGGTGGCTGAAAAAGCAAGGGCGCCTACGATCCGGCGTTGCTGGCGTATTATCATGGTCATGCCGTGATGAACAAACCGGCGCTATTCGCTATCGCATGGAAATAGACCGCATGGTTCTCAATTACCGGAACCGTCCGCATGATGGGGAATGGGAAGATGTTGAACAAGTAATCTTGTTTGACTGGACACTCTGTAATTATGGCGGTAAAAGAACATGGTTTTTATGTCCACACTGCAATCGGCGTGTAGCCATCTTATACGGAGCTGGCAAATATTTCTTATGCCGTCACTGCTATAATCTCACATATGCCAGCCAGCAGGTACAATGCTACGAACGGTTAATGGAGAAATCAAGGTCAATCAGAAAGCGTCTTGGTGGCGGTGATGATTTGTGGGCGCCATTTCCCGACAAGCCGAAGGGTATGCACTGGAAGACATATTACCGGTTGCGAAAAGAAGCCGAACATGCGAGCCATTTTTCCTCGATATTAGCAGCACAGCAGTTTGGTTATGAATGGTTGTGACTACTCCTTTATTTCTTCAGTTCTGCCTCCTTCTGTTCCATCATGTGACTCTTTAGTAGTTCTTTTCTTGTAAGGCCGGTTTTGGGCCTTTTTCGTCTTTCTCTCCCTGTTCTACGTGATTCAAGGAGGCGTACAAAATCTAAAGCCTCTTTCGTTGTAAATCCAGCTTTCATGAGTGCTCTCCCACGGTCTAATAATCGGAACGTGTTCCCTTCCTTTTCTAAGGTGATTGGTTCTATGGAGTACCAACGTTCTGCATCTAAGGCTGATGATGGGCGAACAGGCATAAAAAGGTTACCTGTTTTGGTATCGATAACTCCTTTGCCTATAGCTGTCTGTGCCTGATATCGGCCTATTCCCCCATACTTATCGTAAAGAAATAGGTTCCAAGCATATAACGAAAGAAAGGTTAAGAACAAAACAATACTTATTATTTTGAATCTATCTTTCATTGTCTTGCCTCCTGTCTTGCGGGAACCTATATGATATCAAAGTATAAACAAAAATCAAAACAGGAATCAAAACGAGGCTCCAACTTTCCTTTCCTGTATAAAATTTCGTTGCAGCAGCCCAACCTATAACAATACCACCAATAAATAAAAACGTTCCACTTCGATACTTTTTATTCACGAACAGATCTTTAAAGGTTTCCATTACTTCATCCTAAAATCCACATAAATCACATTGCTTATATCCCATTGCTCAACTTTGAAAATCTCCACCAGATAACCGGTACCGATATAGAATTTGCAATCATCATTGAACTCGCGGGATTGTGTGTTACCGCATTTAACAATACATATATAAGAGCCAACCCCAAGAAATACCATCCACCTTTGGGAATATAAAACTGGCCGATGCCGCCGAAAAACAAACAGAGGGCGATGCCTACCCACAGGTGATTCGGGTAATGTTTTCTAAGCACCACAATTAAAATAAATGGAAGTAAAAGAATTAACAGGACTATCAACTCGGGGATTCCGATTCCCATTCTGCATCACCTCTCCTTCTCTCCCCGCATATCACATTTTCTATTTTTTTACTTTATTTCTTTTTTAACGCCAAATAACCCCCCAAATAACGAAAAGGTTAGCTATAGGTTAGCAAAATAAAAAAGAGGAGTTAGCCATTATTGACTAACCCCTCAATTTAATTGGTACGCCCAGAAGGATTCGAACCTTCGACCTTCGGATTCGTAGTCCGACGCTCTATCCAGCTGAGCTATGGGCGCACACCAATTGCAAGAAAATGGCGGAGAGAGGGGGATTCGAACCCCCGGTACACCTTTTGAGGCGTACAATCGCTTAGCAGGCGATCGCTTTCAGCCGCTCAGCCATCTCTCCGTTACTTTTCTTTATATCAAATCAAACAATCTTTTTGTTGGGTTCTAATTACTGTTCACTCATCACTTTAATTTTATGGCGGAGGGAGCAGGATTCGAACCCGCGAACCTTTCGGTTAACGGTTTTCAA
>CAZYTP010000093.1:0-9711 GCA_964650385.1 uncultured Syntrophales bacterium | reverse complement strand
GCATCTAATCATTTCAGCAAGTTAGAGACCCTGAAATAAATTCAGGGTGACAAAAGGTGACTTTTTACGAGTGCATCAAACCTTATATTGCCGAACGTTAACAACTCTCTTGTTATATCTTGATATAAAAGCACTATATGAGATATTTATTTTCTTGACCACGTTCACTTTTCCACTTCCTCCCGCTTCAATTTAACCGGCTTGAACCAGAAGGAAAGCAAAACGACCATGAAAAAAATTGTTGTGAGATAGGTAATTCTCTCAAGCGTTATTAAATCTTCGACATAGATTATATCCTCTATTCTTTCTATTATGAAGGAGCCGGGGTAGACGGCATTCGATATATTTTTCGATTTCAGATAAGCCTCAAGATAGGTTAATGGACAAATAGTCTGTGTAACCTGCATAATGATAGTTGTAATTAGAGCAGTCAGATGAATCAGCCTCCATCTGGAAAGATTGAGACAGAGAAATACCGGGAACCCAAGTATCACAAATACGATCCACATAAAGTGGATGACAATAACAAAATCCGCAGCAACTTTATAAAACATTTTACCCCCTGCTTGATGGATTAAAGCAAGGATAAGCACGGGTTATAATATCATAAAAATGAATAATTGCTGGAAAATAATTTTAATATCGGTACTGGTTTTTCTTGTCGTAGCCATCTCACCGGTAAAAGGGGCAGTTCATGATCGCCATTGAATGGGGTTTCAAATCGGTGGTGCTTACTGCCCTTATCCTTTATCTACTGTCTGCTATTATTTATCACAGGATCGGGAGGGATTGAGCGTCAAGGAAACGCCATGCAAACAACCTAACATACCGGAAATTGCACAACCTCTTTAAAACAAACCTTATTATGTGTCCAGATTTATTGCTTCTGTGGTTCTTGCAACTGTTTGCCATTTAAGTCAGCTATTTTTCTATTTTCACACTTTATCTCGATAATCTTGCAACTAAAAATAGTTGCTATTTTAGGACATTTCTTATAAACTCTCTCCAAGAAGAGGTGGTTTATGGGTCGCAAAGATAAATTATTGGCACGATTACAACAGCGACCAAAGGATTTTACATGGGGTGAACTTGCAGCATTGTTAAGTTCTTTTGGCTATAAACAGGCAAAGTCCGGGAAGACCGGGGGTTCGAGAAGGCGATTTGTCCATCCGACAGCTGCAACGATCACTTTACATAAACCACACCCAGGAAATACCCTCAAAATGTATATAATTGATGATATTTTAGAGGTTCTTAAAAAGGAGAATTTATTATGAAAGATATGATGAGTTACAAAGGATATCATGGCTCGGTTCATTATAGCGACGAAGATCGCGTCTTTCATGGTAAGATAGAATTTATTCGTAGTCTTATAAGTTATGAAGGCTGTGATGTAGAAGGGCTGCGTAAGGCATTTGAAGAGGCGGTAGACGATTATTTAGAGCTCTGCGCGGAAGAAAGGAAAACCCCGGAAAAATCCTTTAAGGGCAGCTTCAATGTTCGTACAGGCAGTGATCTCCATCGCAAAGCAGTGTTATTTGCTAAAGCGAAAGGCTCCAATCTCAATAAAATTGTAAGTGAAGCACTTGAAAAATATCTGTCCGCGTAATTTGGAGTTCACCCTTTGCAATAAGAACTAAAAACTTCCAAGAAATTCCTGCCAGATTAAAATAATAAAGCTGTATGCAGTTTCTGCTTTAATAGTCTTGATCAAGGTATATGGAGAATATCTGAACTCGGTTAAAGGAAGAAAATTATTGTTGGCTTCACCTACGAGTCCTCAGAATAATTTCCGGAAAAAATCGACTATTACCGTTTGAAAGCCTCACCGTAATATTTCTTGACAAAATAGCATAATGGCGTTAGTGGTTTAGCGTATTCTGTTGATCTTGAACGCATCCTACATATGTGCTTTTGAACAGCTGTAACCACAGGGGGGGGATTATGGTCGGATCATTTAAAGCCCTGTTTCTCAAAATGAGAGATGGGGCTTTTGTTTTTTGTGAACAGCCTAGATTTAATATTGCAGTTGCTAGGACGAGGAATTGGTATGTTTTCAATCAAGCTCCGCACTCTGGCCGTACAGGCAAAATGATGAACAAAGGATAATTGAATGGCGAAACTCACCGAACAGGAACAGCAAGAGATTATCCGCTATATCGAAGCGGATAAACCGTTGCCGGACAAATACCGTTTCCTCTTATTCGAGGAGAAACGCGAGGTGGAACTGGTCTGGAATGGCAAGACGAGCGAGGTCTGCAACATCGTCCTCCCGTTTCAGGTGATTGAGCAGGTGGACGAGCCGCGGGCGGAGAAACCGGAGGACACAGCAGCACAGTTGTCTCTTTTTGATGAGCGCGGCCGCCAGCTCAAGGGCTGGACGAATAAACTTATCTGGGGCGACAACAAGCTGATTCTCGCGTCACTGAAAAACGGGCCGTTGCGTGAGGAGATCGAGGCCCAGGGAGGGCTGAAACTGATCTGCATCGATCCCCCCTTCGACGTGGGCGCGGATTTTTCGATGGATATCGAGATCGGCGGCGACACCTTTACCAAGAAGCCCAACATCCTCGAAGAGATCGCCTACCGCGATACCTGGGGCAAGGGCGCGGATTCCTTCATCGCCATGATCTACGAGCGTCTGGTACTGATGCGTGACCTTCTGGCCGAGGATGGGAGTATCTATGTGCATTGTGATTGGAGAGTGAATGGATATATCCGACTTGTGCTTGACGAGGTTTTCGGGAAAGAAAATTTTAATAATGCAATAGCTTGGCACTATAGCGGATGGAATAAGAAGTTGTCATCATCTTTTGAACGAAGACATGATACCATTTTTTTCTACGCAAAATCAGACCAACCTATCTTTAGCTCCTACTTTGAGCCTTGGGAATCAAAGGAAGCTTATGTTAAAGCCAGAAAACAGAAAATCAGAATAAGTGACGATGGACGCGAGTATGTCTTATCTGATGCAGGTGGTGGACAAAGAATAGAACGATACCTTGATGAAGTTATGGAACAGGGTGTAGTTGTTGATGATGTCTGGAATTTAGACAAAATTAACAATTCAGCTAAAGAAGCGTTGGGATATCCAACCCAGAAGCCATTCATATTGCTCGAACGCATTATCAAGGCATCCTCCAACGAAGGCGACCTTGTCGCCGACTTTTTCTGTGGTTCCGGCACCACGGCAGCCGTCGCCGAAAAACTCGGACGTAAATGGATCGTCAGTGACCTGGGTAAGTTTGCCATACACACCACCCGCAAGCGCATGATCGGCGTGCAGCGGCAGTTGAAAGAAGATGGCAAGGACTACCGAGCCTTTGAAATCCTCAACCTTGGCAAATACGAGCGTCAGCATTATATCGGCGTCAACCCTAACCTGCGTGAGGAGCAGCAGCAAAAGCAGATCGAAGAGAAAGAAGCGGCCTTTCTTGATCTGATCCTGAGTGCCTATCGGGCGGAAAAAGCGGAGAATTTCGCGTGTTTCAACGGCAAGAAGGCCGGACGGCTCGTCGCTGTCGGTCCGGTTAACCTGCCGGTGACTCGCCTGTTCGTCGAAGAGATCATCCTGGAATGCCGCAAGAAGCATATTACGAAGGTGGACATCTTGGGTTTTGAATTCGAGATGGGACTGTTCCCGAATGTGTTGGATGAGGCACGCGCCAAGGGGATCGACATCGCGCCGAAGTACATCCCGGCCGATGTGTTCGATAAGCGGGCAGTCGAGAAGAATCAGGTGGTGTTCCATGATGTGGCGTTTATCGAGGTCAGGCCGCACGTGAAGAAGAACAGCGCGGCAGTGGAGTTGACCGATTTTTCGGTGTTCTATTCGCAGGACTCGATCGCCAATGCCGAGGCTGCTCTCAAGAATAAGGGCAGTCGCATCGTTGTGGAAAAGGGGCAGATCGTGAAGGTGAGCAAAGACAAGGACGGCATTGTCAACCGTGAAGTGCTCACAAAAAACTGGACCGATTGGATCGACTACTGGGCCGTAGATTTCGATTTCGAGAGCAAGCGCGAGATCATCCGGGTGAAAGACGAGGACAGCGGCGAGTGGGAAGAACGGTGGACGGGGGATTTTATCTTTGAGAACGAGTGGCAGTCCTTCCGCACGAAGAAAGACCGGTCGCTGGAACTGAAGAGCGTTTTCCACGAATGCATGCCGGGGCGGCGTAAGCTCGCGGTCAAGGTGGTTGATATCTTCGGAAACGACACGATGACTATTGTTGAGGTGACGGTGTGAGTGTCCTCGAAGAAAAAAGAGATGAATTTGCCAGAATAATACAAAAGTATCTGGAAAAACAACCGGTTATTATACTCGGAACGGGAGCTACGATTCCTTATGGCTTACCATCAATGATGGAGCTTGCAGACCATTTAAAGGGGGCTATCAAAGATGGTTCAAATGAATGGGATACATTTTTATCTGCATTGGATAGGACAGGCGATTTGGAAAGAGCACTTCAAGAGACTCAATTAACCCCTGCATTAACTGACAAAATAATAATCAGTACATGGGAGTTTGTTAACCAGAAGGATTTAGAGTATTATAAAAAATTGATCAACGAAACGGGGAGAATTTTTCCTCTTAAAGATTTGTTCTCAAAATTACTCCAATCACATCCCAAGCATGTAAAAGTAATCACAACTAACTACGATAGAGTTGCAGAATATGCCGCAGATTTAGCTGAAGCAAATATCTATACAGGCTTTTCGGGGAGGTATCTTTTAAGTTTCACGCAAAACTATCTTCAAAATTATCCTAATCAGAACAGAGTGGATATTTGGAAAGTACACGGTTCGTTAGATTGGTTCGATCAAGAAAGCCGTCTCTTTTTCTCGTCTCCATTGGCTAAAGAGATTCCCGAAAATACTGTGCCGTTAGTTGTCATGCCGGGTGTTGTAAAATATCAGCAAACACACCTTGAACCATACAGAACTGTTATGAATAAGGCTGACACAGCATTGATGCAGGCTTCCTGCTTCTTGTGTGTCGGGTATGGGTTTAATGACGAGCATGTGCAGCCAAAATTGTTTCAGCAGGTACAGCAAAAAGGAAGACCGATTGTAACCATTGTAAAAAAACTAACCGAATCAGGGAAAAAACTATTGCTCGAAAATCCCGCCAAATCAATTGTATTAGAGGATGCTGAAAACAATAACACTTGCTTTCATTATTTCGAAAACAACGAATACAAAAGTGAGACTATGGACGGCAATTTCTGGCAGTTGGGCGAGTTTCTAAACCTGTGGCTATAGAGGAGAATTTTATGACAATGTTTGATTATAAAGCAGAAGAATCCATCGGAACTGTTGAAAGTGTAGATACGGGAACAGTTGTGGTTCATGTTGAAAATGAAGAAAAATTAAAAGGACTACAGGTCAATCAACTGGTTGCGTTAAGAAGTAGTAAAGTCGGGCAATTTCTCATTGGGTTAGTTGTTAAAATAATGAGAAAAACATCCTCAGAGCCAATAGAAGAAGACATGCCTGACAATGGCAGTATTATTGAAAATGTAATGAAAGTTACTTTGATAGGAACACATATTGATAAAGTAGGGACGAAGCCAAATGTGTTTAAGCGAACATTAGAAACCGTCCCTGAAATCAATGCCGAATGTTTTGTGATAACCGGCGAGAAACTAACTCAATTCATGCAAGCAATTTCTTCATTAGCCTCAGGAAATCAAAACCCCTTGTCTGTGGGGAAATATACTTTGGATGATGAAGCCGAAGCATGGTTGGATGGCAACAAATTTTTCCAACGGCATGCTGTTATTGTCGGAAGTACCGGATCAGGTAAATCATGGACGGTAGCAAGGCTAATTGAGCAAGTTGTAGGACTGCCGTCTGCAAATGCGTTAATTTTTGACATTCATGGTGAATACAAGAATTTAGCTGATAAAATTGATTCTATCGAACATTTGAGAATCGCAGGGCCAAGCGATGGGGATGTTGAGAATAACGTATTCTTACCATACTGGCTGCTCACTTATGAAGAAATGATAGCGATGATGCTTGACAGGAGTGATAACAATGCACCCAATCAGGCAAGAGCTTTTTTTGAAACTGTAATTGAAGCAAAGAAGAGTAAACTTAAAAGCGAAGATAAAACCGATTTATTAAGCAATTTCACCATAGACAGCCCGTTACCATATGAACTGAATAATGTTTTGGTCGAATTAAAACAACTTGACACCGAAATGGTTCCAGGAGCCAGGAGTGAGAAACAAGGCCCTTTGTATGGGAAATTAACAAGATTTATTCAGAGATTAGAAACAAAAATAACTGACAGGCGATTGAATTTCCTGTTCAGTTCAAACGAAGAATTGAAAAAATACGAATGGTTCGAATATTTTGGACAAAAATTGATGGGGTTTGAAAATGATGCAAAAGGAGTCAAAGTTATTGATTTCTCCGAAGTACCATCCGACATACTACCTTTGATTATAGGTTTGGTTGCACGGATTGTTTTTTCGATTCAGCAATGGACGAAAAAAGAAGATAGGCATCCCATTGCATTGTTTTGCGATGAAGCACATCTGTATATTTCAGAAAAACCGTCATCAAGTGTTGATGAATCTGCATTAAAGAATTTTGAAAGAATAGCGAAGGAAGGACGCAAGTATGGCATTGGATTAGTTGTTATAACTCAACGTCCGGCAGATGTTAATCGTACCGTTTTGAGCCAAAGTAATAATTTTATTGCGATGAGACTAACAAATGCGGAAGACCAGTCTGTAATCAAAAGACTTTTCCCTGACAGCTTGGGGGATTTCGCGGAACTGCTACCCATCCTTGATATAGGGGAAGCGTTAATTGTTGGCGATGCTTCTTTATTGCCAAGTAGAATTAAGGTGGCCGAACCAACTATAAAACCTCAAAGTGCCACTGTTGATTTTTGGGATGAATGGTCAAAAGAGAAACAAGAAAACGCCATAAAAGAAGCTATTGATTCTTTAAGAAAACAAACAAAAAGTTAAAAAGGTGATTTATGGCATTACATCCTGACTTTCCCGATTCCCCGCACGCTGTCCTTGATAGGGAACCACTGATGGACGCCAATAGACACGAATTGTGAGATATACCGGAAATTCAATTATGGCGAATTTGCCACAATTAAAGGTGGATAAAATGGCTAAAAAAAGCAAGAAAATAGAAGTTCAAGGCAGTGAAATCACCATTCTTATAGGTAAAGAGCGAGATTATATTTCCTTAACGGATATGGTACGCAATATGGAGAATGGCTCTGCGCTGATCGAAAAATGGTTACGAAATAAGAATACCATCGAATTTTTGGGCATCTGGGAAGAAATCTATAATCCGATTTTTAATTCCCCCGAATTCGAGGGGATTAAAAATCAGGCCGGATTGAACCGATTTATTCTTTCTGTAAAACAATGGGTTACAAAAACAAAATCAATAGGGATCATTGCTAAAGCAGGTCGTTATGGTGGCACTTATGCGCACAAAGATATTGCCTTTGAGTTTGCATCATGGATATCCCCTCAATTTAAAATATATCTTATCAAGGAATTCCAACGGCTTAAAGAAGAGGAATTCAAGCAGCTCGGCTGGGATATCAAAAGGAATCTGGCAAAAATCAACTACCGGATTCACACAGATGCTATCAAGGAGAACTTGATCCCGCCGGAACTCACACCAAAACAGGTGAACCTGGTTTATGCCACGGAGGCGGATGTGCTGAACATGGCGCTTTTTGGAGTGACGGCGAAGGAATGGCGTGAGAACAACCGTGGCAAAAAAGGTAATATCAGAGACTATGCCAATGTCTCCCAGCTGGTCTGCCTATCCAATCTTGAAAACCTCAATGCCCTTTTTATTAATGAAGGCCTGCCCCAGAAAGACCGGTTGATAAAGCTGAACGCCATTGCCATTCAGCAGATGAAACTTCTTACCGACGATCATGGCATTAAAAAGCTGGAAGGAGGAAAATAGTGGCGCTACACAAAAACTTCCCCGATTCACCACACGCCATTCTCGATCCGGACATCCGCTGGTTCCCTGCCGATGAAGCCTTGCGGGAAACGAGTATGGAAAAGCTTATTCCGCCCCTTGTATCGCAACTGCGCAAGAGAGTGAAGGAGTTCCGGGGCGGCGGCTACATCGGCGCGACTGATACCAGCAAGAGTCTGCTCAACTGGTGGTTCAATACTCCACACATGCTCCAGCAATCCGACGGAACCATGAGTCAGTTTCAGTACTATTTCGCCCAACGCGAAGCATTGGAAACAATTGTTTACCTGTACGATGTTGCAGGCGTTCAGGATAAGCACGACATGATGCGCTTCGATGCGAGCGGCCTTGTATCGGGAAGTATGTTCGACGAGACATGGCGGCGTTTTGTAGTCAAGATGGCTACCGGAAGCGGCAAAACCAAGGTGCTCAGCCTCGCGCTTGCGTGGAGTTTCTTTCACAAACTATACGAGCAGGGCTCCCAACTGGCACGCAATTTCCTGGTAATTACGCCCAACATCATAGTGCTCGACCGCGTCTATCGAGACTTTCAAGGACTACGCATATTTTTCGATGACCCGGTGCTTCCAGACAACGGTGTGGACGGCCGCAACTGGCGCGATGATTTTCAACTCACCCTGCACAAGCAGGACGAGGTTACCATCACCAGACCCACCGGCAATATCTTCCTGACCAATATCCACCGTGTCTATACCGGCAACGATATTCCTCCTTCTCCAGACGATGAAAACACCATGGACTATTTCCTGGGCAAGCGGCCCACCGGGGCGACCACTGATTCCAAGGTGGATTTGGGCATGATCGTGCGCGATATCGACGAACTGATGATCCTGAATGACGAGGCTCACCACATCCACGATCCGCGCATGGCCTGGTTCAAATCCATCGAAGACATACACAATCGCCTCAAACAGAAAGAAGCTGTCCTTTCTCTCCAGATTGATGTAACCGCAACGCCGAAACACAACAACGGTGCTATATTTGTACAGACCGTAGCCGATTACCCGCTTGTGGAGGCGATTTCGCAGAATGTAGTCAAACATCCCGTTCTGCCCGATGCTGCCAGCCGAGCAAAACTGGACGAGCGTCAAAGCGCAAAATACACCGAAAAGTATGCCGATTACATTGATCTAGGTGTGATCGAATGGCGCAAGGCGTATGCCGAGCACGAAAAGGTAGGCAAAAAGGCAATACTTTTTGTAATGACCGACGATACCCGCAACTGCGATGACGTAGCGGAATATTTGGAAGGCCACTATCCCGACTTAAAGGGCGCTGTGCTGGTTATCCACACAAAGAACAACGGCGAGATTTCCGAAGCGCAGTCAGGCAAGGCCAAAGATGTGCTGGAATCTTTACGTAAACAGGCCAATGAGATTGACGACCCCGACAACCGCTTTAAGGCTATAATTTCCGTGATGATGCTCAAGGAAGGGTGGGACGTGCGCAACGTTACCACCATCGTCGGACTGCGCGCCTATTCAGCCAAGAGCAATATTCTCCCGGAACAGACGCTGGGGCGTGGACTTCGCAAGATGTATCCGGGGGATGTGCCCGAACAGGTCAGCGTAGTCGGCACCAATGCCTTTATGGACTTCGTCGAATCTATACAGGCCGAGGGCGTTGTCCTGGAACGTAAGGCGATGGGCGAGGGGACTGCGCCCAAAACACCGCTGGTGGTGGAAATTGACAGAGAGAACGAGAAGAAAG
>CAZYTP010000092.1:0-9870 GCA_964650385.1 uncultured Syntrophales bacterium | reverse complement strand
CTGTAAGCGGTCATAACGGCATGGTTTAAAAAACTATCTTTTATAACTCTTTTATTTACGTAATAAAGCATCCTCTTTGTGTTTGACCTGGTAAAACGGGGGCTGGAAATAAATCCTTTCAGCCTTATATTCTTTTTTTCTCCTTCCACATAGAGGACATTTCCGCTCAAATCCCTTCCTAAAACCAAAGGAATTCTCTCAACCAAATCTTTAGTCCTCGGAATATTTAAAATCGTCCTTCCATCTGCCACAACCTTTACCCTGACATCGGGATGCGGCAGAACCAGCTTCGTTATAACATCAACACAATGCCCCTGTTCAGTAGAATCCTTTTTTAGAAACTTTTTCCGAACGGGAACAGAATAAAATATATCGCTGACAGAAACAGATGTGCCAACCGGGCACCCCGTCTCCATAACATCTTTAAGCTCCCCACCCTCAACCATTACCCTGGTTCCGGACAAAGATTCCTTCCTTTTCGTTACCAGTTCGACCCTGGAAATCGATGCGATGCTGGGAAGAGCTTCTCCCCTGAAACCAAAAGATTTAACCTTATATATATCATCAAAACTATATATCTTACTCGTGGCATATCTTTCAAAGGCGCGGACAGCATCCTCACGGCCTATTCCCTCTCCATTGTCAATGACCCTTATAAGTTCCCTTCCACCCTTTTCAAGTTCAATGATGATATCCGTCGCACCAGCATCAAGAGAGTTTTCCACAAGCTCCTTCACGACCGACGAAGGTCTCTCCACCACTTCTCCTGCTGCTATTTTGTTAGTCAAATCCTCAGGTAAAACAACTATCTTTCCTTTGTCAGGATTCATCTACCCGTCCTTTCAGATTAGTTTGAGCATCAAAGAATTGACAAGTTAGCAAAAAGCCTTTTCGAAACAAATTTAAGCTTCCTAAATACAGAAGACCGCAACTATCTTCTATCCGGCAGTTGCGGTCAAATTACTCATTTATGTATAAATTGCATGTACTTATATGCTCTTCCGAATTGTGATTTTAGGCTCGCGATACTCAAATCAATCCAGAACAACCATTACACGGCATTTCTTCAAGAAAGAAAGATTTTCAGCAGCAGATTTGATCATCTGGGCATCCGCATTACTGATTATAATGCTGGACCGGCCAGTACCAACGGTACGCAATCCTTTAACGGTAACCGGATCATTAGTAACCCGTGGATTGCTCTGAGCCGCCGTTAGATCTCTGGCATAACCGCTCATGCCCTGCTGAACCGCAAATTCACGATCCACCTGCATGGAACCATAGACTTCCTGACCATTTTCATCAACAATCTTAGGTGACATGGCCGGCCGTGCCTGGATGCCGCGGGCATCTATCACCAGACCCGTGTAAACTACCCCTGCCGGGGCTTTCGGTGCGGGAGGAGCAGTAGTAACTTCCTCTTTTTGGGGAGTTGCTTGCACCGGGGGTTCCGGCGGTGTCACGACAGCCGGTTTTTCAGCCTTCTCGACCTCGATAACCCTGGGAAGGATTACCTGCATGAGGGCGCCACTCAGTGACATTCTCATGGTCATTTCAACCGTACCATCAGAAAGGTACTCTTTTTTGACTATCTGAGCCCCCCTGACCAATCCTGAAACTTCTGTCCTTACTTCATCACTCTTTGTTACAAAATCTCCCATATAACTTACAGAAGTTACACGTACTCCTTTTACTACTTCAAGTAAATTCCGGTAGGCATCTAATTGCGCAGCCCTCAGTGCCATAGGACGTGCCTGAGGTTTTCCGTAGTACTTCTCAGGAGGTGCCCCTATGCCAACAGCCTCAATAACCCCTGTGGTCCAATTGACGTTTCCATTAACACCTACCTGCTCGACGAGCTGTGTCCATTGTGCCGCTGTCACCTGATCCTGACAAAAACCCGCCGGGGCAAATAAAAAAACCATACCAACTATCAGACTGATTATTACATTATGCTTCGTCTTCATAGATCCTCCTTTTACAGTCTCTCTCAAACTCTTACAATGACTGATATTTACCGGGTTATCCATCTTCTTGAATTGTTAACAACTAACCAGAGAATTCCTTACCTCTTTTGTACCATACCTTAATAACAAAAAGTCAAGAATGTTTCAATAAAGTATTTTATAACAAATGCTCTATTTATTAAAAAACAAAAGGATCACCACCTCCTAAGGGGAGAGCTCTGGTCAAAATATAATGGAAATGGTATAGAGATTCGACAAAAAACCGGCCCGGTGGAACACAAATGTCAGAATTTATTGTAACGGATGCTTCCAAGCAGCGATGGATATTAGTCAGTGTTGCCTTTGCCACGTTTATGTCAACCCTTGATATCAGTATCGTCAACATCTCCCTGCCGGTTATTTCAAAGCATTTCAGCGTAAGCATTGGTACGGTATCGCGTGTGGTTCTGGTTTATTTTCTGATCCTGAGCAGTTTTCTCCTGGGATTCGGCAAACTGGGCGACATCTGGGGTTTTAAAAAGGTCTTCGTTGCGGGTTTTGCCGTATTTATTACAGGCTCTTTTTTATGCGGAATCGCCGGCAGCATAGATCAACTCATCGCCTTTCGTGTAATTCAGGCAATCGGCGGATCAATTCTATCGGCACTTGCTCCCGCCATTGTGTCTGTCCTCCTGCCCCGGGAGATAAAGGGAAAAGCGCTTGGAATCGTAGGAACTTTTGCGGCTTTCGGAATCTCGGTGGGACCGGCGGTAGGGGGCTTCATCACCGCTTTTCTCAGCTGGAGATGGATATTTTTCGTCAATGTCCCGCTTGGAATCATAGCAATTATCGTCGGACACACGGTTCTCCCCCGGAGTCATGTGAAACCCGCAGATTCACGGTTTGACGCACCGGGGGCAATTTTCATATTCATCGCCCTCATGTCATTGCTCTATTCCCTGAATATGGGTCAAGAGATGGGATGGACTTCAGCAGTCATAATCTCATGTTTTTCCATTTCCTTTATCTCTTTTACGTTATTTTTCCTCAGGGAAAAAAGGATTTCATACCCGCTGGTGGATATGGATCTTTTTAAAAACTGGAATTTCTCAATGGGAACTCTGGCCTCTTTCTTTGTGCTCATGGTACTGAACGGCACGATTTTCCTTTTTCCATTCTATCTTGAAATAGCCCGGGGACTGGCAGTCGACAAGGCAGGACTCGTTCTGGTCATACCCACCGCGTTAATGGTTATTATGGGGCCAATATCAGGCAGTATCTCGGACAGGATCGGCTCACGCTGGCTGTGCACCACAGGCATGCTTTTGTGCGCAGGAGCTGTTTTGATGTTCTCATTTCTCGGGGAAAGTTCATCGATTCTTTTTATCGCGCTGTCACTGGCAGGATTTGGTTTTAGTGCCGGGATGTTCATGGCGCCCAACAGCAGTCTTATAATGAGCGGGGCTTCGGAGAAATTTCAGGGCATTGCTTCAAGTGTTATGATGCTGGTTAGAAACATGGGCGGTGTCTTGGGAATCTGTCTTTTTGAAACAATTTTTTCCTCATCCCTTCCGCAAGAAGTGTCAATGGCTACTATAAGCCTTGCGCATTCAACGATATCACCCGGCATGCTGATAGGCGGTTTTCAGCACGCTTTCATAATCGGCGTTTGTCTGTGCCTTGCCGCCGCCCTCTTTTCCGTTATGGTCAGAAAAACTCCATGAGCTATCATATTCTTCCTGAAAGTGTAATTTTTCTTCATCGGCACCCCAAATATCCCATTATCAATGGCAATCATCACCTGATAGCAAAGCATCGGTAACCGGGAGCGCACCCGCAAAGCCCCGGCTCTGTGGGCGGGGAGATTTACAATTTTTTGTTGCATTATAAAATATCGATATGTTACATTTTCTATCGTATAGTTGGTTCGACTCACGCTTACACTAAAAAGAGTTAGTATTCATTTCGTTTCCTGTTCCACTGCTTAATGTTCCCATTCCATTTCCTGTCATACGATTTCACTTTTCCAGCAAGCTTCTCTCTCCCGGCGTCAATTACTCAATCACGCTCTTTCCGTACTTATGGTTCAGTATCATCTGACTGCGAATTGTTCAGTTTTTAAAGTCTTGTTCAGCTCCATTTTTCCGTTCGTTGAAAACTGTTTTGTAACAATAACAGGGAAACGGCAGTAGTATTAAACTGAAAATTTTTTATAAAAAATGAGGAGGTGGCAGAGATGAACTTAAAAGAAGCTTTTAAAGAAGCAATGAGAGGTGAACTTGAAGGAAGGGAATTATACTCGATGATTGCTGAAAAAGTGACTGACAAGAAAGCAAAACAAATATTTGAGCATCTTTCACAAGAAGAATACTCACATTATAAGGAATTGGAGGAAGTGGCCAAATCCTATTTTGAAGGAAAGCCGGTACCGGAACCAAAACTATCAAAACTCGCACAGTTCGAAGACTCAAAAAGCCCCATTTTTACTGAAGATTTTAAAAATTTCCTCAAAGATAAACACTTCGAAATGTCTGCTCTGTCTATCGGGATGAAACTGGAGCTCGAATCATCGAAAAAGTACAAGGAGATGGCAGACAGTACCGATAATCAAACGCTCAAAGATCTCTTTTTGTATCTTTCCAAGTGGGAAGAAGAACATTATGACGCCTTAAGGCAACAGTCAGACTTTTTCAGGGAATTTTATGAAAGACAAAACACTATGTTTAGGTTTTAAGGTAAACGGGTCGTTTTAACGTAGCGGAGCAAAAAATATTTCATCTTTAAAAAACCTTTGAGCATAAAAGAATATCATGGTATCTTCATCACGTGTGTATTAGCGTTACGGAGGGGGCAGATGGCGGCTTTCAAGGTTGCAACGTATAATGTCAATTCCATACGGTCTCGACTTCACCTTGTCATACCATGGCTTCGGGAAAATCGACCGGATGTTCTCTGCATGCAGGAAACCAAAGTCGAGGATGCCAAGTTTCCCGTGAGAGAATTTACGGAAACCGGCTACCACGTGATCTTCAAGGGGGGAAAGAGATATAACGGTGTCGCCATAGCATCCCTTGCAAAACCCGAGAATGTTTCATTCGGCCTGGAGGATGACGGCCCGGCTGACGGTGACCGTCTCATACGGGGCACATACTCGGGAATATCCGTGGTAAACCTCTATGTTCCCCAGGGACGCAATAAAGAACATCCTCAGTTCAAATATAAGCTCAAATGGTTCAAGCGCCTCGGGACTTACCTCACAGAACACTTCTCACCCGAAGATTTAATGCTCTGCTGCGGTGATCTCAATGTTGCCCGGGAGGAGATCGATGTCCATGATCCGAAAAGACTCCGCGGCCACGTCGATTTTACCCCGGAGGTATGGGATGCCTTTGATCTGTTAAAATCATGGGGGCTTGTCGATGTTTTCAGAAAGCATCACCCCGGAGAGGCAGGACAGTACGCTTTTTTTGATTATCGTGTCCCCAGGTCAGTAGAAAGGGGGCTCGGCTGGAGGGTAGACCATATTCTCACAACCGCTCCGCTTGCCGATCAATCTGCCCGGTGTTCCATCGATTTAGGGCCGAGACGCGCCGAAAAACCATCCGACCATACGGTCATAACATCCGAATTTACAATACAGAAAATCGTTGAAGGGGGATAACGTAGCTGCTATATGTGAAAATTATCATAACCTTGAAGGGCTCGTGACGAACACAACCGGCTTCTAACTCTAATAAAACTTATTCTCGATGATAAAACTATTCCTGAAAAGACAAATCTTAAAAAACAAGGCTTTGATATTCCAGGAAAGCCGGCATATGAGCGATTTAATGCGGCTTCTGATGAAACGAAGAAATACCGGGGTCGAATGGACAGGAGAAGAAATGACCCGTCTTAAGTCCCATTTAAAACGTCTCTCCCTTTATATGCCTGTCTTGATCGTTTTTGTTCTTCCTTTCGGTTCACTTCTGCTCCCTGTCCTTGCCGAGACCCTTGACAGACGGAAGAACGGTCGAATCAATTAGGTCCGAGGCACACCGAGAAAAACCGTCCGGCCACATTTTATCAATTCAGCTCAACTCAGGGAACATCCATGATCATCGGCGCCCCATACCATATGTTGTGGTCATTATTCCATTGACTCACAAGGCTGTTTTTCTTATACTTTCTTTATGAAAAAAGAAGCTCTTATCAGAGGAGAAACCCGGAAGGAGGTTTATTTATGAACAGGGCAACCGAGGAAAAAAGTTACGAGCAGCTGAGTCCATTTGAACTTAAGGACAAGCTCATCGCCATGGCCGAAAAGAAGTCTGAAAAGCTCATGCTCAACGCCGGAAGGGGTAACCCCAACTGGGTGGCCACAGAGGCCAGGCATGCGTTCTTCCTGCTGGGTAATTTCGCCATGGAGGAGGCATACAGAGTAATGAGCCGGCCGGGACTGGCAGGGGCTCCTTCTGCTTCCGGATCTGCCGGGCGTTTCCGTGAATTCTGCCTCATACACAGCGAGACGCGGGGAGCTCAGTTCCTTGCGGATGCGCTGAACTATGTCACAACTGAGATGGGTCTGAACGGTGATGAGTTCGTGGGTGAGATGGTTGACGGTATTCTGGGTGACCACTACCCTACCCCCGACAGAGTCCTTGTGAACACCGAGAAGATTGTCAGAGCCTATCTGGATGTGGCCATGTGCGACTCCAGACCGCCTGAGGGAGCCACGGATATCTTCCTGACAGAAGGCGGCACAGCAGCGATGACATACATCTTCAACACGCTTCGGGAGAACCATCTGGTAAAGAAGGGTGACAAGATAGCCTTGGGAACACCGATATTCACTCCTTACCTTGAGATTCCGGTGCTGAACGATTACGAGCTGGTGATAGTTGATGTGGAACAGAACGAGGACAGGGACTGGCAGTACACGGACGCCGAGCTTGCGAAGCTGGCCGATCCCGATGTTAAGGCCTTCTTCCTTGTAAACCCATCCAACCCCTCATCGGTGAGCATTGCCGAAGAGTCTCTGCAGAAGATAGCAGATCTGGTCCGGGACAAAAGGAAGGACCTGATAATCCTGACCGATGATGTGTACGGCACATTCGTGAACGGCTTTCGGTCACTGGCGGCAATTGCCCCGAAAAACACCATACTTGTCTACTCTTACTCCAAGTACTTCGGAGCCACAGGCTGGAGGCTGGGCGCGATCGGCATCAGCCGGGACAATGTTATGGATGAGATGATCGCCGCTCTGCCGGAGGACAAGAAGAAAGAACTGCACGAGAGGTATGTAACCATCAGCAGAGACCCCGATTCCATCAAGCTGATCGACCGCCTTGTAGCTGACAGCAGAACAGTTGCCCTGAACCACACAGCCGGGCTATCCACGCCCCAGCAGGTGATGATGGTGCTGTTCAGTCTGCAGGAACTCCTCGATCTGGAAAGCAGACTCTACCGAAAGGAAGTACAGGATGTTGTACGGGAGAGGTACGACACGCTCTATGCCGCTCTTGGGGAAGAACCGGTGGAGCTTACTTCCTACGCTAAGTACTACACAACAATAGATATTCACAAGCTTGCAGTTAAAAGACACGGCGAGGAATTCGCCAACTGGCTGAAGACTACCCATGAGCCCATTGACTTCGTCTGGAGACTGGCCGGGGAAAAGGATGTTGTGCTTATGGACGGCGGAGGATTCCACGCCCCTGAAATGTCCGTGCGGGTTTCTCTCGCAAACCTTAACAAGGCCGACTACGACAAGATAGGACATGCCGTGAGCGACCTGCTTGAGGAATATGTGAAGGAGTGGAAGGCAGGCGAATGATGGAAATACTCCATGAACTTGCCGAGCTTTGCCGTAACAATCCCTCCATCCTGATCTTCGCGGCACTGGCCGGAGGTTACGCGCTGGGGAAAGTGAAATTCGGCACATTCTCCCTGGGATCCACGACCAGCGTACTGCTTGTGGGCATCGCGCTGGGGGGGATCCTGCTGAGGAACACCACATACGATCTTGGTATCATCAAGACTGTGTCCTTCGGCCTGTTCATCTTTACCATCGGATACCGGGTGGGACCGGATTTCATCGGGGGCCTGAAGAGAGGGGGAGCAAAGTACATAGTCGTAGCGTTGTTCTTCTGCACGGCTGCCATGGCAGTGGCCCTTATTCTGGCAAAGCTCTTCCACCTGAACAGCGGTTACGGAGCAGGAATGGTGGCGGGAGCCCTCACCCAGTCCTCTGTGATCGGAACGGCGGACGGGGCAATAATGCACCTCGAGTCCGGCGCGCGAAGCATCGCTCTCGATTTGAAGTCCGATGTGGCTGTGGCCTACGCCGTGACATATATCTTCGGAACAGCCGGGCTGATCTTACTTCTGAAGGTTCTACCGCGGATATGGAGGATTGACCTCCGGCAGAGTGCTGCGCAGGAGGAAAAGGAGATGGGCGCCACAACCGGGGAAGACACTGTTGAGTCCTTCCACTGGTCCCGCCTGGTTATGCCCAGAGCATTCACGGTAAGCAATGATTCCGTCGCCGGGAAGACCTCCTCAGCCCTTGAAGCATCTTTTCCTGATACTGTTGCGGTGGAAAAAGTGTGCAGAGACGGAAAGGTGATCGACCCTGTTCCCGGTGACATGGTGCTGATAAAGGGTGATACGGTTGTACTCACCGGCCACAGAACAGAACTCCTGAAGGCTCCTGAACTGATTGGACCGGAAGTGGACAACCAGTCAGTCAGCGGAATGCTTGGCGAACTGCTCGGTATCTGCGTCACCGCAAAGAAGTACAGCGGTAAAACCCTGAAAGAGATATTCTCAAAAACCGGTCACGGCTGTTTCGTCCGCCGTGTTGTCAGGCAGGCCCACGATCTGCCGCTCAACAAAAATCTTGTGATCCATACGGGAGATGTTATCGAGGTCATGGGTACCAGAACAGATGTGGAAAAGCTTACCGCAGAGCTCGGCTACGCGGAAAGATCCACCGCCGTCACCGATCTGGTGGCTGTGGGGCTGGGCATCATCCTCGGAACACTGATAGGTCTGCTATCGATAACCATCGGCGGAATACCCGTTACCCTGGGAACCGGCGGCGGAGTTCTGGTCAGCGGATTGTTCTTCGGCTGGCTACGTTCCAGAAAGCCGATCTGGGGCCAGATACCAACCCCTGCGCAGTGGATATTCACCGATCTGGGGCTGAACCTGTTTATAGCCTGTGTGGGAATCTCCGCGGGTCCCAGGGCTCTGGCCGCCCTGGAACAGGCCGGGCTGAGCATATTCCTTGCTGGAGTGTGCCTGACGACCATTCCCCATGTGCTCACATGGGTGTTCGGTCTGTATGGGCTTAAGCTGAACCCCGTGCTCCTGCTGGGTGCCATGACAGGTGCCGGCACATGCACTGCGGCCCTGAATTCTTTGAAGGATGACTGCGGAAGCCCTCTGCCCGTCATCGGCTACACCGTTCCCTACGCCATCGGCAATGTACTGCTTACCGTAATGGGAGCCATTGTGGTCAACCTCATCTGAGGACCCGATCTCGCTGTTTTCCAGTTTCTCTCAATATGTGTACTGTTTCCAGAATATCCAAAACTGTTACGACAGAGCAGATATGTTGCCAGTATAGTTATGTTACCAGATATAGTTCATGTAATTCCTATCAATCCATGGTTTAAGAAATCCATATAGTTCCTTTCGTTCTTTTACATCAGTGATGCTATTAAACGAATACCTTGAAATTCAGGGATCTCAAAGACGACAACCATAGAAAACCCTTGACAAATAATTCCGTTTTAGTATTGTAGATATTGAGTTCATTGAAGTTTTAGTAATTGAGAAAATCCCCATTCATCATCAAGAAAGATGTAATCATGGGCAGATTATATTATAAACAAACCCCGTTTCTCACATGAAGAGATGGGGTTTTTTATTTAGGAGA
>CAZYTP010000091.1:0-9880 GCA_964650385.1 uncultured Syntrophales bacterium | reverse complement strand
CAGAGAAGTATCGCGCTTTCAGGCAAGCTTAAAAAAGATGGGGTTGAAGGCGTCAGTTCTGCCGCGTCAGCGGCTTACTTGAACCTTTTTTAGTGCACAGGACGCTCATATCTTCGCGCCTGTGACCAAATCGATGGGCGGGGACTATAAAAGGAAGAAAATAATGAGAGACGTCCCCGCCCATCGGCGGTAATTATGAAACATAGATGCTGTTCTATATTATCAATTCTGTGCTTGGTTCTTCTTTTAGGTTGCACGGGAAAGGAAGACAGTGCTGGCATAGTCATCTCTGATGTCCAGAGGATTGAGGATACAGCACCAGGATGGTTCATTAAGGCCATGAAACTCGATTACAGTTCTGGAAAATATTTAACATTGCTGATGCACGAACAGCTATCTCAACTTGGGAAACGTATTGATAGCTTCAAAGATGAAAACGGTGATCTAAACATAATCTGGGAATATAACGATTACAGTGGAGTTACTGATAAGTATAAAAAGGACAGTAAAGGTCCTAATCCTGTCAACTGGTATTGGTTCGGCCCCTCAGATATTTCCATCTTCATAGAAGAAAAACTGGACAAGCACGGTGAACATCCTCCGAGCTTCACTTTTCGATATCCACCACCGGGCATACCATGGACTGAACTCATTGGGTCTGAGAACATAGGACTCTCGATGCATAGAAAGGCTACGGTTATCGTCAGGACGAAATCAGACCAAAAGACTCGGTTATTTTTGTTTGGGCAAGGAGGCTTTTGTACTGAAGCTGTGATTTTTTGAGGAGTAATAGGCCGCCAACAATTTGCTGCACGGGAACGCAAAAAAGCCGCGCCCCATGAGCAACACGTTATAAAAATGACTGATTACCAAAAACAGCGATATTTATACAGAGGTATTTCTGAAACGATGTTTAAAAAGAATAAAGGGAAGCTAGTCCCCAAAGGGGATTCATTTGAAAAAACCTTTATTGCAGATGGTAGTATTAAAGCAGATGGAAGAGCTACAGCAGGTCCATCAAGACAAAACGCTGCTTATGGGCATCATATAGATTCTTCTATTCATCATACTTCTGGCATTTCTACATCATACTCGTTTCAAGTGGCAAAACACTATGCTACGAGAACTACAGAAGGAAAACCAACGAATGGGTATATATACCGAATTGATAGGTATCTGCTATCGAAAAACAATATTAATGAGGAAATACATCCTGATCCAATCTATCCGAATGAAAAAGAAGTCACATTGGTAGCAGAGAATAATTCGATCATTCCTGATGATGTAATAGAAGAAATTATTTTTATACGTAATTTAGTATAAAATAGATATTTTTATAACATCCTAATTAACCAGACCTGGCTATAAAACAGCCAGTCTGGTTATCAGAGCATTAGGTATACTGAGTAACAGACTTTTAATGAGTGACACATTCACAAAACGGAATCACTATAATCCGTGCTTCTGGACGGCACTATGGAACCGGACGTACTACAGAGCATTTCTTGCCGGAGAGACACAGGGTGAGAAGGCTAGGGAACAAACCGTATGGGTGCTCAATTTCAGGTCTGCACGAGTTTATGAAGCCACGGTGGAGTCGGTGCACTACGACAAGGGGCTGGGCAAGGCAGAAATAACGACCGAATCGATGAAACGTTTTTGCCGAAAATGGTTCCCGTCCGAGTATAAAGGCCTTGCTTCATATGTCACCGAGCACCCCGAATCCCTGTATTTAGATTTCGAGGATATTCTCGCCGGAATCGAATCAAAGGGTGTTTATGACTCGTTGATGGAAGCAGCTCAAATTGGCAATCTGTCTTCAGTTGAACATAAGTGTTTCCTGACGGTTGCTCTGATTATTCATGCGATGCGCAGTCATGAAATGATGGCTTCGATGGTCGAATTCGCAAGTCTAAGAGGAATGGACAAGTGGGAGTATTTCTGGCTATTGAAGAACGTCTGGGGAAACCCATTGATGCTTGCGCGTGCTGTCACCCCTTTGGCCTGTTCGAAGTGGTTGCTTTACCGGACGGACGATCATTGATTTCCGCTGTGTGATTCGCCGGTGATGATCAATCGTGATACAGTCATGGTGGTTCTTTCACCAAGACTTCTTCTTGAGATTCACTTGAACACGTTGGCCCCGGAAGACGATTGGACAGTCCGAGACGGAATCAACAGCAGCAAGTTTCGTGAGTTTCGTCGTCGCACTATTGAGAACGGGTTCAGGGAACTGATTTTCAGCGACCGGGAGAAGCTCGAAGATTGGAGCAAGACACCAGGCTTCAAAGATAGAAATTCAGCCTTGGACAACATTAACAAGAGACGCGATTTAATTGGAAACGCCGCGAATCGCGTGATTTGGGCAATGACGGGTTTTGGTCGAGTTCCACAGGACTTCGAAAAATCGGTTCGTCACATATTCAATACTTAACCCGTCACTGGTGCGGACGCAAAAAACAGCGCCGCACAGTTCACTGTTTATGCCTTTGGCAAGCTACCTATAATTTTCATTTTAACAGCGCTGCTCTCAACGGTATGTGTATATCCTGAAATTTTGAAATTTCTATTAAAGATAACAAAATATAAAAAATCTTGACAAACAATTCCAGCATAGTATCTTGGTGAGCTCGGACGGCGTCTGAAAAGAAATATTTATGAAAAGATTATTGACCGTACTCCTGATTCTGGCTTTTATCCCCGCCGCAACAGTCCTGGCAGAAGATCGTGATCCCGTCGTCATCATCAAAACATCTATGGGAGAAATCTCGGTAAAATTATTTGCCCGGGAAGCACCCAAAACGGTGGCCAATTTTATAGACCTTGCCGAAGGGAAGATGGTAGCATCCTTTCTTATTTACCAATCACCGCCAATATCATTAAACAAATAACGCTGTTTTGATTTATGTGTCGGATTATCCTTGATTTTTTAATTTTTCCTGATATGTTTCCGGTAATCAAAAAAGGGGTGAACTTCTTCCTGTAACTAAAGCAGCTTCTCTTCTCACGTACATATTCCGAACGCTTTTCTGAAAATAACCAACAATTTCAAGTTGATACCCTGACATACGCTTTTTTTTCGATAGAAACAGGTGTGGTGTTCCTTTGTTCTTGACCTCATTCCGTATACACAAACAGGCGAGAGTAAGTTTATCCTATGTCTCTTCTAAAAAATAAATATATCATTGTGTTGATTGCCTTTTGGCTGGTATCCGAAGTGCTGTTCGTCTCCCCCCGGGCCATGGCCGCAGTTCAGAATTGGAATGTAGGTATGGGCGACTGGTTTACGCCCGGATCTTGGGCTGTTGGTGGTGTCCCCAACATCACAACCAACGATAACACCAGTATCAACAACGCCGGCACTGCCCTGATTCTAAGCGGGGCTGCCACAACAAACATTCTGAATATCGGTAATAATGCTGGTAATACCGGCACAGTAACCATTCAAAACAATGGTTCGACGCTCACAGCGAATACTATCGTCGTTGGTTCTAACCATGGAACGGCCGCGGGCACGATCAACATATTAGACGGCGGCACGGTCACCAGCGGCAACTTCTATATCGGCCTCAACGCCGCCACCGGAACGCTGAATATTGCCAACGGCGGGGTCCTTACCGTGACGAACCAAATTCTGGTAGGCAACAATGCCGCCAGTACGGCGACATTCAATATCGGCACCGGCGGAGCCGCCGGGGTGGTGAATGCGCCCGGCTTGAGCAGCAATACTGGAACCAACGACGCCGTCAATTTCAACCACACCGATACGAATTATTATTTCACCAATGACGGTACGTCAGGGGGCACGGCGGTCCTTATTGGAGGAAATCTTCTCGTCAACCACACGGGTTCCGGCACTTCAATTTTATCGGGCACCCATACCTACACCGGCGCCACCACCATCAACGCGGGCACCTTGTCGGTCAATGGTTCTATTGCAACCTCCACGACTACGATCAATACGGGCGGCACTCTGGGCGGAACCGGCACAGTGGGCAGTGTCAATGTCAGCGGCGGTACCTTTGCCCCGGGCAACTCCATCGGCACGTTGAATGTAACCGGCGACGTCGATTTCACGGGCGGCGGCAGCTATGACGTTGAGGTGGACGCGGCGGGCAACTCCGATCTGATCAACGCCACAGGCACTGCGACCTTGACCAGCGGTATTGTCAACGTACAGCCCGAGGCGGGGACGTATTTGCTCTCTACCGACTACACGATCCTCACGGCCGCCGGCGGCCTGGGCGGCACGACCTTTGCCAGCGTCAACTCAAACCTGGCGTTTCTGACACCACGCTTTCTTATGATGCCACCAATGTGTTCCTGAACCTGACCCGTAATAATGTCAATTTTACCAGTGTTGCCAGCACGCCGAACCAAACGGCCGTCTCTACTGTGCTCGATGGCAACCAAAATGCCCTGTCAGACATCGTCAACAACCTGCTCGTGCTCACCAACACCGGCGCCCGGCAGGCCTTTGACAGTCTAAGCGGCGTCCAGCATGCCGGGACACAAACCGTAATGCTGAGACAAAACAGTCAATTCATGAATGTGTTGTTCAACCGCTTTGGCGGTTTGACTAAAAATAATGTCGTTTCCTTCAACCCCCTGGCAAACCTGTTATTGGCCTACAATGGCAACAACTGGCCAGGCATGGCAAGTACCAACGCCGGTATGCCTTTTGACGGAGAGACTGAACTGCAACCGGAACTGGAACGAGGCTGGTGGATGCGTGGCTATGGTCAAGTCGGCGATATCGACGATACCTCCAATGCGACGGGTTCGGATTACCGACTGTTTGGTACCGCCGTGGGGATCGACACGGAGCTGAGAACAGGTTTAATCGTGGGTACGGCCCTGGGTGTTGGTAACAGTAATGTGGATGGTACCGGTTATGATGCTGATGTGACCAGCTATCAATTGGCGACCTATGCGGGCTTGCAACAAGATAAATATTATCTTACCGGCGTGATAAGTGCGGGTTACCATGACAGTGATACCAGTCGACAAATAACCGTGGGCTCAACAAATTCAACAGCAAAATCGGATTACGCTGCCGTCAATATCAGTACTGATGTGGAAGGCGGAAAGCAGATTGCGCTGACGAAAACAACAGCACTGACACCGTTTGCCGGTATTCAGTACGTTTATTTACATCGAGACAGTTTCACCGAGACTAATGCAGGAACGTCTAATCTTGCCGTACGGGATCAGTATGAAAACTCATTACGAACAAAACTGGGTGTAGAAATAAGTCATACCCTTAAGACGAACCAGGGACGGCAACTCACACCCAATGCAAGAGTAGCCTATATTCGTGAACATCTGGATACCGTCTCCCGAATTGATGCCGGATTTACTAACGCACCGGATGCAACATTTACGGTTGACGGGCCGGATCTGGATCGAAACAGGGTGGCCTTGAATATCGGGGTTATGATCGAATTGAACGAGCGATCACAATTCCATCTCGCCTATGATGCTGAGATAGCAGATTCAGATGATTATCATGCCTTATCGGCCGCCTTTCAATATAGATGGTAGTCAGATCGATTAACGGTCAAACAGAATGAATTTCATAATTTGTTTGGCAACCTGTCTGCAATTTGTATTTCGACAATATTGTTCTCAATGGCATACGAATATCTTAAAATTTAAAAATCTCTATTAAAAACGGAAGCGTCGAAAACTCTTGACAAATAATCCTAACTTAGTATCGTAAATGTCGCATTCACTATAAATTATAGCAATAAAGATTAACCCTTTTATCATCAGGAAACTCTCTATGTATTACTCTCAATACATAGAGAGTAATAGTATCTTGGTAAGCCCGGACGGCGTCTGAAATGAGGTATTTATGAAAAGATTATTGACCGTATTCCTAATTCTGGTTTTTATCCCTGCTGCAACAGTCCTGGCAGGAGATCGTGATCCCGTCGTCATCATCAAAACATCTATGGGAGAAATCTCGGTAAAATTATTTGCCCGGGAAGCACCCAAAACGGTGGCCAATTTTATAAACCTTGCCGAAGGAAAGAAGGAGTTTACAGATCCCAAAACCGGTCAGAAGGTTAAGAGACCATTTTACGATAATCTGGCATTTCACCGCGTAATAAAGGATTTTATGATTCAGGGAGGCTGTCCTCTCGGTACGGGAAGCGGCTCACCCGGCTACACCTTCGAGGATGAAATTAATGTCGATCACCTCGGATTGAATAAGATCAAAGTCTTTGATGCAGAGAAGCAGACACATCCCTGGCTTCTCATCCGCACTCAAGAGGACTTCGCCCGAACCGTCATGGCTCCCCTTTACAAATCCATGGGTATTTCGTCTCAGCAGGAACTGGATGAACGCATCGACGAGGTGAAGGATAAATTATTCAATCTGACCCTGAAGGATGCCTACATCAACATGGGATATCGATATAATACAAAACTCAAGTCCCACGCACCGGAGAGAGGGGTTATCTCCATGGCCAATTCCGGCCCCAACACAAACCGGCTCGCAGTTTTTTATTAATCTCGTTGATACGCCATGGTTGACGGGGAAACATACGGTTTTCGGTGTGGTAATCAAAGGCATGGACGTCGTAGATAAGATCGGCCGCGTCTCCGTCGATCCCGGAACCGGCAAACCGGAGAAAGATGTAAAAATACTTTCAATCCGGGAGCAATAAACCGAAAAATAATCGGCAGCCGTTTCGACGCCCTGAAGGATTTGCTGAGCAACGGCATGTTGTAGGGATCCCTCATATTCAGGGAGCAGCAGTCGATGATGAAGTTGTAAAAGGCTTTTATCTGGGCATACGGGAGTCTTCGTGTGGATTTGGCCAGATTCTGAGTCATGTTTTCTATGAAATGGAAGATCTCATCGGGGCTTATGTCAGCCAAGTGTCTCTGCTCATAAATTGCGTCAAACCTGCCAAGCAGGAAATTGTAACTCTCGAAGGGTCACCGTTTGTGGTTTGATTGAAGATAATATTTGAACAGGGTTATCGACTCTTTAGTGGTCATGGTTCACCTCCATATTCTTTGTTTGGTGAGTATAGCTACCATGGGATGCCGATCACTTCCTGTGGTTTTGGATTCAACGTATGCTCATTGGCAAAATCACGAAAGGACAGATCAGTCACGGGGCGTCCGAAATGAGAAAACCTCTCCTTTAACATCTCTATATACATTCTGACCGTGATCGAAAAACACAAACGGTCGGAAAAATCGTACGACTGGGTATGCCTGCTCACATCAAAAATGGCGTTCCCCAAAAACTGCCTCGAAACTGCATTTCTGTTCTCATCCAGAATAACTCCGTTCATACTGAGGGCCATCACTTTTATGTGAAAATCTATAACTTCTCCTGTTTCCTTCCTGAAATTGGGGTGATCATGAAGACATACTTTATCTCCCAGCAAAGGGGTGATCCGGGGAATATCGCCCATAGATTTCCTTTCAAACCACCGATCAAACAGCGGAAGAAGCGGGGCATATACCACTTTACTATACTCGCCGAAGCCGGAAAGATCCAAGCCTACATAATAATGCCGATATTTCAGGTATCTTTCCTGAAGCTTATTCCGGCCGGCATTTTCAAAACCCACCACTGCGACTTGTTCAAGGTCTGCCAAAGGGAAGAACTCCTTATGAAAAATTTTATGCGTGCCCGAAAGAACAAATCACCCTGATTCCAGCCCCATTGCGATCTTCCCATAACCGATAGCTACTTTTTTGGCACTGGTATGCCAAGTCGCACAACCCCTCATACTGAAAAAACCGGAGAGAATTTTTCAGCAAAAGGTCTTTAGATTGTTTCTTGAAACAATGTGGAATACGTACACATTGAATTGTTGTTGCAGCTATCGGTAACATTTCCTAATTGAGATCCATTAAAGCTGCACAGGCGACATCAAAAATCTGCTCCTTTCCAAAGGCTACGCATTTGCGGAAAATGAGTGAAGAAAATCAGCAATCATAATTTTTCCTTCACGATGCTTGCTTTACACTATTCTCAGGTAAATTTCAAAACATTATGAGAGAACTTCTTCGTAAAATTTCTCGTCGAATAGGGGATCAAATCTTTATCATTGAACTATATTAATGATAAAGATTTACCCCCGTGAAGTTGATAATTGGGGAAATCTTAGATTCTGAAGGGGCTGATTTATTGCTGATATATAGCAGATGTACGTAACAAAATTGCCAACTCAAAAATTGTAAAAGGCTTGCCATTACAACCCGTGTTGTGTTCAAAACATAGCAGCTGTTTTCAGTTGAAAAAAGGCGGAGCTTGCGGGATGCACTCCCGATCAATACTTTATGATACACAAACGGGCATTATTCTCTGAGGCTATCATCAAAGAGCATTTATCCGGTGATTAACCTACGGAAAGGGGTCAGAAGATAAAACTCGCCCATACAAAATCAGGCAGTGGATTTCGGTTGACAAAATGAGTTCAATATATGATCATTTTTGGACAGACAAGGAATAACATAGTATCATTATATATTCCGAGTCTAAGGGCCAGGCTTAGGGGAAAAAGGAGGGCAAATCATGAAAAAATTAAGGAGGAACAGCAGGTTCAATATTGGATTAGTTTTATTGCTGAGCTTTTTCTTGATCCCAACACTAACATTTTCCACTCTCTCCGAAGCTTTAGCAAAAAAACTTCCGAAAGTTGTAGTGGTAGCTACCGGTGGCACCATTGCCATGAAAATTGATCCCAAAACAGGAGGTGCTGTGCCCGCGGTCAGCGGGGACGATTTAGTCGCCTCAGTTCCGGGATTGAAGAAAATTGCTGATGTCGAAGTTGTTAACTTTAGCAACATACCCAGTGATTACTATACACCAGAAAAATGGGCAGAACTTTCAAAAACGATAACCGAAATACTGTCTAAACCTGACGTATCAGGAGTAATTGTAACTCAGGGTTTAGATTCGATGGAAGAAACCGCCTATTTCCTCGACCTCACCGTAACCAGCAACAAACCGATAATCTGTACAGGCGCCAAACGGAGTGCTTCTCAATGGGATAGTGATGGACCACGCAACATTTTAAATTCAGTGCGTGTTGCCATTTCAAAAGATGCTATTGGACACGGTGCGATGGTCTGTCTTAACAGTCAGATTAATGCGGCCAGAGAAGTTCGCGACACCAGTAAAGAAAGATTTGAAACTTTCAAATCCGGTCAGGCAGGATTTTTGGGTTACGTCGATGATGATCGGCTCCTCTTCATACGCAAATCTCTTAGGCGACAGACATTGCCCCTCAAAGCGGTCTTACCTGCTGTTGACATCACGACCATGTATGGTGGGGCTGATGGAAAATTTATCGATGCGGCTATTCAGGCAGGCACAAAAGGTATCATCGTGGTAGCTGATGGCGTGGGTAATGTCAATATACCTATCTATGACGCCATAAAAAGGGCTCGTGACAAAGGAATTCCTGTGGTCATCACTTCCTGGGTTCCAGATGGCAGAGTTCGCGCCAAATACGGTTTTAAAGGCGGGAGCAAAACACTTGCTAAATTGGGTGTAGTCTTTGCAAACGATCTGAGTCCCAAGAAAGCCAGAATATTGCTTTTGCTGGCCATGGGAACCACCCAGGATACTGAGAAGCTCCAAAAAATCTTTGACAAATAAATTAAGAAGTAACAATACTGCCTTTAAGCTCTGGCCCGAGCAAAAAATCAGTATCTAAAATTTTTATGTATTCGTCTGCTGTCTAATAATCGTCGTGAATTTTTATGGTTCAGATTTATAGGCAGAGTAGAGAACTGGCGCTGTCTTCTTTAGGCGGGCTTATCTGTTTCCGTCCCTTTCGTCTGGCGGTGCCTAAATAGCTACACCATGGCTGACTTGCCAATCCTCCCTCATCAAACCGTG
>CAZYTP010000090.1:0-9890 GCA_964650385.1 uncultured Syntrophales bacterium | reverse complement strand
AGGTTTTTTCAATCATTTTCCCGCTAATTCAAACCTTAATATCGGATTTAGGGATATGGCTTCTAATGATTTCACCGGTTCATGCCTTACAATTAACCTGTTTTCGAATGATCTAATTTTTATTCATTAATCCATTATGATAAATAGAGATATTTGCAGGTTATGTAAACGTCTCTATTTATGACAATTTCGGACCTTGGAATCGTAGATGCTCCTTGACAAAAATTATAAAGTAGGGAATTATGCCCTAAAAAGTTTAATAAGACTATTTCATTGAAGATGGTCATGATACGGTACATCCTGCGATAACAGAGACAGTATCATTAAGGTGTCATTGAAAAATAAAGGTAGTTAAAATGTCCAAACTTCTACTCATAGATGATGAAAAAGCAATTGTCAGGGTTCTTTCCATTTCGTTGAAGAGCGACGGTTATGATGTAGTTACTGCACACAGCGGTAAGGAGGGGATAGAAGTATTCCAGCGTGAATCTCCCGATATAGTTCTTACAGATATAAAGATGCCCGGCATGGACGGCCTTGAGGTCTTAAAGACAGTGAAAGAGCTCAATCCTGATACGGAAGTAATCATCATTACCGGCCATGGAGATATGGGTTCGGCAATAGAAGCTCTTCAGTACGGTGCCTCTGATTTTGTCAATAAACCTGTCAGGGATGAGGTTATGGCAATAGCTCTTGAAAGAGCTAAAGAAAAATTGCTCATGAAGCGGAAACTCAGGGAATATACTGAAGATCTGGAAAGTATGGTCTGGATTGCCACTGAGGAAGTAAGAAGAAAATCAGAATTTCTGGATAAACTAATCACCAGTTCTAATGATGGAATAGTAGCGACGGATGAAGGAGGAGAAATTGTAATTTTTAATCCAGGGGCACAGAAAATGTTCGGCTATTCCAAGATTGAAGTTGTTAGAAAGATGGTCATTAATGATGTCTGTCCGCCGGAAATAGGAGAATATTTCAAACAGGCGATGGAACATAAAAAAATTTTTAAAGAATCTGATTGGAAAGAAATCATAATTTCATCAAAGAATGACCAGAAGGTGCCGACAAGATTTTCAGGATCTATTCTTTACGAAAAGGATGAGCCTATAGGTAGTGTCGGTTTTTTCCAGGATCTTACGGAGATTAAACGTCTGGAGCGGAATTTGATCGAATCAGAAAGGCTGGCCGCTATCGGTCAGACCGTAGCCGGCTTAGCTCACTATATCAAAAATATCCTTAGCGGACTTAAGGGTGGCGCTTATGTGGTAAAAATTGGTCTTGACAAAGACGATACAAATAAGGTAAGAGCGGGCTGGAAAATGGTGGAGCGGAATGTTGGAAGGGTATCTGAGCTGGTTCTAAACTTACTTACCTATTCCAAGGAACGTGACCCTGAATATAAAGTTTGTCTTCCCAACGAAATCGCCGAGGATGTGTGTATGCTCATGGAAACAAACGCAGAAGAACATGACATTAAAATTGCGAGGGATTTTGATGCGTCCATTGGCAAAGTATCTTTAGATGCAGATACAGTTCATCGCACATTACTCAACTTAGTTTCTAATGCTATTGATGCCTGTATTTTTGATGCAGACGAAACCAAGAAATGGCAAGTTCGAGTTAAAACCGTCCTCGAAAATAATGAAGTGATTAGATTCGAGGTCACTGATAACGGATGCGGCATGAGTGAAGAGATTAAAAAAAATCTTTTCACTTCTTTTTTTAGCACTAAAGGTGGCAAGGGGACAGGTCTCGGCCTATTAGTTACACGGAAGCTGGTAGAAGAACATGGTGGTAGGATAAACGTTACTTCCAAGTCGGGGAAGGGTTCCACCTTTGTTATACAGTTACCATACAGTAAGACAATTCACTAAAGTCGTGACATCTCACTCATAAAACAGACATAACTGTAGGAGAAGTCATAACTGTTTCACGGAGGATCTATTATGGGAAAAAGGGTACTTGTTGTGGATGACGATCCTGATATAGTAGCTTTTGTAGTAACTGTTTTAGAAGAAAATGGGTTTACTTCCATAATAGCTAAAAACGGTGAGATGGGCATGGCTAAAACCGTCCAGGAAAATCCAGATCTGATTCTCCTGGACATCTTGATGCCCAAGCAGAGTGGCATCAAGATGTACCGGGAATTAAAAAGTGATGAATCTCTCAAGAAAATTCCTGTCATTATTCTATCCGGAATAGCCAAGAGGACATTCCTCCGTTCCCAAGAGGCCTTGACTGCATTTGGCAACCAGACTGTGCCGGAACCTGAAGCATACATGGAAAAACCGGTTGAACCTGAAGAACTGGCAGAGATGATAAAGAAATTTATAGCCTGATACTCGACTTGAATTTGGAAATATTGCAAGAGGTTGTGAAGAAAAACGTGGGAACCAAAAAGCTTCTGTTTGTTACACAGTTTGAAGAATTGTGGTTTGATGCCCTGCAATCGTTGATGGATCTTAGAAAAACAGGGCTTAATCATGTAGTTTTTATCCACGTGGTAGAGAGAAGTAAGGTGGCCATGCGGCGTGGCAAGGGCTATCTCAAAGACGAAGAAGTAAAATTGAAGGAAATAGCCAATGTGCGTTTCATCGACTGGGCAGAAAGTCTTTTTGAACAGGGGATGGAGGTTGGAGCTTATATACTTGTGGGCGAGCTCGTCCCCAAAGTCATTGCCGCTGCTCAAGAGGAAGATGTTGATCTCATCGTTACAGGCTACCATAAGAAAGGTAAGATAGAAGAGCTTTATGCCGGTTCAGAAATCATAGAGATCCTCCGAAGGACATCCAAGCCTGTATTTGTACATAAATATATGTTGCCTTCCGGGAAGGTAAATGATAAACCTTTCGAAAAACCGCTTCTGGCAACGGACTGGTCTCCCGCCAGCGAAAGAGCGGTCGAAATCCTAATCAATTTGAAGAATGCTATTAAACATATAGAGGTAGTTCATGTCGCCAGCGAAAAGAGCTTTAAAGGCTCTTCGGCAATGGGCGTACAAAAAGTCCGCAAGGAAACCAGGCAAAGGCTGGATGAGACCTGTGAAATTTTTCATGCCGACGGAATAGATGCCGAAGCCCATTTATATGTAGGCAATATTGCCGAACAGATCAATAGAGCGGCGTATGAACGAGGGGCAAGTATGATAGTTGCCGGGACAACGGGCAAAGGACATTGGAAAGAGAGATGGCTCGGGAGTGTCCCGCAAGAGTTAGCCGAGGAGTCAGAGTTTCCTACCCTGCTGGTTCCTGCTTAAATTAAAACGACCAACAGTTAAAGAGGATTGTTTGGATTGTGATGAAACTTCTTTACGCAACTAATCTCGGAGAAAATACACTTTCTTTCAACATGATTGAAGACCTATTGGTCTTGAAACAGGCGGGGCTTGAGGAGATAGTGTTTTTACAGACAATCCCTGATGTTATGATGGATAAAAGTGAGACTACCGCAAGAGAGAAATGGCTTGCCGACCTGTCCGATCTCGGTATCACGGCTAGGGTTTTGACAGAAGAGGTGCTGTCGCTAACAGGGATTTTAAATGCAGCCAAGAAAGAAGAAGTATCACTTATTGTGGTCAATCTTGACGGAAAGACAAATAATCCACCTCGTAGTTCACTCATCCAGAATCTGATAAAATATTCTCCTATACCTATTCTGGTTCTCAACATCAGTAAACAGGTAGCGGCGGAAAAAGGCAAGGGGTTTTTCGATCACATTGTCTTTACCACGGACTGGTCTGCTGTGTCTGAAAAGGCCTTGACATATCTGTTGGGTTTCAAGGAAATACTCGGTGCGGTGGAAATTGTAAACGTCATAAACGGAAAGCTAACTGTAAGGGATATGCGCGAGTTGAAAGAGAGGCTGGCTCACACACGTAAAATATGCCTGGATGAGGACATAGATGCGGAATCACATATCTATGCCGGCCAGACGCCGGAAGAGATAATAACCGCTTCTAAAGATTACAGAGCCACCCTTATTGTCCTGGGCGCCATCTCTGAAAAACCACTGTTTAAGAAAATTTTTAACAAGAGTTCAACATACAGCGTTGTCGAAGAAGCGGCAGTACCTGTGTTAATTGTACCTTAGCAGGCAGTTGGGATTTTTATAGAACGGAAGGGATTTGAACTGTGGAAGTAACACTTTTGATTCAGGCAACAGATGATTCGTTTCGTATTTTGGAAGACGCCAGAGAGCAGGCAGAAGGGTTATTAACCACTGCCGTCAAGATAACATCCGAATCACGAAAGATAGAAGAACAAAAAATTCAGACCATCCTTAAGGGGACACAGGAAACAAAATCCGGCTTCCAGAATTTTATTGCTACTTTTTTCATCCTGATCGTTTTCTGGGCTATGTTATCCGGAAAGTTCGATGTTTTTCACCTCTCTCTCGGCGTTATATGTTCCGTTCTCATTGCTTACCTGACGCATGATCTGCTTTTTGCCAATGCAAGGGTCGGAGACATGCGAGTAATAGTCCAAAGGTTTATTGTTTATATACCATGGCTCCTCTATCAAATCATACTATCCAATTTCCATGTAGCTTATCTGGCTTTGTCTCCAAAAATGCCGATCGATCCTAAGATAATGAGATTTGACACAAAACTGGAAAGCGATATCTCCTGGGTGACGCTGGCAAACTCAATTACGCTCACGCCGGGAACGATTACGATGGATATAAGGGAAGGGGAGTTTTTTATTCACGCTCTAAGTAAAAAGGTGGCAGACGATCTTGATACCGGAGAGATGGAAGACCGGGTTGCCCATGTATTTATGGAAGCAGATCATATTTACGTACAGGATGTATTGGATGTTGCCCGGATATACGGGGCGTTGAGAAAGCAGGTTTAATTTATCTCTTGCCCTTTGCATAAAAGATGGGAATAAAAAGTTTTTTATAACTAAAATCAATTATTAACTGCAGGGAACTCAGATGGTACGTCAAAGCGATGATATAATTATCGGTACGGTTGCAAGGATGCTGGTACCCTTTATTCAGCTTTTTGCTCTTTATGTTATCATGCATGGACACTACAGTCCGGGAGGAGGGTTCCAGGGTGGTGTCATCCTTGGGGCAAGTCTCGTTTTATTGCTCATAACGCACGGTTTGCCGGAAACGAAAAAGCTAATATCCGAAAAAGGTGTGGCAATACTGAGCAGTTTAGGCGTGCTGATTTATGCAGGAATTGGGCTTCTATGCCTGATCCTTCTTGGAAACTTTCTTGATTACAGCCAATTGTCCAAGATTCTTCAGGTAATGCCCGCTGAGGCACGATCACTCGGTATCTTAGGCATTGAAACTGGTGTAGGGCTCACAGTAATGGCCGTTATGTTTTCAATATTTCTTGATATTTCTACAGGCGGGGTACTCCCCGAAGATGAGGAAGAGTAACCTTCCGCCATTTTGTTAAGGATTTGTGATGAATCAATTTTTTATCGGTGCAGGTATGGGGATAAGCGTCCTTGTTCTTCTCGTTCTTTACCGAGTTGTTTTTGGACCAGGGGTCTATAACAGGATAGCTGCTATCTCGGCTATCGGTACCAAAACTTTGATCATATTACTTATTATGGGCTTTGTCTTTCATCGGGTAGATATGTTTGTAGACATCAGTATGGTCTATGCTCTACTCAATTTTATAGGCTGCGTAGCTGTTGCTAAGTACCTGGAGATGGAGAGTTAATCGATATGATTGAAATAGGAATGATTGTACTATCAGTGATATTCATAATAGGCGGGATCTTTTTCTTTACCACGGCAACCATTGGGTTATTACGCTTTCCCGATTTTTTTGCACGCTTGCATGCAACGGGTAAAGGGGATACGCTGGCCGTTCTTTTATGCCTCATAGGCCTTGCTGTCTACGAAGGAGTTTCCCTGACCGGCTTGAAGATAGTTTTCATTGCGGTATTTATGGCCTTGGCCCAGCCCACCGCCACCCATGCTATCTCCAGGGCGGCATTGAGGCGCGGTATTCAGCCGTGGACGAAAGGGGAAGATAAAAAGTGATTTTACCATTCGATATCATCATCCTTGTTTTTGTAGTAATATGCGCAATAGCTTCAATTACCGTAAAGGATCTTTTAAGTTCCGTTATGATTCTCGGGGCTTATAGTTTCTTTATGTGTCTCATGTGGGCGGAGATGGGTGCCGTTGATGTCGCTTTTACGGAGGCATCCGTTAGTGCCGGCATCGGGACGGTGTTGCTCGTTGCCGCAGTGTTTAAAACCACCAGGAGGACAAAGGATTGAAAATTTTAAACCTGATTGTTGTAGTAATTACAGGAATAATCCTTATTTACGGTACGCTGGACATGCCCGGCTGGGCTGACCCTAATTCCCCTGCGAGCAGACACGTTTCCCCACGATATATTACGAAGTCGGCGCATGACACAGCAACACCAAATATGGTGACCGCCGTGCTTGCCGATTACAGAGGTTATGACACACTCGGTGAGACAACAGTGATCTTCTCAGCAGGGATGGCCTGTGTTTTATTGCTCAGAAACAGGCGTAAAAAGAAATTAGGATAGAAACGAAGAGCCGTTACCATACATTTCAGGGAGTTTGAACATGCTCGATTTTATTGCTAGTAAGTACAATTACTGGATATACATAGTTCTGATGATGATCGGTTTCTATGCCATGATCGGTAAAACAAATCTGGTAAAAAAGATCGTCGGCATGAACATCTTTCAAACGGCGATTATTCTTTTCTATGTCTCTACCGCCTGCAAGTGGGGTGGGGCCACTCTGCCGATTTTAACAGGTGGTCATGGCCACGGCGCGGTGGAACACGCCATCAACGTGTCTAATTACATCAATCCACTACCACATGTACTTATGCTTACAGCTATTGTTGTTATGGTCGCCACACTTGGTGTTGCCGTCGCCATAGTCATTATGATTTACAGAAAATTTAAAACTCTCAACGAAGACGAGATTCTAAAGGCAATGAAATGATTGAACAGGCACCTATTCTTATAGTAGTTATTCCCTTGATATGCTCTCTTATCACACCGCTTGTCGGGTTGTTGAAAAAAGAGCTCTGCTATCCTTGGATCATACTGGCCCTTACCATATCGGTGCTCTGTTCCATTATCACACTGAATACCGTGATCAGCACAGGGATCATCCACTACCATTTGGGAAGCTGGCTGCCTCCATGGGGTATCGAATATGTAATTGATTATCTAAATGCCCCGATGATGTTGCTGGTTTCGGGAATTGCGCTACTTGTTGCCATCTATTCCAAGGAAAGCATTGAACGGGAAATACCGGGTAAGACCGTTGCTTTTTATACCGTATTTCTTCTGCAGGTCACCGGATTTTTGGGTATCGTTATAACAGGTGACCTGTTCAATCTGTATGTATTCTTAGAGATAGCGTCACTGACAGGATATGCCTTAATAGCCGTAGGAGAAGAAGGTGCTCCACTGGCCAGTTTCAGGTATGTGGTCATGGGTACCGTCGGGGCCTGCTTTTATCTACTGGGAGTGGGCTATCTTTACATAGTAACCGGTTCACTTAACATAGCCGATCTGGCCCAGCTGTTACCAAGCCTTTATGGCTCCAAGGTAGTCCTGGTTGCCTTCGCCTTCTTTATGGTTGGTCTTGCTATAAAGATGGCGCTTTTCCCATTGCATGCATGGCTCCCCGATGCGTATACCAAGGCACCGTCAGCGGCCAGTGCTTTACTTGCCCCGCTGATGACCAAGATCTCAATCTATGTCATGATAAGAATCCTGTTCACCGTCTTTAAACCTGATTTTTCCATGCTTATAACTCATACAACGGACATAATGATCTGGATCGGCATTTTGGCCATCTTTGCTGGCGCTATTATGGCGCTTGCCCAGACAGATTTTAAAAGAATGTTATGTTATATCGTTGTAGCTGAGGTCGGCTATATGGTAGGTGGAGTAGGCCTTGCCAATACCATAGCTATTAAAGGAGCGATCCTTCATATTATAAATGATGCCGTGATGACCGTTGGTGTGTTCGCTGTTGCAGGTATCGTATGCTATCGTATGAAAAGCCACAACATCTCCGATTTTAAAGGCCTTTTCAAGAAAATGCCCCTTACCATGACCGCCCTAGTTGTAGCCGCTCTTTCAATGATCGGTGTACCGCCTACCTGCGGGTTCTTCAGTAAGTGGTACCTCCTTCAGGGTGCCGTAGTCGCCGGTTCCTGGGCATTTGTCGTTGCACTGCTCGTATCCAGTCTGGTTAATGTCGTACTCTTTTTCCGAATTTTTGAGATCGGGTACGGTTTCCATGAAAGCCATGAAGGACATGATTCTCACGCCCATGGAGACGGAGCGTCTGTTATTGAAGAGGCCCCTCTAAGCATGTTGATCCCGACGTTGATAATTGCTGTCGGAATTATCCTTATCGGCATTTATAATCAGCCAATATTGATAAATATAATCGAGCATGCTGTTCCGAAGTTGTAACTCAAAGAAAAGTAACCCCTTCATACACTTCAAATCAAAAAGATTACTGTTCCTGAGAACCCTTTTAAAGGTCTTTTTCTTTTACAAGGGTTTTTATGGCTGGTCCCAATGGGCTCGTTGCAACTCCCGCCTCGGTAATGATGGCGGTAATAAAACGATTCGGGGTTACATCAAAGGCAGGATTATAGGCTTTCATACCATCCGGGGCAATTCTCATACCACAAATTGAGAGTACCTCTTCTTCATTTCTTTCTTCAATAGGGATCTCGTCCCCATCACTTATGCCGATATCTATTGTGGAAAGTGGCGCCGCTATATAAAATGGAATATCGTGCTCGGCGGCCAGAACGGCAAGTGAATAGGTACCTATTTTATTGGCAACATCGCCATTGGCGGCGATTCGGTCAGCACCCACGATGACGAGATCTATCTTTCCCTGTTTCATGATAAAGCCGGCCATATTGTCTGTTATCAATGTAGCCGGAATATTATCCCGCATCAGCTCCCATGCTGTCAATCGTGCCCCCTGTAGAACAGGCCGCGTCTCATCCACAAAAACGTGGAGTCCTTTTCCCTCCTCGCAAGCAGCCCTGATAACCCCCAAGGCGGTGCCGAAACCGGCCGTCGCCAGGGCACCGGCATTACAGTGCGTAAGGATATTGTCGCCGTCTTTGAAAAAAACACGTCCGTTAATTCCTATCTGCCTGTTTATCTCAATATCCTCTTCACAAATCGCTGCCGCTTCAGTCACCAGCGCCTTCTTTACATCGTCAATACCTGCCTCGAATCTTTTTTCAAAACATCTCTTCATCCGCTCTATTGCCCAGAAGAGGTTTACCGCCGTCGGGCGTGTCTTGGAAAATTCGTCACATATCCCGTAAAATGAATTTTTCAGGTCTTTTTTGGATGAAACGTCCTGATTTTGCATACCGAGAGCGATGCCCATCGCTGCGGCTACACCGATGGCAGGGGCACCCCTTATGGTCATATCATTTATAGCAGAAATAACTTCCGTGTAACTGCGGCAGGTGAGATACTTCTCCTCATGGGGAAGGGCCCTCTGGTCAATTATAATAATGGCATCATTTGTCCAGGAAATAGTCTTGATCATAATCTCTCTTCTTTCATATCATTATCACAAACACAGCGGGTGGAAATCTTGAACTTTACGGAATCTATTATCCCGAAATCGTATGCATAGGCTTTCCTGGGGCTTCTCAACGATTCTCTTGTTTTATCGGAGAATCTGTCGAGGCTGAAAATCAGATAAGCCTCTTTGAGGTACTCAAGATAATTCTCAACAGTGTGAACAATTTTTCAGAACAATTCGCGCTCGTCCATGCGTGAAAAAAGCTCAGCATTGACCAACGGGAATGTCAAAAATAAATCTGTTTGAATGCATAAGTAATAAAGATTGAAGGAAACCTCCAGGCGG
>CAZYTP010000089.1:0-10039 GCA_964650385.1 uncultured Syntrophales bacterium | reverse complement strand
CCCTCCATGGCGACCCGATCTTTATTTATCTTATTGGGTCACATCTTCGATAAGTAACTTATTTATTGACAAAAATTTCTATAAATTATATGTTTTCAGCCGGATTGATTTAAGGGAGAATAAGCTTTGTCCTGCTAACTTACTGAACACTTTATCTTTATATAAAAGTGTAGGGGCCGATGCCCTCATCGGCCCGTTCGGGGAACGGGCCCTACACTTTTGTGTTTCGTTGTGGCCACAGGCCATGGGGGTTTATGAGCTACAGATAATGCTGAATTGAATGAAGGGAGAACATATTGTGGAAGATCGAGATAATAATAAAGTTCAAGGTGTCTCAGGAAAATGCGGACTGGAAATAAGATGCAGTAGATGTGGAAAAGAACTTCCGTTATTACATCCCCATATAATACTGGAAAAACACGACGATTTGGGTAATTTAATTTGTGAAGAGTGTTATTTTTCAGAAGATATTGATGAGATATAATCAAAAGTTGTGTTTAAGATATTAGGTGGTGTATCCTCTGGGCGATTGTTAGCTCAATTGCCCAACACTTCAAAATAAGAAGAAAGGACACACACACCATGAATAGAAATAACGTAACTGAACTGAAAAAGCCAGCGACTTTTGTTGACGATCCTATCACCGATATTTTGCGTAGCGGGGCTAGGCAGTTGTTAGCCGAAGCGTTAGAGGCAGAGATCGAAAGATTTTTAGCCATCTATACTGATTTAAAGGATAATAAGGGTTGCCAGAGGATCACCCGCAACGGATATCTTCCTGGACGTGAGATTCAGACCGGCATCGGCCCGGTACACGTTCGAGTTCCTCGTGTTCGTGATCGTGGATCGGAAGGCGAAACCGATTGGATTCGATTCAGTTCTGCAATCTTACCACCCTATCTTCGCAAAACAAAAAGTATGGAAGAACTGATACCATGGCTATACCTGAAGGGGATCTCCACCGGAGACTTTAGCGACGCCTTGGCAGCGCTAGTCGGTAAAGATGCTCCCGGACTATCAGCATCGACAATCAGCCACCTGAAAGAAGGCTGGCAGAATGATCTTGAAGAGTGGCGAAACCGGGATTTATCGCATAAAAGGTATGTCTATATTTGGGCCGATGGCATCTACTGTAATGTTCGTATGGAAGAGAAGCAGTGCCTTCTGGTCATCATCGGCGCAACAAAAGACGGGAGAAAAGAATTACTTGCCATAGAAGGCGGATTCAGAGAAAGCGAGCTGTCATGGACTGAGGTACTGATTGACCTGAAGCACAAGGGGCTCAAGGAAGCACCTGAATTAGCCGTAGGTGATGGTGCCCTGGGATTCTGGAAAGCCTTGGCAAAGGTTTATGACACGACCCGATGGCAGCGATGCTGGGTTCATAAGACTGCCAACGTGTTGAACAAATTACCAAAGAGCATTCAGGCGAAAGCCAAGAGCAAACTTCATCAGATATGGATGGCACCTGACAAGGATGAAGCACAGAAACATGTTGATGATTTTATTGAAATATATGGAGTCAAATATCCAAAGGCTGCAGGGTGCTTGAAAAAAGACAGGGAAGCATTGTTGACGTTTTATGACTTTCCGGCTGGACACTGGAAGCATATTCGGACAACGAATCCCATAGAATCAACCTTTGCAACGGTCAGGTTGCGGACCGCCAAGGTGAGAGGTTGTTTTTCTTCAAAGACGGTCTTGACCATGGCATTCCAACTTTGCCGATGTGCAGAGAAAAAATGGCAACGCCTCTTTCATTATGAGACATTAGCTAAAGTGGCTGAAGGAGTGAGATTTGTAAATGGTATTGAAGAAAATCGGATCGCCGCCTAATTTTCTCATACACAACATTTGACAATAACTCGATATTGATTGATTGCCCGGAGTTATACGCTCAACTTCTGTGGCTGTCTTTCCAACAATTCGATGATATTCAATCGGATCGGTGTCTGCTTCGGTATTTATTAGAAGCACCCGTGCCCCATTCCTTATGTGAAGCTCCTTTTCTAAGAAATCCGGTTTTTCAGCATGCAGGGCAATTAAGGCCGCCAAACCCGCTGCACCGGATTCCCCGGAGACTACCCCCTCCTCAGCCAGGAGAATCATCGCCTCTCTGGCGTAGTTATCTTCTACGGCAACGAATGCGTCGAATCGATCACGCACCGCGGGCCATGCGGTAAGAGAAGGTGTCCCGCAATTCAAACCCGCCATAATTGTATTTTCCGTCGATACAAAAGAATGGGGCCTGCCATTTCCTATTTCTGCGGAACGAAGACAACAATCCGCTGCTGTTGGCTCGACGGAGATCAGACGGGGGAAAGCCGTCGGATCATGGAAATAGCGGGCGGCTGCGAAAGCGAAAGCTCCAACGCCCACCTGGACAAAGACGATATCCGGCGGTTTCTCACCCAGCTCCTCAAGCTGAATAGTTGTTTCCAGGAAAAGCGTCAGGTATCCCTGCTGGATATAGAGGGGTATTTCCATATAGTCCGCATATCCTGTGTCAGCTATGATCAGACGGTTTTTGCTTTTTGCTTCTTCAGCGGCACGTCTGACGGCATCGTCATAGGTACCATCTACTACGACAACCTCTGCCCCTTCCGACTCGATCGCCTCTAGCCTGGCGTGTACGGTTCCGCGTGGTACGAAAATAACCGCGGGTTTTCCAAGAAGCCGTGCGATCCACGCTACTGCCCTGCCATGATTGCCGTCTGTTGCACAGGAAAAGGTTATTCCATCTGCCAGCCGGCGGCCTTTTTCCGTAAGAAAGTCTTCAGGCCTTAGAATGCCACCGCTCCGTTCCTGGAGGATACGGAAAACAGCATGTGAGGCACCGAGCGCCTTGAATGCCTTCAAGCCGAAACGCTTGCCCTCATCTTTTATAAATAAATGGTCCACTCCGAGTCTTTCAGCAATCCTGTTCAATGGTACGAGGGGTGTTGGCATATAGTTTGGCAGAGTTCTGTGGAAAGAAAAAACCCCTTCCACTTCAGAAGGGGAGAATGTTGTAACATTTAAGGGACTGGAATTCAAAAAGACTTTCAAAATCAATTATCTCCACGGTTAATTTTTTGTGTATTCGTAAAAAGTCATAAATTGCACCATTTGTCATTCTGAATTTATTTCAGAATCTCGCTCAGAATCTCAGGAGACCCTGAAACAAGTTCAGGGTGACGGTGGTATTGTTCAGGGTGAAAAAATTGACTTTTTACGAGACGGTTAATTGTTTATGCGGTTCGATAATTACTTTGATACACTCCTTCGCCTCGGCAACGAGCCGAAACCCCAATCCTGTTTCTTCCAGACTCAACCGATGTGTGATCATTTTTTGAACGGGTACACGTCCTGCTCGAATCAGTTCTATCGCTTCCATCGCATCCAGTGGGCTGTTACCGTACGAGGGAATCAATTTTATCTCATTGCGCCAGAACTCATTAATTGGCACGGGGAGATCAATGCCCGGTTCGGTTGTTGCGAAGCATAGGACAGTGCCTCCTCGATCGACGGACTGCAATGCCTGTGTGAAAGCGGCCGGGGCTCCCGTACAGACAATGACTAAGTCTGCAAGTTTGTTGTTATTAATCTGGTGTGTGCGGGAAGGAATATCATCGCTGGCGTTAATTACAGCATCTGCACCGAACTTTTGCGCTGTCTGCAGGCGATATTCATTTATATCTGTCATAATTATCCGCCCAGCACCCAGGGTGCGGGCGAGTAAAAGGTGGAGAAGACCGGAAATACCGCTGCCGAGGATAAGCACGGATTGTCCCGGCTGGAGATTCGCAATCCTCTGTCCGCGGATAACGCAGCCCAGCGGTTCAATAAAAACACCGTCTTCGAAGGTGAGTTCTTCAGGTAGTAAAAAGACACCGCGGTCTACGTTGAGCCGTGGCACCCGTATGAACTCGGCAAAGCCACCGGGGTCGTAGTTTGTCGTGTGCAGAGTTTCGCATGCCGTGTGGTGACCTCTAAGACAGTAGTGACAGGTGTTGCATGGGATGTGGTGAGAGACGAATACCCTGTCGCCGACGTTGTAACGTTTGACACCCTCTCCCACTTCAACAACTTTTCCGGCAATTTCGTGGCCCAGGACCAGAGGAGCCTTTTTGGCACGATACCATTCCATCACATCACTGCCGCAGATACCGCTGGCCATTACCTTTACCAGCAGTTCACCGGGTCCGATCTCAGGTGTTGGAAGCTCTTCCAAGCGAACGTCACTGTTATTGTAATACATTGCTACACGCATGGTTCGTTACCCTTTTACGCGGAATCAGTTTCCTTAAAGCGGGTGAGAGGATTTCTCACTTCTGTTCCTGCACGATAGTGTTGAACAGATCCCAGGCCTCTTTAGGAGTGTAATTTTCGTGGATGATGGCCTGCAGAGCCCTGCTGACGGCAACGGGATTGGGGTTTTGCCAGACGTTTCTCCCGAGGTTGATACCGATGGCACCTTTTTGCATTCCATCATGAACAAATTCCAAAACTTCAAGTTCCGTTTCGCATTTAGGTCCACCCGCCATGACCACAGGGACGGGACAGGTACTGGTGACTTTATCAAAATCTTCACACCAGTAGGTTTTTACCACCCGTGCGCCGAGTTCCGCGGCGATGCGGCTGCATAGGGCAAGGTATCTGGCGTCCCGTTTTTCCAACTCTTTACCGACAGCGGTAACCGCCATTACCGGGATGCCGTAATCTTCGCATTGATTGACAAGCTTTGAAAGGTTTGTAAGCGATTCATGCTCATATTTACTTCCCACAAAGATCGAAATGCCGACAGCGGAAGCATTGAGGCGAATAATTTCCTCAATTGATGTGGTAATGCCCTCATTTGCAAGATCTTCACCGATCACACTGGTACCGCCGGATACTCTTAGAATAACGGGTTTCGTGTTTTCCGGGTCAATCGATGAACGGAGTACGCCCCTGGTAACAAAAAGAGCATCACAATAGGGGAGAAGGGGTTTGATGGTTTCCCCGGGCTTTTCCAGGCAGGTGGTAGGACCTTGAAAATAGCCGTGATCTATCGGCAAGAAGAAGCAGTGACCATCTGACTGAATAAGCTGTGACATACGATTTTCCATTCCCCAATCCATTGTAATACCTCCTTGACCCGGACAAACCGGAAAAATTTATTTGGATTTGATGCATTCTTAAAAAGGCATAAAACGCACCATTTGTCATCCTGAACTTGGTTCAGGATCTCACTTAGTTCAGGATCAACTTCAACATCACTCTTGTCATTCTGAATTTATTTCAGAATCTCAGGAGACCCTGAAACAAGTTCAGGGTGACATTTGTGGTATTGTTCAGGGTGACAAAAACTGACTTTTTACGAGTGCGTCAACATTACCTTGTTTCTACCTGACCTCCGGGAGCATCCCACTGTTCGTAATCCGGAGCATAGATATCCTTAATATTATTCTCAGCAAATGATAAAGAGATGGGTTATTAAAATCAAGTTATTTTCTCTTAGTGTTTGAGTACCTTGGAAAATGCAGCTTTACGTATCGGGCGGGAGTGGATATCAAGGGACCCACATATACATAAAGTGGACCCCCGGTGGAGTTATCAGCCCTTGCCCGTTGATGGAAATCAGATTGATGTTCAAGGGGGCTTTTGGAAGCGCTGAATAGATGCTTCCCTTATAGGTTCCAGGCCTGTAATAGGTAATTACGGATGCGTTTTGGATACCCGAAAATTGTTTTATCTGCTTTATTGCATCGTCCAGATAACCCACCCGATCGATAAGTTTTGCTCTTTGGGCCTGAGATGCGGTGTATATCCGGCCGTCTGCCAGCTTTTCTACATCCTTCCTTGTCAGGGATTTCCGTCCGTCCGTGACGACACTTATAAACCTTTGTTGGAGGCTGTCGATGATCGCCTGTATAATTTTACGTTCCTCCGGAGTACTTGGCCTGAATGGTGACAAGATGTCTTTCTTGTCGCCGGATTTGACGGTTTCTTCTTTAATCCCTATGCGTGAGAGAAGACCTTCCACATTGAACCGTAATGTAATAACACCGATACTCCCGGTAATCGTTGTAGGATGAGCAATTATTTCGTCTGCAGCAGTAGCCACATAATATCCCCCCGATGCACCGACATCCATTAAACAGGCCGTTATTCTCACACCGGTTTTTTCCTTGAACAACTTCAACTCATGATGAATGATATCACTGGCGGTGACAGTGCCGCCGGGAGAATTGATTCGAAGAATAAGACCACTGATCGCATCATCCGATTCTGCCTTTTTTAATGCCTCCTTTACCTCAGAGACGATAGATGTTCCTTCACGGAGCCAACCGGAGGTGTTCCGTTCTTTCTCGGAAATCAAGCCGGAGATATCTATGAGAAGGATTTTGCTATCTCCTTCACCCCCCAGGACACGTTCCTGAAGTTCCTGTGCGGAGGGGAAAAGAGGAACATTTACGATAGCGCAACCGCTCACTAAGACTACTATAAAAACAAAAAGGGTTGATATCCAGAAATATCTATAGTTATACGATGTCATAATCACTTCTAACATATTTTTACCTTATAAGAAATTGAATAAATCATAATTTCTTTCTGAGATTGTATTTGACTTAAATAGTTGCTGATCCCAACCCCAAGCTTGACAGTACCCATTGTACCGTGATACGCATTCTTCATAAAACAAACATGTTGTTCGCGACAGCTCACTATCTCCGATTCTTACCGGGAAGCCCCGCCCTGTGAGCGTGGAGCTTCACATTCAGGAAAAGAAAAACTCAAATCGATTAATAATATTATATATTTTAGAATGTTACAGCATTTTTAAATTGCAACGTTGGGACATTAGGTGAATATTATGCCTCGATCAAAACCTGCACGCATTCTGATAATGGAAGATAGTGCCAGTCTGGCTCTCTTCCTTCAGAAGAAACTTGAGGATGATGGTTATGTCGTAGACGTCGCAGATAATGGCGAAGAGGGTCTTGCCATGTACGAGACTGGTTCCCACGACGTATTGGTTGTGGATCAGGTAATGCCCGTCTACGAAGGACTTGAGGTGATTCGCATCCTTGCCTCACGTGGTCCGCTTCCCCCGACAATTATGGTTACCGGTGGTGGTAGTGAGCAGCTCGCCGTAGAGGCAATGAAACTGGGTGCCTACGATTATATCGTTAAAGACGCGGCTGAAGGGTATTTCGAACTGCTTTCCTCTGTAATCGAACGGGCGCTCCGGCGGTATCGCCTCGACGAGGCGAAAAAGAAAGCAGAGAAAGAGCTACAGGAGAGCGAGGAAAGATATCGTACTGTGGTAGAAGATATGCCTGCCATGATTTGCAGGTTTCTTCCTGACGGAACATTGACGTTCGTCAATGACACATACTGCCGCTACTTTAACAAAAACAAAGAAGACCTGATCAACCAAAACTGCTTGCAATTTATTCCGAAGGAAGACCATGAAAAAGTGAAAAACCAATTTATGGTCCTGACCATCCAAAACCCCATTAGAACACATGAGTATCAGATAATTGTGCATAGCGATGAACTTCGCTGGCAGCAGTGGACTGACCGTGCGTTGTTTGATACACAGGGTAATCTTATTGAATATCAATCTATTGGACAGGACATCACGGATCGCAAGCGGGCAGAAAAACGGTTGAGCCATAAACGCCGCCTAATTGATCGTATTATGAAGGCCAGCCCGTCCGGGATAATGTTGCTGAATACCGAGGGGCACATCGTTTTTGTCAGCAATCGTACCGAAGAAATACTGGGCCTATCAAAGAACAAACTTACTCAACTTTCCTATAATGCTCCAGAGTTTCGTTTTACTGACACCAGCAGTGAACCGGTGCCCGACGAACAATTGCCGTTTATGCGGGTAACGGCTGCCGGCGAGACGATTTATGGTATGCACTATGCCTTCCAGCAACCTGATGGAAAGCAAGTATTTCTTTCAGTCAACGGAGCTCCTATCCTGGAGAAATCCGGTGAGATAAGCGGAGTAGTATTAACACTCGGTGATATTACCGATTACAAACAGATGATAGAAGATCTGAAAATAAGAAACGACGCTATTACTTCATCCATCAACGCCATTGCCTTTACAGACCTTGATGGAAATATTACCTATGTAAATCCTTCTTTCCGTAAAATGTGGGGGTATGACAGCAAAGAAGATATCTTAGGAAAGCCTTACTTAAAATTCTGGCATAAGGAAGAGGAAACAAAAAAAATGGTGGATTCATTACGGCGCAACGAAGGCTGGATCGGCGAGCTGGTTGCAGTAAGGGAAAACGGTTCACTTTTTGATGTTAATCTTTCAGTAAGCACGATTAAAGACGAATCCGGCAAGCCCGTTTGCATGATGGGCTCATTTGTGGACATCTCCGAGAAGGTCAAAATGCAAAATGTCCTTGCACAGTCCGATAAGCTCTCCTCTCTGGGACAGCTCTCTGCAGGACTATCCCATGAGTTGAGAAATCCACTTGCCGTCATTAGTTCATGCGCCCAGTTTTGTCTGGATACTGCGGAACTTCCGCACAATATTAAAGAGAATTTTAAGATGATTTACCGGAACAGCCAGAGGGCAAGTGGTCTTATAAAGGATCTGCTGGAATTTGCCAAACCTTCTGTAATGGTCAGCAAACCCTTGAACATCAATGAAGTGGTAACCAGGATGTTGCATATGGCCAACCTTGAAGCACATTCCTTCCAGGTTAAAATTAAAACCTGTTTTGGGAAAAAACTGCCGGAAATAAAAGGTGATCAGGAAAAGCTCGGGCAGGTTTTTCTCAATCTGTTCATGAACGCGCTCCAGGCCGTCCCCGTCAATGGTACAATCACCGTGCAGACACGGGTTCTTAAATCAAGGGATCTAATAGAGGTGAACGTTATTGATGACGGTCCCGGTATTCCGGAAGAATACCGTCAGAAAATATTTGAACCTTTCTTTACTACCAAAGATAGCGGCACCGGTTTGGGACTGAGCATTTCCCATGCCATAGTAAAACACCACAATGGGAGCATCACCGCCGGACACGAAGGAGGGCGGGGAACGAAAATATCCGTAAGGCTGCCTATAGGCTGAGACCTTTGCAAAACGCCCGCTTCTGTCATTCCCACGAAAGTGGGAATCCATAACAAGTTTAAAATGCTTGTCCTCGACCTGATCGGGGGCTGGATTCCCGTTTGCACGGGAATGACCATTCAGACTATTTATGGCAAAATTCAAAGGTCTCAGGTTAGAGTAAAAAGGAGGGGGAATGACCCAAAGAGCCAAAACTCCATCCGGGATAAACATCCTTGTAGTCGATGATGATCATGATTTCCGGTGGGCAATAAACAATGTCCTGACGGCATACGGATATGGAGTGCTTGAAGCGGAAAACGGAAAAGAAGCCCTGAAAATCCTGGAAAAAACCATCCCAAACCTTATCTTATTAGATCATCGAATGCCTGGAGAAACAGGGTTGCAGGTTGCGTCCAAAATTAAAAAAATTCTTCCGGGAATCCCCATCATCATGATCACAGCCCATGCAGATGTAAAGTCCGCTGTTAAGGCTATGAAAATGGGTGTATATGACTATATCACAAAACCAATCGATAACAATGATCTCATCTTTACAATCAAACGGGCACTGGAGAAAGAAGAGCTTGCAAAAGAAGTCGAAAATTTAAAAAAAGTCCTGAAAAAGCGAGTATTCCTTTATGAAATGATGGGGAATAGCAGCCATGTCAACAAAATAGTCGATCTGGTAGAAAAAGTGGCTCCCACCCCGTATACTGTTTTGATAGAAGGAGAAAGTGGTACAGGCAAGGAACTCGTAGCCCGGGCCATTCACGATTCGAGTGAGGTAAAGGAAGGGCCTTTTGTCGCTGTAGACTGCGGCGCAATTCCTGAAACCCTTATAGAAAGCGAACTGTTTGGCTATATGAAGGGAGCGTTTACGGGTGCTCATGCAGATAAGCCGGGTCAGTTCGAGCTGGCTGAAGGAGGCACAATTTTTTTAGATGAGGTGGGAAATCTTTCTTATCCTGCCCAGCAAAAGCTTCTTCG
>CAZYTP010000088.1:0-10240 GCA_964650385.1 uncultured Syntrophales bacterium | reverse complement strand
TGCTCATTGTTGCGTTTCTTGTGTTGACACTGAAGCCGAGGGCAGCAACATTTACATACTCACGTGAAACGTTACATAATAATCCTTGATACAGACGTTTTCAGTTTATTGGCAGATGGAAGCTATATAAGATACGATAATATAGCGGTTCCAAGGATAATTGCTATCAGCCCCATTACACGAATAGTTTCACCGCTGGCTTTATGGAACCACCACTCTAAAAGGGCTTTAACCTGGGTTGGTGGCGCGACAAACAGATAAACACCTTTCATTATCGCTATCATCCCTAAAATGAAGGCGAGCCAGAACATATCCTTTATATAAAAGGCCGCTACTATAAAAATTAATCCGAAGAGCAATGCCAAAATCGCCATTACCTTCACGTTCATTTTAATAACTGCCTTCTCCATAAACTTGCGGGTGCCTTCCGTATAAATTATTAAAAATGTTGCCTCGACGATCCACAAAATAGAAATGACACCTAATAGTATTTTCATTTTATTCCTCCCCAATTTCTAAATAACTTCGTTTTTGTGAAGCTCCCCGCCCACAGGGCGGGGCTTCCCGGTAAAGAATATATTTATTTTATATTACGCCCCTTACCCCGCCTGCAAGGCGGGGCTTGCGGGTGTGCTCCCGGTCAATGCATGATAAACACATTACCATCAGAAAAGCTTTCGGCGCAATCGTTACACAGGATATATTTTATCCGGCAATATTGAGCCATACGGAAAACGTTACTGCCGACAACATCGTGCAGGTGGAAACGGCAGCAACGGCAAAGTCTGTATCGCCGTTCATCTCTTTTGCCATTACATAGGTTATAATAGCAGTCGGCGATGCAAGCAATATTAGGCCCGGCAGATAGTCCTGCGGTTTCAGGCCGAATAAGCGGAACAGTGCAAAACCCAAAGCGGGGAGCAGGATCAGCTTCACGGCGTCCGTAGCAAAAACTGAGAGTATCCGCAACCGCATTAACTTAAAAGATAGAGAAGCCCCTATTATCAATAATGCCATGGGAAATGCCAGGTTGCTCAGAATGCCAAGGCTGCGATCAATGACGAGAGGCATTGGAGCTTCCGTCATTGAAAATAGTATGCCGGCTATGGCCGCTAATATTATAGGGTTGCCCAGTATTTTCCAGACCATGTTTAATTTATTATGTTTTGCCGGAATATTATCGACATTCAACTGGAGGACAACCACGGCAAGAAAATTTTGCAGGATTATTACAAAACCTGCAATTATACCGGCACGGACAAAACCCTCATTTCCAAGAAAGTAATATGCCACAGCAAGGCCGATATATCCCAGATTTCCATGAAAAGAGCATTGTACGAGAGTGCCAAGCTGGCGGCGCTTGATATGGATAGCTGAACCCACGCCCCAGACAATAGTAAAAATAGCCAGAACGGAAAAGAGAGTAATAAGAAGGACTATAATATTGAACTCGGTTTTCAGGGAAGCCTTGGAAATTGACAGAAAAATCATCGCAGGTAGTGCAAGATAGTAAACCAGCCTGTTTGCCGGTTCTAAAAATGCCGGTGGTATAAATCCTTTCCAGCGGGCGAACCATCCAAGGATTATAATGGCAAATATCGGAATGATAGTGGTTGCAATATTCATTAGTTTAAATGAAACAGAAGTGAAGCTCCCCGCCCACAGGGCGGGGCTTACGGGTGCGCTCCCGGTCAGCCTTCCTGAACGTGAAACGTCTCTTTATGGTGTGCATCATGCCCGGTCCGTAATGATTATAAATTGTCCCGAAACACGTTCACACCATGGTTCAATATGACAAAAAGCCTTTTCGATACCAGTTCCTTTTATGGACGCGGAGTTTTGAATTGTTATTATTTAGATTCCTCTTTTTCGTATTCGTATTTGTCATCCGAGACCCAGACCTGCACACCCAAAAGAGAATAGAATCAAGAGGATGCACATTGTACTAAGTGCTCTTTTGTTTGATCTCGGCATAACAATTACCTCCTGTTAAAGTTTAAAGCAGCGTTGGCATAATACTTATGAAGCAAAAGTAAATTCTATCTTCGCACAAATCATCAAAGATGACAAGAGCGGTTGAACATTCTTAACCACAAAGAGATTTATGACCAAAGATTGCGTCAAAAATCTGACAAGCAGGCAAATTATTCCCTGAAATTGTCATCCCATCAATACACATCTGTAAATAAAAAGAAAGCAACATCCTTATATTACGAGCACATTTTCTCAACTCAAAAATTTTTTCCTGTGGCACACACATTGCTATCAGAAGCTCATAATAAGTTATTTTTTAATCAAACTGACTTTTAGAGTCAAGTTTTCAATCGAAATACCGATACAACACTATGTCGAACGAAATACCGATGTAACACAATATCGAAAAAGCTCAGGAGTTGATACATATGTCAACATTCCCCAAAGTATTATCTGTTGCTCAGGCTTCAGCCATGTGCGGGCTGGGACGCACTACAATAGGTTACTGGATTCGCACAAATAAACTTCGTGCCAATCGGGTGGGAAGAAAATACTCAATCCCCGTTGAAGAATTACTGTTTTTTCTTAAATCAGCGGGGCATAGAATTCCCCCTGAGCTTGCTGAAGAAAACTCAAGGGAACCTTTTTTCAGAAGCTTCCAGAATTGCTGGCTATACTGGCAGGGAAGTACTCATAGCAAGAATTGTAAGGACTGCATGGTCTTCAAGAATCATTTGAATGTCTGTTTCACTGCCAAGAATAACGGTTCTCTGTGTTGCCCAGGGAAATGTGATGAATGCCAATACTATCAAGAAATCTATCTTCCCAGAATCCAGTTCATCCATCAGATCGAGTTACCCGCAACAGTATATACGGATTTGTGTTTATGGGGTGGAAACAAAAAATGTGCACAGCTCTTTGAGGTTCAGGAGAAGGACTTGATAGGGATGGGCGTTGAGAATGTAGTTCATCCCGACTCGCTGGAGACCGTGATTTCAGAAACCAAAAGAATGGCTCTGGGAGGCTCTGATGCCCCCAGAACATTTGTCATTTTCGTGAAAAATAACCGGAACGGCAAATTGAAAGTTGATGTTTCAGTTTATCCTCTTAGAAAGCCATCAGGAACTTTTCTTGTATTGGGTAAACCTGAGAAGGGTTGAATTTATAAGTTAAAAAACAAGAGAGAAGAGGTGATAAAGAGTGGCAGAATTAGCTGAAAAGATGGATCAGGCAGTAAAGGTCATGGCAGATCGTGAAGGGAAATACCTTACCTTTGCGCTGGCCGATGAGGAGTACGGTATCGGCATTTTGAAGGTCAGGGAAATCATCGGGATGATGCCGATTACCACTGTGCCCCAGACCCCGGGGTTTGTGAAAGGTGTAATCAATCTCCGTGGGAAGGTGATACCGGTGATAGATCTGAGGCTGAAGTTCGGAATGGATGAGATTGATTATACAGAGCGTACCTGCATCATCGTAGTGGAGATTGAGACAAATTCGGGTGCAATTCCGATGGGGACCGTGGTTGATTCGGTTTCCGAGGTATTGAACATAAAGGGTGAAGACATCGAGAATACGCCAACCTTCGGCACCAGGCTCGACTCTGAACATATTTCAGGGATGGCAAAGATCGACGGAGGCGTGAAGATTCTTCTCGATATCGATCGGGTACTGAGTGAAAAAGAAATTGCTTCCATTGAAAAGGCTGGTTGATACATCGGCGTCTGTTTTTTAACCATGAAAAGTCCGTCTGAGGGCTCAAACAGACCTTTGACGAAACAGTCATTTTTATGTGCAAACTTCTGTCGAGAGGGGGTGATGAATTTTCTTGAAATGACATTTTATACAAGGATGAAGGGATTTTTTGATTGAAACGAATCTTTAAAAAAAAGGAGAACAATTATGTTTCATAGAACAACTATAACAATAGCCTTGTGTCTGGCACTGGTTCTGGGGGTTTTTGCCCAGGCTCAGGCAAAAGATCCGGCCGCACTGGCGGCTGAGAGCGCAGCATATTGCAAATCGACTGCCCAAGCAAGGTCCACCTCGCCTGACGTGATCGTAGCCAGGGTGAATGATGCCTGCAGGTTACTGGAAAAAGAAGGCAGTGCCGCTTTTCCGAAGTTTAAAGGGAATGGAAGCAATTTTCTGTTTGAAGGGACGTACATTTGGATCCACTCCCTGAAAGACTGTCAGATGCTCATGCACCCCATCAAATACAAGATGGAGGGAAACAAATATATCGGACTAAAGGACAAAAAAGGAAAAAGATTTTTTGTGGCCATGAGCAATCTGGTAAAAGAAAAGGGCTCGGGCTGGGTGGAATATTACTGGCCGATACCCGGAACCAAAGAGATTGTTCGCAAGGTATCCTATGTTAAAAGATGCAAGACGGCAGATGGATTGGATGTCGTTTTGGGCTGCGGCATTTATAATGCCAATAAGGAAGACCTGGCGAAGCTCGACATCCATTAACCATTAAGTAGGGATGCAGTTCGTCCGATATTAAACCCGCGATATTAAACTTGGATTATACGGTTGGTGTCGTAACGAGATATAGAAAACCTTGAGTGTTAGGCGTAGTTGGCGCGATATTGAAACAAGTTCAGCACAAGCATTGTGATGCGCGACTCCGATTTTATCATTCTGAATTCATACTGAAACAAGTTCAGGACATGGTTCTGGACGAAACAAGCGGTGCAGCAGAAAATTTCAAGTCGCAGTAGATTGCTACTATAAAACCTGGGGGAAATCTTATGCCAGTTGTAATCGTGGAGCCGGGCTGCATCCAACTTTTTTGTAAAAAGAGTGATAAGGGGGGGAATTATGGGATTTTTTAAAAATCGAAATACCAGCCTGAGGGTAAAATTGTTAGGTCTTTCAGGGCTGGCAGTTTTTCTGATGCTTGTGCTGGTGGGAACAAACAAGTTTGCAAATTATCAGATTGACAAGGCCAATCAATCCGTAGACAAGGCCAATCAATCCATTGAAGCGGCCAATGCCTTGAAAGAAAACGTCAACCTGGTCGTAAAGGATGTTATGAATCTGCGTTTAACGGAAAAGACCTATTTGCAATTTTTAAGGACAGAGTTGAAAAGTCAATTCGACAGCCAGGCTGGTGAGGTTATGGCAAAACTGCAAAGCCTTAAGCAGCAGCAAGTTGTCAATGAATTTCAAGAATACCGGAAGCAGTTTGACGAATTTGTCAATATCCATTTGAAGCATGATGTCTTAAAACAGAAGATGGCCGAGCCGCTCAATGTATCGGAACGCCTCCTGGGAGAGATAATCGGCAGTCTGGAGGAAAAACAGTCTGAATTGCAGATGGAAGGGGATACCCTCGGCAGTGACGAACTGGAGCTGATGAACGTTGTTCGGGATTGCCGGCTCATATTTCAGAAGTTGCAGAATATTCAGCAGAAGTTTCTGGCCACTGGAGATAAAAAGTTTATTAAGGATTATGAAGACCTGGCATCCGGGGATGTCCAGTCGTACCTTCAGGCACTGGCTCAATTTTCAGCCGGTTTGCAAAATGACACATTTATTCGAAACAGCAGTATCATCAAGCAGTCACTGGATAAACTCATGGGTCTTATTGATCAATCCCTCGCATTTACTGCAAAGGAAAATAATTTAATAAAGCTCTTGAATGAATCAGGTGGAAAAACAATCAAGATGGCCGGAGCGATCCTGGAACAGGCGGATCAATCTATAGCGGTTGAAAACAAATCGGCGTTTGCTGCCAAAAAATCGGCCGCCTCCACCAAAAAATCGGCCGCCATGATTATTTCGATTATTGTTGTTGCAGGCATATTGTCTTATCTTATTCTCTCCTTGGGCCTTATCCGCTCCATCAACAATGCCCTCAACCGGGTCATCCAGGAGCTGGATAAGGGCGTACACCAAATAGCTTCCGCTTCTGGTCAGGTATCCGCTGCTGCTCAGGAATTAGCCGAGGGGGCCGGTGTACAGGCGTCTTCTCTGGAGGAGACATCATCGGCATTAGAGGAACTGGCTTCCATGACAAAGCAGAATGCCGACAACGCACAGCAGGCCGACGCCCTGACGAATGAAGCAAAGAAGATAGTTCATGATGTCAATGAAAAGCTTGCACATATGAACGGGGCTGTGGACGATATTGGTAAGAACTCTGAAGAAACTCGGAAGATTATCAAGACGATTGATGAGATTGCATTCCAGACCAATCTTCTCGCCCTGAATGCGGCTGTTGAAGCAGCCCGTGCTGGGGAAGCGGGGGCAGGATTTGCAGTAGTGGCTGAAGAGGTGAGAAACCTTGCCATGCGCTCAGCCGAGGCGGCGAAGAACACAAACGATCTGATAGGGAACACCGTAAATTCCGTCAATGAGGGTGCGAGGCTCAATAAGGATGTCAACGAGTCTTTTAAGAAGAATGCTGAGATAGTGGACAAGACAAGTGAGCTGGCAGGCGAGATAGCAGCGGCATCTCAGGAGCAGTCTCAGGGAATTGATCAGATCAACAAGGCCGTGACCGGCATGGACAAGGTAACCCAGAGCAATGCCGCCAATGCCGAAGAATCGGCCGCTGCATCGGAGGAGATGAGTGCCCAGGCAGAAGGAATGAAGGAGGTTGTTAGAGAACTGGTTGCCATGGTTGGTGGGAACGGGAATGGAGTAAAGAGTGAAGGGTATGCAGTGAGCAGCGAAGGAAAAACCGCCGGCAATGGGATTGTCGGTAGCCTCCGTAAAGCCCTTACAACTCCACGTAAAAAAACAGGGGCAACTCTTCCTCCACCTCAGGCAGTAGCGAGAAGGGCCGAACCCGGTGAGGTTATTCCCATGGAAGAGTCGGCTTTTAATGATTTTTAGGAGCGTAGGGCAGGGCCTCAACCCTGCGCGTAACACGTAATGTAAAGCTAAAGCTTTGCCCTGCTTACCATTTTTATAAGAGAGTTTTTTAAGGATTTTCAGGGGATTACACCCTGAATAATGTCCTTAAAATGTCATCCTGAACTTGTTCGGAATGATAAAGGAGGCAGATAACAATGTTTAAAAATATGAAGGTAGGTGCAAAGATAGCCTCAGGATTTGCTACTGTCATTGTCTTAGCCGTTATTGTGGGTATCTCCGGTTATGCCGTTATCGGAAAAATCAATAAGGGGACCAGGATTGCTGATGTAGCCAATGAAATTAAGCAGGCGGCACTTGAGACTAGCAGACAGGAAAAGGATTTTCTTATCCGTAGAGACGAGAAATACTTAAAACGCTGGGATGAGTTAATTGAAAAGACCAGAAATAGAATAGAGATGGGGGAGAAGATCGCAGACGACACTGTGATGCAGGGCCTGTTCAAAGAGTGTCAAAAAGCATTGTCAGGGTATATAGGTCAATCAGAGGAAATCCATCGAGCCATTCAAGAAGAGAATAAGCTGGATAAGCAGATACGCTTTGCAGCCCGTGCGGTGGAAGATTATATTGTAGCAGATGATGCGACATCCCAGGCCATGAGGAAATTTCTCCAAGCCCTCAGACAGGAAAAGAACGTACTGCTGTACAAGAATAGAAAAATGAAAGAAGGCGAGAAGACATACGTGCAAAAATGGAGGGACTCTATTGGGCAAGTAACTAATTGGATAGGTGCTGATGCAGATCTGAAAAGTTTGACAGCTAAATATGAAAATCTTTTTCTCCAGCGCGTGAAGAATATGAAAAGGTTTCATGACACCGAGGTCGAGATGGGGGCCAGTAGTAATATTCTCATGAAATATGCCGATCAGATACTGAACAAAGCTCACAAATATGTGAAGAGTCTTCAAAACAGTACCGGAATGCTAATCTTAACTATACTGGGGATATGTGTCTTAGCAGGTGTTGTATCGGCCTTCTTTATCACCCGTGGCATTACAAAACCCCTTAATCGCGTCATTGAGGGTCTTGGCGAGGGGGCTACCCAGGTTGCTGCTGCTTCCGGGCAGATTTCATCCGCCAGTCAGTCTTTAGCCGAAGGTGCAACCGAGCAGGCTTCAAGCATTGAGGAAACCTCTGCTTCACTGGAGGAGATGGCATCCATGACGAGGCAGAATGCGGACAATGCTACTCAGGCGGACAGTCTTATGAGGGAGGCCGGTCAGGTAGTCGGCAAGGCCAATAACTCCATGAATGAGCTTACTACATCAATGGAAGAGATCTCGAAAGCGAGTGAAGAGACATTCAAGATTATAAAGACAATTGATGAGATTGCCTTCCAGACAAATCTTCTGGCGCTTAATGCCGCGGTCGAGGCTGCGCGCGCCGGCGAGCACGGTGCTGGATTTGCCGTGGTGGCGGAAGAGGTAAGAAACCTTGCCATGCGTTCTGCCGATGCTGCCAAGAATACGTCAGCCATGATCGAAGACACGGTCAAGAAGATCAAGGGTGGATCGGATTTTGTGGCCAGTACAAATGAAGCTTTTACTGAAATGTCCGAAAGCGTATCCAGGATCGGGGAGCTTGTGGGCGAGATTGCCGCTGCTTCTCAGGAGCAATCACAGGGTATTGAGGAGGTTAACAAGGCAGTAGCCGAGATGGACAAGGTAACCCAGAGCAATGCCGCAAATGCTGAAGAATCGGCCGCTGCATCGGAGGAGTTGAGTGCCCAGGCGGAGCAAATGAAGGTATTTGTAGCTGAACTGGCAGCCTTGGTTGGCGGGAACGGAAACGGAGCAGGAAGTAAGGGATATGCAATAAACAGAAAGGAGAGAGTTACTGATAGAAAAGTCTTCAAGGGTAAAGAAGTAGCACTTCCTGGCGCAAAGGGAGTCAGACCTGATCAGATTATTTCCATGGAAGAAGGGGCTTTTAATTAAGGATTTTTAAATCCTTTTGTAACAACTCAACTAATATGGGGGAAAATTAAAGATGTTCAAGAGAATGAAACTTCAAACCAGACTATTAACTATAGGGATATTACTGACAGTTGTCCCGGTTCTGGTCATATCGGGATTAATGCTTTGGCAAAACAGCCGTGCCACTGAAGTGGCCGCCAAGGAAAGTAAACAGATGGCTTATGCCGACCTCGATCACATGGTGGGGGGAGTTTACACGATGTGCGAAACACAGAATGATGTGGTGCAACAGAATGTGGATTCCTCTCTTAATGTAGCCAGAAAAACACTAAACGATACGGGGAAGATTAAGGTTTCAGAAGAAAAGGTTAACTGGAATGCGGTAAATCAATACACAAAGACATCTTCGACTGTAACACTTCCGAAGATGATGGTGGGGGATATCTGGCTCGGTCAAAACCGGGACATGAATATAAACTCTCCCATTGTTGACACCGTAAAGGAGCTCGTAGGAGGAACTGCCACGATTTTTCAGCGAATGAGCGATGAGGGCGACATGCTCAGGGTCTGTACGAATGTTATGAAGAAAGACGGGACACGAGCCATCGGAACATTCATTCCGGCGATCAATCCTAATGGAAAGCCGAATCCGGTTATTTCAACAGTATTGAGAGGTCAAACATTCAAAGGTCGTGCCTATGTCGTAAATGCCTGGTACATTACTGCATACGAACCTATTTATGACGCTGATAAAAATGTGACAGGGATACTCTACGTCGGTGTCCCGCAGGAGGTCGTTGCAAGCATAAGAGAATCGATCATGCGAACCGTTGTCGGCAAAACGGGATATATTTTTGTCCTTAACAAGGCCGGAGAATACATAATCTCAAAAGACGGCAAACGCGATGGTCAAAATATCTGGGACGCCAAAGATGATAAGGGCAATTTCTTTGTACAGGAGATTTCCAAAAAAGCGCTTGCCCTTGATACTGGCAAGATTGCCGAACAGGAATATCCATGGAAGAACCCGGGTGACCTGGAAGCCCGTATGAAGATTTCCCGCATCATGTATTTCGAACCCTGGGACTGGATCATAGGAGCCGGCTCTTACGAGAGTGAGCTCTACGAGGCAGAAACTCTTGTGAAGGCGATAGGTCACAAGGGTAACATGATACTGGCTGCTGTTTTTATTGTCTCCGTATTGGCTGCCATTTTGATATGGTTTGTTGTGGCACGAGGGATCGGAGGAACGATTGGACAGGCGGTGACACAACTGTCGCAGGCATCCGATCAGGTAATGGTGGCCAGCCTCCAGATAGCGTCGTCCAGCCACTCTCTTGCAGAAGGGGCAGGTGAGCAGGCTTCAGGCCTGGAGGAAACCTCTTCTTCACTGGAGGAGATGGCATCTATGACGAAGCAGAATGCGGACAATGCCCAGCAAGCGGATGGCCTAATGAAGGAGG
>CAZYTP010000087.1:0-10715 GCA_964650385.1 uncultured Syntrophales bacterium | reverse complement strand
AACATCATATGGTCAAAGTATCTCTTTTGAGGACCTGTAGCCCCGGTTCCAACCAGCAAAACGCCGCCCTTCGATCCCGCCTGGCGCCAGATATTGCTGACATGAGGGGGCGTCCAGTACCCATGAGACGTATGCATAGGTTGATTAACAACGTGAATTGCCCGGTGAGGACACATTTTGACACATCTCTGGCATGCATTGCAGGCACTCATATTTGCCCACGGTCGATAGAGAACAGCACCGTTTCTCCCCTTGACAGGTTTCAGCGATATTTCTCCGAAGGAACATTCACCCACACAGATCCGGCACCCGTTTTCATAGTCACACCGCGAGAGGTCGAACTCCGGATGAAACGAAGGCATTATTTTCCAGTTATTCTTCATGTGAGCCATTATGCTGTCCCTTGATCTGTTTCCTTTTGCATTTCGATGATGACCGGTTCACCACCTCTGGGTGACCAGAGGCTTTCCACTTCGGGAGATAACAATCTGATACTGCACTCCTCGGACGATGCATAATAGGTATTGCCCGATCTGGCACAGACAACGGGACGGAGTTTATTCCTGTCATTCAGGACAATCGCACCGTCTTTGTGGGTCAGGACGATTCCGAACGGACCGTTCACAATAGCAGGACCGTAAATCTGTCGAAGATATCTCTTTTTTTTATCATTCGTCCTGTCTATTTCTTCCCAAAGCGATGGTGCCATAACATAGCACGCGTCTTCTTTCGAGAGCCCATCTTTTCTTGTAAGTTTATCGAAGATGTAAGAAATTACCTCTGTATCTGTCTGCAACATGCAATAGTATCCGTACATCTGAAGCCACCGAAGATTCGTCCCATAACTGGTTATCTCTCCGTTGTGAACCACTGTCTTATCAAGAATCGCAAAGGGATGGGCACCACCCCACCAACCAGGTGTATTGGTAGGAAACCTGTTATGAGCTACCCACATATACCCGGAATAATCCTGTATTCCGAAATAGCCCGCAATATCTTCGGGATACCCCACACCCTTGAAAACTCCGAGATTTTTCCCTGACGATACTACAAATACGCCTTCCATCTTATTGACAGTCATAACGAGATCGACGATGTAATCCGCTTCCGTCTGTTCAGGTGATAAAAATTCCTCGATAGGTTTTAAAAAGTATCTTTTAAAATACGGGCCCTTCGGAATACGCTCGTTCGGATATACAGGAATCTGCTCCGACTGGATAATGTTCGTCCTGCTTGCCAGGTAATCTTCAACAACCGGTATAACGGAACTATTGCGATTCCCTTCGTACATGACGTGAAAAGCGTATTTATCCTTGTGATCAGGATAGCAACCATAGACAGCAAAGCCGCCACCAAGGCCGTTTCCCCTATCCCTCTGGATTCGTATGGCTTCCCTGATGTGAGTTCCATCAATAACCTGCCCATCGGTATTAACAATGCCAACGATTCCGCACATTGATGTATCTCCTTAGCTTGTTTTTATTAACCTATTTATTTACCTTAGTTCTCGAGGACTGACAACATAAATCTACCAGCCACATGAAATTTGAATAGATCATTTTTGCCTGAGCAAAAAAATCACGCTCTATTCCTCTATATACATCGATATACTCATGCAGTTCCGGTTTACCATTAAACCATTCCATCAATATATCAGATGTAATCTCAACGTGGAACTGAAGGCCATACGCGTTACCATAACGGAAACCCTGATTAGGACATCCATTTGCGGTTGCGAGTAATAGCCCTCCATGGGGAATTTCAAATGTATCCTCGTGCCATTGAAACACCTTCATCATATTTGGCAGTCCTTGAAAGAGAATGTCTCGTTTCCCCGCATCGGTTACAAAGACATCTTTCCAGCCAAGCTCTTGCTCTGCAGCCTTCACTACCCTGGCGCCACAGACCCTGGCAATCATCTGAGCACCCAAACAAATTCCAAGGATGGGAATATTGCTCTCTATGGCCTGCTCCAGAAACTTGGCTTCTTTTCGCAAAAAAGGATATTTGTCATCCTCATGAACATCCATCGGTCCGCCCAGAGATATGATGGCATCATATCTCTGGGCGACGGCAGGAAGTCTTTCGTCTTTATACAGCTTAACCGATTTGATGCTTGCGCCACAATATTTCAGAAACTCTTCCAGAGTACCCGCTCCTTCCGATGCGGCATGAGTAATGACGAGTACTTTTTTTTTCATTATAATCAAAGAATTGGCAAATATTTTTCCAGTTCATAATCACTGACATGCGTCCTGTAAGCATCCCATTCGATCTTCTTATTCGCAATGAACTTTCCAAATATATGGTCACCGAGTGCCTCGCGAACAAGGTCGCTTCCCTCGGTAAGTTGTATAGCTTCTCCAAGACTTCCCGGTAACGCGTTGATTCCTTTGGCCTCGCGTTCGGCAGGCGTCATTTCGAAAATATCTTCCTCTATCGGTGCAGGCAGTTCATACCCTTCTTCGATTCCTTTAAGCCCGGCAGCCAGCATGACTGAAAAGGCAAGATATGGATTACAGGCAGGATCAGGACAACGAAACTCCATTCGCGTGGCATTTGCCTTGCCCGGCTTGTACATGGGAACACGGACAAGAGCGGATCGATTTCTCCTTGCCCATGATATATAAACCGGCGCCTCATAGCCCGGCACGAGCCTCTTGTATGAGTTAACCCATTGAGCAACAACTGAAGACAGTTCAGTCGCATGTTTCAGAAGTCCCGCAATATAACTTTTACCGATACCTGATAAAAAATATTGATCTTTTTCATCAAAGAAGGCATTCTCCGATCCCTTAAAAAGCGACTGGTGCACGTGCATTCCACTTCCATTTTCACCAAACACCGGTTTGGGCATAAAGGTTGCGTAAACGCCATGCGCCATCGCTACTTCCTTGACTGTAAGACGATACGTCATAGCCGCATCCGCCATTGAAAGCGCATCCGTGTATCGCAGGTCAATTTCATGCTGGCTGGGAGCAACTTCGTGATGGCTGTATTCTACTTGGATTCCCATACTCTCGAGGGTTAAAATTGTGTCTCGCCTGAGATCACTTCCAGCGTCTAAAGGCGTAAGATCAAAATAACCGCCGCGATCAAGATATTCCGGTTTTCCATAGGCACTCTTGAAATAGAAAAACTCAAGCTCCGGTCCTACATTCATTGTATATCCCATATCAGCAGCCTTTTTCAGGTTCCGTTTCAAAGCATAGCGGGGGTCACCTTCATAGGGGGTGCCGTCTGGTTTTAGAACATCACAAAACATACGGGCTACATTCATCTCCTTGCTGGCGCGCCAGGGAAGAATAACAAAAGTCTCAGGATCAGGTTTTGCCATCATATCGCTCTCTTCAATTCTTGCAAATCCTTCAATTGATGATCCATCAAAACCCATACCTTCCGCGAAAGCACCTTCCAGCTCAGATGGCGAAATAGCGAAGCTCTTTAAAAAACCCAATACATCAGTAAACCATATACGGATAAACTTTACATTTTTGTCCTTTACTTCTTTCAAGACATATTCCACATCTTTTTTTGCCATTTTTCATCTCCTTTAAGTTTTATTGCCCGTCGATTCTCTTTTCTTAACCACTTCCTAATGTATAAGATCTCTCCGGGCTAAATTAATTGATTGACAACAATTTAACTCCTTTGAACACAGCTATCCATCCATGATTGACAATCAGCAACATATATGCCAGATGACGAACATTGTATCGAAACAGGCTATCCTATTGATATATTTAGTGATATATTAATGTGGTGGGATCTTTCCGTAAAAATAACAAGAAAATAAATTACATTTGTGTAGGATTATATGATTATATCTACTTTTAGGTACGATATCGTTTGGGTTCTATGTCATATTTCTGTATCCGCAGACCGATAATCCTTTCACTTGTACCGAGTATTTGTGTCGCCTTTGCTATATTTCCGCGGGTTGTCTTGAGTGCATCCATTATCAAATCTCTCTCCAGTCTCTCCAGTTCACTTTGAAGAGTACCATAGGGAATAGTTCCGGTATACGTTGATGTCTGAAGCGTTGGCGGAAGGTGGTACCCGTAAATAACACCTTCCCTGCTGAGAAGTACTGCTCGCTCAATGCAATTCTCCAGTTCCCGCACATTACCCGGCCAGTGGTAGCTCATAAGCATATCGATCGCGTGAGTACACGTTCGCTGAATCCTCTTATTATTTGTACTGGCGTATCTTTCCACAAAAAAGTCAGTGAGCAGCAATATGTCTGTTTTACGCTCCCGAAGCGGCGGGATATAGATAGGAAAGACATTCAATCGGTAATATAAATCCTCTCTGAATTTTCCTTCTTCCATCAGTTTTTCAAGGTTTCTATTTGTTGCGGCAATAACACGTACATCGACTTTCGTCGTCGTGGTTGCACCGACTCTTTCAAATTCCCTTTCCTGAAGTACTCTCAACAGTCTTATCTGAACCATGGGCGGGAGATCTCCTACTTCATCGAGGAAGATAGTGCCTCCCTGTGCCATTTCAAATCGACCTTTCCTTTCATGCGTTGCACCGGTGAAAGCGCCTTTCTCATGCCCGAAGAGTTCGCTTTCCAGGATAGTCTCCGGTAAGGCTGCACAATTGACCTTTACAAAAGGTTTATTTGCCCTCAGGCTGTTATAATGGATCGCATTTGCTACTAATTCCTTGCCGGTTCCACTCTCACCACGAATCATAACAGTAGCATTGCTTTTAGAGACCTGTGCGATAAGGTCATAGACCTCCTTCATCCCCTTCGATTTTCCGATGATATTTGACGGTTCAAAGCGCTCCTTCAACTCACTTTGCAGACGCAGGTTTTCTTGAATAAGTATTTCACGTTCTTCCTGTATTTCCTGACGAAGTCGTACTGCCTGAGCTACCATTGATGCAATAATTGAGAGCAGACGAACATCCTCCTCGAGGGATATAGAACTCTCAAACAATCTGTCAGCGCTCAGTGTGCCAATTACTTCCGCCCCTATTTTTATCGGTACACATATGAATGAAATATCCTCTTTTTTAAGGTCTTTACGGGCACCGGTCCTGTCTAAAAACATCGGCTCATTGGAAATGTTCGGAACTATGGCTGGTTGACCCGTCTCCACAACTTTGCCGATAACACCCTCACCTATCTGATATATTCCTCTCTTTCGCTGCAATTCCGACAGGCCATGAGCCGCTTCCATATAAATTTCTTCCGTCCTGCGATTAACGAGGGTTAGTGCACCCCGCGCCATGCCCATCCTTTCCGCCAGCGCATTCAATACCGGCCCTACCACTTCACGAAGGTCCATGCTGCGTCCGAGTACCTGACTCACTTCCCAGAGCAACTTGAGCTCTCTGATCTCTCTATTCGATTCATTTTCCCTGTTTTCTACAATACTTACCATAAACAACTACACTCCTACTTAAAAATAACTTTAACACGGAATTTAATATTTATTACTACCATAATGTAGAATCTGCATCAAGTTTATTTTAATTAGAAAAGCCTTTTTGCGTCACTGACAGGAAAACTTCATTAAGTAAGCTTCGATTCTACCGGGCCACACAATCCCATCCTCAGACCATCAGAGGCCACTCTTATACTACAATTATGTCGAATTCGATAACTTATGACACTATTATGTAGGATATTTACATAGAAGAATAAGTGACAGAATGCCATATGTTCCCTTAAATATCATCAAGTTATATCTTCTCTTGGTCTATTGGCATCCTGATTGCAAGGCACAGAACCGTGACTATTTCGAACTTGTTAAATCAATTGGAGGTGTTTGGCATGAGTTCAGGTGATACAGCATGGGTATTGTTGTCTTCAGCTTTAGTTTTAATTATGACACCGGGAGTCGCTCTTTTTTACGGAGGATTGGCACGCAGGAAAAATATTCTGTCACTTTTGATGCAGTGTTTTTTCATTATGTGTCTTATAAGTCTGCAGTGGGTTTTATACGGATATTCTCTGGCTTTTGCCCCCGACGCCGGTCACGGTCTTATCGGAGGTTTACAATGGGTGGGTTTGAATAACGTTGGTCCTGCTGCTGGCCCGTATTCAGACAAGATTCCTCATCTTGCCTTCATGATCTTCCAGGCTATGTTTGCGATTCTCACACCTGCTCTGATGGTCGGGGCATTCGCGGAAAGGATTAAATTCTCCGCTTTTGCCATTATGATGCTCCTCTGGTCAACCTTTGTGTACGATCCGATCGCGCACTGGGTATGGGGAGGTGGCTGGCTCGCAAATATCGGTGCCCTTGACTTTGCCGGCGGTATTGTCGTTCACGTCAGTTCCGGTGTGTCCGCTCTTGTCATGGCAATTTTAATCGGGAAACGTTGCGGTTATGATAAACAGCTGTTCACACCGCATAACTTGCCACTTACAGTACTGGGAGGCGCACTCCTCTGGTTCGGCTGGTTCGGATTTAATGCCGGCAGTGCCCTCGAAGCAAATGGTCTTGCCGCAAACGCCTTTGTGACAACAAACACCGCAACCGCTGCCGCAGGTCTTACCTGGGCACTGATAGAATGGCAGAGACATGGTGTTCCCACAGTTCTCGGCATTGTATCGGGAGCGCTCGCCGGACTCGTGGCTATCACCCCTGCATGCGGTTTCGTAAGTCCCTTTTCTTCAATATTCATCGGAGTTTTTGCGGCTGTCTTCTGCTATATGGCTGTAACAATTTTGAAACCAAAGTTGGGTTACGATGATTCTCTAGATGTTTTCGGAATCCATGGTGTTGGCGGCATGTGGGGTACGATTGCAACAGGAATATTTGCCAGCATCGCCATTAATGAGGGTGGAGCAAACGGCCTTCTCTACGGAAACGCCAAGCTATTTCTTGTCCAGGGTATATACATGCTTTCATGTATCGTTTATGCGGTTGTCATGACCTGGATTCTTTTTAAATTCGTCGATGCCCTGTTCGGCATGAGAGTGGAAAAACAGGATGAGTTGATCGGCCTGGATTTGACACAGCACAAGGAAGCCGCATATACCATTTTGGAATAGGAGGATTATTAACAATGAAATATATCGTTGCAATTATTCAACCCCACAAGCTGGAAGAAGTAAAACAGGCCCTTGAAGATGTAGAAGTTCATTTGATGACCGTATCTAACGTCCTCGGCAGGGGAAGACAAAAAGGATTTGCCGAGGTTTATCGCAGTGTCAAGGAAGTCGGGCTTCTGAAGAAACTAAAAATAGAGATTGCCATTAATGAAGATTTTGTCGAACCAACAATCGATGCAATCACAAAAGGGGCATTTTCCGGAAATCCCGGCGATGGAAAGATATTTGTTCTCGATCTCCATGATGTCGTTCGTATCGGTACCGGTGAACGGGGCGGAAAAGCAATCGGGTAACTTACTAGAATAGAAGGAGTTATGTTTATGGGCGCTAAAGAACTGACAAAATTAGCAAAAGAAAAGAAGCTGGAATTCATTGATTTGAAGTTTACCGATATTCCCGGCCTGTGGCAGCATATAACCATACCAATTCAAGAGCTTGATGAAGGGCTCTTCATTAACGGCGTTGGTTTCGATGGTTCGAGTATCCGTGGGTTCCAACCGATAAACGAAAGCGATATGCTGATTAAACCGGACCCCCAGTCGGCCTTTATTGACCCGTTTATGGAAGATCCGACATTAAGTATGATTTGCAATGTCTCAGATCCTCTTTCCCACACACCTTATTCGCGGGATCCCCGGAATGTTGCCCGTAAAGCCGAGCGATACCTGTCGGCCACGGGCATTGCCGATCAGGCAATCTTTGGTCCAGAGCCCGAATTTTATGTGTTTGACGATATCCGTTTTGACCAAACTCATAATACCGGGTATTACGCGATCGACTCGAAAGAAGGTTTCTGGAATTCGGGCAAACGAGAAGAACCAAACCTCGGTTATAAGCCCCGATACAAGGAAGGGTATTTTCCGGTTCCGCCGACAGACAGTCTGCACAACCTCAGGGCAAAGATGTCGAAAGTCATGAACGAAGTCGGTATTGATGTCATACTTCACCACCACGAGGTGGCCACGGCTGGACAGTGTGAAATTGGTGTTAATGTGAACACCCTGGTTAACTCTGGGGACGTTCTTATGAAATTCAAGTATGTGGTAAAGAATGTGGCCCTGGCTTACGGTAAGACGGTCACGTTCATGCCTAAACCGCTTTTTATGGACAATGGATCTGGAATGCATGTCCATCAGAGCCTCTGGAGAGCGGGGAAAAATAAATTTTATGATCCTGATGGTTATGGTGGATTGAGCCGCATGGGAATTCACTACGTTGGCGGGTTGCTTCATCACGCACCATCTCTACTTGCTATCACGTCACCAACGACAAATTCTTATCGGCGGCTCGTCCCCGGCTATGAAGCACCGATAAACCTCGTTTATTCAAAAAGAAACCGGAGTGCCTGTGTCCGAATTCCCATGTACTCCCAAAGCGAAAAGGCTAAGAGAATCGAATTTCGCCCGCCGGACTGCTCCTGCAACCCCTATCTGGCACTGTCCGCTATGCTTATGGCAGGTCTGGATGGCATTGAAAACGAGATAGAACCCCCCACTCCCATCGAGACAGATATTTTTGAGCTTTCGGGGGAAGAGAGAAAAGACATGCGATCCACGCCCGGCTCATTGGAAGATGCCCTGGATAATCTCGAAAATGATCATGATTATCTTTTGAAGGGTGATGTCTTTACTGAGGATCTTCTTAAAATGTGGATAGAATATAAGAGAAAACGTGAAGTGGATCAGATACGGCTCCGTCCTCATCCACATGAATTTGCTCTTTATTACGATATTTAAAAGATTACAATAAATCAGGAGGTTAAGGTTATGGATATTGGAATGGTCAGTATTTTTCTGGGAGTTATCGCTTTCATGATTATCATCATTTACATAAAAGCAAACATGAAGATTTGTTCACCCAACGAGGTTATGATTTTCTCGGGGCGAAAAGCTAAAGATAAGGACAAGGGAGTTGTCGGCTACCGCATTATCAAGGGTGGTCGTGCACTGAAGGTCCCTCTCGTTGAAACCGTGCACACTATATCCTTGAACACGGTTCCGATTGTGCTGGACGTAACCGGTGCGTTAACAAAAGGCACCATTCCCGTGAACGTAAAGGCAATGGCAAACACCAAGGTTGCCGGCTCAATAGAGGAAGGTCTGGGAAACGCAATCGAGAGATTCCTGGGTAAAAGCCCACAAGCCATCGCGACAACCGCTCGTGAGATAATCGAGGGAACACTGCGGGGTACATTGGCAACGATGGAACCGGAAGAGGCAAATGCCAACCGTATTTCTCTGGCACGTGATGTTGCAGAGGAGGCACGGGAAGATTTAAAGCGCATGGGATTGATCCTTGATACTTTAAAAATCCAGGAAATTATGGACGATAAAGGGTATCTCGAAGCGATAGCAAGAAAGAAAAACGCCCAGGTTCACCGCGACGCAAGAGTTGTCGAGGCCGAGGCGAATGCAGTTGCAACCGAGAAGGAATCAGAGGGGAAAAGGATAGCCGAAGTAGCAGAAATCGAAGCACGGCGTGCCGTTGTCGAGTCTGAAACATCCTTCCGGGTACAAAAGGCACAGTGGATATCCGAAGTAAACCGGTCTGAAGAAAAGGCAAATCTGGCCGGTGAAATATCCCGTATGGAAGAAATGAAGATGCTGGAAGAAAAGAAAGTGGACGCCCATCGCCTTAAATATGAGGCCGAGGTTATTATTCCTGCTGAAGCGGAGAAGGAAGCACTCCGCATGAAAGCAGTTGGAAAAGCCGCTGCCACCTTTGAAGAAGGCAAAGCAAAAGCTGAAGCTCTTAATCTACTGCGACAACAATGGGAACAACAGGACAGTAAGGACCTCTTTATGATCCAGTTGCTGCCCGAACTTGTGGGAAAAGTGTCAGAGGTAATCGGTTCCAATCTCACTGTAGAGAGACTTACAGTTGTTGACGGAGGAAATGGGGGAAGCGGAAGTGGCATCCCTCATCTCGTGGGGAACCTGGCAGGCTCTGTAAATGCATTTTTCGAGCAGATGAAGACTTTGACAGGTCTGGATATTGTTAAGACCATCGAAGAACGAAACGAGGGGGGAGACAAAAAGTTAGGACTACCGTAACGATAACTCTTTAGAAGGTAAACATATGAAAAGGGTGAATACAGTATAAACCAATTAACATGTATTCACCCTTTTTTATACAACCAAGCTCCGGAACAATTAGATTAATTATTCCTAATTATTCAGGCCCGACACTTTAAGCTTATTCGATGTTTGCGCCGACAACAGCGGCCATCTGCATCATGTTGATCGTCTGGCCTTCTTTCAGCTTTGTAAGGTCAGTGACCTTGCCTGATTTGCTTTTGGAATTTGTGTTTTTGAAGATCGGGAGCAAACTCGCATCAGCCACAATGAACTTGCCTGCGTTCTCAGGCTTTCCATTTTCAGTCTTTGTCTGAAGTTTATTCGCTTTAATGTAGTCCCATAGTTTTTTGGTGATCTCTGTCCTGGGAAGTTCTGTTGCTCCCAGAAACTCTGCCAGCTCATTTTTCAGCTTTACCGGTTTCATCAATCCTTTTGCTTCTGCCATTTTTAACTCCTTTACATTTAAATTTATGGATTAATTGTTGCATTTCTTAGTTTTATTTGTCACATAACCCTCAAACCCCGCAGTTAGCGCAGTTTGCATTGTAAAATTAAATAGTTGA
>CAZYTP010000086.1:0-10980 GCA_964650385.1 uncultured Syntrophales bacterium | reverse complement strand
CGCATTGCACAGTCTCGCTCGCATATTTCAGCCTTCAATACATCCTTGCATAGCTGCCCGATTGCTTCTTCCCGAGCTACGCCAGTTATTCTTACGGCTGCTTTATTAAAAGAAGTGATCCGCCACTGGTGATCAACCGTAAAGACTCCATCGGTAATCGAATCAAGGATAATATCTCTTTCTTTTCCAGATTTAATCTTGTCCATAAAAAAAGTATAGGGAAACGACGCCTGTATGTCAATGATGAAGTAACCAATCCATATTATGCCAATTGTAAAACTGCTAAATTTTGACAGGATCCAAATTAAGTTGCCCGCGATTACAATTATTGGTAAGCTGAGTGTTTCTGCCACACCTGAAAACAAAACGGCTGCAAGAACACTTACTGTTCTTGCAGCCGATATATCCTGGCTCCCCAGCGCGGACTCGAACCACGGACCCGATGGTTAACAGCCATCTGCTCTACCAACTGAGCTACTGGGGAACATTAGAAAAACCCTTTTAGGGTAGCATAATTTTCAAAAAATGAAAATAGGGTTCTGAAAACGAACCAGAATTTATGGGGAATAAGTTAAATATAATTTTTCTGCCAATTAGAGTATAAGAGTCTGTTCCAAATGGCATGAACCATATTAAAGTTTGCCCCGTTGGACAGAAAAACTTATCCAGCGGGGCAAGAAAAACTTCTTATCGCCTAAAATCTCTCTGCTCTACTTGCAGGTCACACAGGTAGACAGTTTGCTCATTGGCACACCGGTTGTCTGGCTTATATATTCCAGCTGATCCTTCGGGGCAAAATACCTTCCGCATACATCGCAGGCAACCATCTTGAAGACCTTGTCCCAGATAACCCGTTTGCCTTCAGCTTCCTCCATCTTCACATATCCCGTCGGACAAACATAAGCACATGAACCACATCCTATGCAACGATTAGGATCAAACTCAATCTCAGGCTCATCTATATCACGGCCAAGTCCTCTATCTCGAAATGTAAGCGCGCATACCTCTACTACCTCTTCACATGCCCTCACACATAACCCGCAAAGGATACAGTCATTATCCCCGGCCTTCGCATCCGACACATCAACTCCCAGTTTCAAGGCCACATCTCGAACTACCGTAGTTGTGGGATATTTATAATAAAGCAACTGTGCAGCAAATTTCCTGCTTTCCTGCACTTTTTTTGAATCTGTTTTTACTTCCATCCCATTTTCAACAACGGTCTCGCATGAAGCCGCCAGTTTCCACTTACCATTTGCTTTTATCTCTACCGTGCAGAGGCGGCAAGCACCAAATGAACTGAGTTCTTCATGATAGCAAAGAGTAGGCACTGCGATGTTCAAATCCTTCAAATTTTCCAGTATGGTCGAATCCTCTTTTACCTTGATTTTACGCCCATCTATAACCATGTTTACCATCACACAATCCCCTTATTAAATTAGTGTTTTCAGTTTAAAAGCCTATGCCCAAACCATAAGCCTGTAACACCTCAAGCAACGATCGGCCTCACACATGGCTTCGGGAACACTATATCCTTCTTCGACTTCTTCAAAACTTCCAACACGTTTATCCACATCCAGTAAACCAGCTTTTTCGGCAGCTACCTTCGCGATATAGCCCTGCCCTCTCTGTTGCTTTAAATCGATACCTTCAAAAGAAATTTCTTCGCTTACGCTCTCTCCACGAAGATAACAATCTATGCTTTGAGCCACCTTGTTTCCCGCATCCAGTGCATCAATGAGAATGGCTGGACCGGTAACACAGTCACCACCGGCAAATACACCTTCAACGTTTGTCATATAGCTTACCGGGTCAACCTTAAATGTTCCCCAGTCAGTAAGTTCAAACTTGTCCTTACCAGCCACTGCAAACAATTCAGTTTTCTGACCTATAGCGGGTATAACCATATCTAAATCCATTGTAAATTCAGACCCCTTGACAGGAACCGGCCTTCTCCTCCCGCTTTCATCAGGTTCGCCGAGTTTCATTTTTATACATTCCAGCCCTGTAACCTTCCCATTTTTTGCCAGTATCTTTACAGGAGTCATCAGGAAGTTGATTTTAATACCTTCATGTTCTGCTTCTTCTATCTCTTCGACATTCGCCGGCATCTCGGCCCTCGATCTTCTATAAATGATCTGAACATCTTCAAAGCCGAGCCTGAAACAGCTACGGGCACAGTCAATAGCGGTATTACCACCGCCTACAACGGCTACCTTCTTTTTGGGCTGAATCTTCTTTCCGAGGTTCATATCCCTTAAAAATTCGACACCATCAACAAACCCTTCGTAGCCCTGATCTTCCCCCTCGGCACCGATGTTAGTCCCTAAATGAGATCCAATAGCGGCAAATACAGCTTTATAACCCTGTTTCCTCAGGTCTCCCAAACTCAGCTTTTCAACCTTCGTATTCAGCTTTATCTCGACACCCATTCGCTTGATAACGTCTATCTCATGGCCGAGGACATCCTCGGGGAGACGATAATCGGGAATTCCCACAGCGGCCATTCCGCCTGCACGGGGCAGCGCCTCAAAAATGGTAACCTGATACCCCATGGAACGGAGATGATAGGCGGCGGCCAGTCCTGCCGGACCACCACCGATAATCGCAACTTTTTCTTCTTTTTCTTCAGCGGGAAATCCCAAGGAGCTGGAGCCTTCCTGCAAATCATAATCAGCGGCCGCTCTCTTCAGTGTTCGAATAGAAAGTGCCTCGTCTATATCTTTACGCACACAGGCATCCTCACACGGATGAGTACAGACACGACCTATCACACCGGGCAGGATACATTTTTCACGGATCAAATCGAGCGCTTCTTCAAACCTGAAGTTTTTGATCAGCTCAATGTAGCCGGGAACATCCACACTTGCCGGACACGCCTCCATACAGGGAGCGGTAACAGCAGACGAGTATTCCTTCATCTCCAGTTTCTTTTCACCCTTGATCAGGGATTCAAAATCTGTTTTATAACCCTTAATGGCATCCAGTACAGGAAAAAGAACAGACTGGCCATAATTACACTTGCTGTTCTCGGATACTCCCCCGACGATCTCTTCGACTTCGGAAAGGGCTTGTTTGTTTCCATCACCCTCTGCCATCTTTCCAAAGATATCCAGAAGCTTGTCGATCCCTATCCTGCAAACGGAACATTCACCACAGGAGAGTTTTCTTGCTTCCTTCAGATAATTTATTGTCAGGGATACGACGTCTGCACCTGGGTCCATCACCACAAGACCGTTCCAGCCCATCACTGCCGATACACCATCGCCGAACTGGGCAGGAAATTTAATGTCCAATGACTTTGCAGCCTTCGACACCTTACCTTTCCTATTATCAACGATCTTACCGTTCCAACTGCTAAATGAAACTGTCTTCATTCTTATGTCACCCTATCCTATTCATTTTATCTTTTGTTTTTATTGCCTCCCTGCCTTCAACCCAATTCATCCCAGGACTGCAAACTATCAACCTTATTCTTTATTTTATTACACTCCATAATCACTCTTGCCTGAATCTCTTCTATCTTTTCAGGTGTAAGATGCCTGAACCTGCCCTGCGGTTTTAAGTAGTCTATAACAGGTCGGAGTGGTTCCAGCATATCAACAGTTATTTTGTATTTGCCATTTTCTACCTCGTACAACGGGCACACACCAGTTTCAACAGCCAGCCGCCCTATCTTGATACAATCTCCCATTGGCAACCTCCATCCCGTAGGACAGGGCGCCATACAGTGGATGTAACACGGGCCTTTAATCTCTCTTGCCTTTTTAACCTTATTCATAAAGTCAAATGGATAACTGACGCAGGCCGTAGCAACATATGGCACATTGTGAGCCAGAATGATTTCAGTAACATTTTTCTTCCATGCCTTTTTCCCAAAGCTTTCATCACCTGCAGGGGCAGTGGTTGTCGATGCCCCGAAGGGTGTGGCGCCGGAACGCTGTATGCCTGTATTCATATAGGCCTCATTGTCAAAACAGACATAGAGCATATCATGCCCCCTCTCCATGGCTCCGGACAGGGCCTGCAATCCAATATCAACGGTACCGCCATCTCCTCCGATAGAGACTGTTTGTACGTATCTATCCGCAATTTTTCCCTTGCGCCGCAAAGCCTTTAGAGCGGACTCAACACCCGCTCCCACCGACGCTGAATTGGGAAATGCCACATGTATCCAGGGAAGATTCCATGCCGTTGTAGGATACATGCATGCGGTGACTTCCATGCAACCTGTAGCATTGGTAACTATTGTATCCCTACCCATGGCCTTGCACATTAAACGAATGGCCAGGGCCTCTCCGCACCCCCCACAGGCACGGTGCCCGGCAGCATAGAACTCCTCTTGGTCCACCAATCTTGGGGCATATACATCAAAATTTTCTATAATACTCATCATGACCCCCTCGCTCCATAAATTTCATATGCTTTTTCGGGTTTCCCCTTCTTTGCCTTACTTGCTTCTTTTCCCATCTTAATGAAATCTTCCACGGTAACGTCACGTCCACCGAGACCGATAATATAGTTAGTTATAGCAGGAGCATCCGGCTCATCATAGAGGAGCGCTTTAATCTCTGCACCAACAGGACCTGCCGTACCTCCATAAGAAACCGCTCTGTCCATAACGGCCAAAGCTTTTGCGCCTTTAACAGCTTTTTTAAACTCTTCGGATGGAAAGGGTCTCCAGAGCTTAAGATCCAGCAACCCGACAGACATTCCTTCTTTGCACATTTCATCAACGGCTACTGACGCGGTTTCGGTCATAGAACCCATGGTAAGCAACAGGACATCGGCCCCTTTTGCACCATAGGATATTATCGGTTCATACTTGCGGCCAAAGGCCTTTTCCCAGTCTTTCCATACCTCCAGAATGACCTTTTTGGAATTTATCACAGCCTCATCCTGAGCCTTCTTAAACTCATTGAATACATCCGGCATCCCCAGGGAACCCATGGAGACTATGTTGTCTGGATGAACGGCGGCATAAGGTTTATATGCCGGAAGGAATTTGTCGACTTGCGCCTGGGTGGGAAACACTATCGGTTCAACCATATGTGTTAGCTGAAATCCATCGAGATTAACAAATATGGGCAACATGACATCTCTATTCTCGGCGATTTTGAATGCCTGAATCACCATGTCTATCACTTCCTGCCCATTTGCCGCAAATACCGCGAGCCAGCCCATATCTCTTTGCGACATGATATCACTGTGATCATTCCATATATTGATGGGACCGGATAATGCCCGGTTGCCAAGCGCCGTCACAATGGGGAGCCTCATGGCCGATACAATCGGTATAATCTCACCCATATACAGCAGGCCCTGAGAACTTGTTGCCGTGAATACCCTTGCCCCAGCGCCTGAAGCGCCGCAACAGGCGCTCATCGCGGAATGTTCAGACTCCGTGCAGATAAACTCGCAATCAAGCCTCCCCTCCGCAACGATATCAGATAAGTGTTCCGGCATATGCGTATTGGGCGTAATGGGGTAAGCAGCAATAACATCAGGCCTACACAACGCAACCGCTTCCGCAGCAGCGAAAGCTATTTCCATACCAGCTTGTTTAGCCATAGCTTAACCCTCCTCTATCATGGTTATGGCGCCCGGCCAGCATTCATGGGCACAAATACCACAACCCTTACAGTAATCCAGATCTGCCATAAAATATCCGTCTTCATTCTGTGAAATACACCCCTCAGGACAGAATATATAACAGATACCGCATTTGATGCATTTATTGGTATCATACACGGGCCTCTCCGACCTCCAAGTTCCTGTATGATATTCCCTCGTACTTCCCGGCCTGAATACCATGCCTCCGGGAATTAACTCTTGCCAGGTTTCTGGCCCCTTTTTATCTGCCATCACAATACCTCACAACCTTTATTTGCTCTTCAGTTAATCTTAACCTCATCATGAGCCCGTTTCATGGCATTCAGGTTCTTCTGCGCGATCCTGCCGAACCTGTGCTTCATCGGACCATCTACCGAACTCAGTTTCACCATCTTGGCTACCTTAATCAAAGCCCCCAGCATAGTAGTATTCGTAATCGGAACACCCAGTTCCTTCCGGGCTATCCCTGAGGCATCTACAGTAGCCACTGTCCCCCCAAACTTGAGTTCCTTTTTCAGCTCATCAGGAGATTTCAGTGTATTCATAATAAGCACACCATCCGGCTTCAACCCCTCGATTACATTGACCGCATTCACAAGACTCTCATCAAGAACGACCACAACATCGGGGTTATATATGCCAGACCTGACCTTTATCTGCTTATCATCAACCCGGTTAAATGCTATTACCGGAGCCCCTCTCCTTTCGGCACCAAAGTTTGGAAAACCCTGAGCAAATTTACCTTCCTCAATAGCAGTCAACGTCAATACCTCCACCGAAGTGACTGCTCCCTGCCCACCTCTTCCATGCCATCTTACTTCAATCATGAGACTAATCTCCCCTACATTAGATTATTAAACAAAAAAGTGAACGTTTAAACCGCCATTTAGTATAACAACCAAACTTTCTTGTCAAGATTTTTTTAAATAATTTTGATAAAATCCCTTGCCTTTTTCTGCACCTCATGATGGAAGCACGCTCTGTACTGGTTCTTCGCGCCTGATAAAAAACACAGACTATCAAGACAAAGATATGTTTTTCTCACTCACATCACATTCCCCGACGGAATTCAATCGCCTTTGCCAGTGTCATCTTGTCCATATATTTAAGATCTCCACCCACCGGCACACCAAGGGCAATTCTGGTCACTTCTATTCCTTTATCCCTGACAAGTTTTGAAACGAGCAGTGCGGTCGATTCACCCTGAACGCTTGGATTGGTTGCTACAATAATCTCCTTAACATCATCACTTAATACCCTCTCTAAAAGTTCTTTAAGTTTCAGTTGGTCCGGCCCGATCCCGTCGAGCGGTGATAAAATTCCATGAAGGACATGGTACGTACCACTGAAGCTGCCGCTCTCCTCTATCGCCATCAGTGAATTCGGTTCCTCTACAACACATATGACTTTTTTGTCACGTGAGGTATCTTTACATATTTCACAAAGATCCCCCTCTGACAGATTGAAACAGACGGAACAGAACCGGATTTTCTCCTTGACCTCGATAATGCTTTGAGCAAGTCTTCTCGCATCATCATCAGAGGCACGAAGGATGAATGTAGCCAATCTCGTTGCAGTCTTCTCCCCTATCCCGGGAAACCTGCTGAGTTCACCAATTAGACGCCTTATCGGAGGAGCATAACCTCTCATTTTAAAAGCTCCTCTATGTCAAGCCTGGGATATTAAGGCCGCCCGTTATCTTTGACATCTCTGTCGAAACCATTTCCTGAGCCCTGCGTATCCCCTCATTTACGGCTGCCACAACGAGATCCTGAAGCATCTCTATATCTTCTGGATCAACAATATCTTTTTCAACTTTGAGTGATACCAGTTCATACTTTCCGTTAACAACGGCGGTTACCATCCCCCCTCCGGCTGTCACCTCAACAGTTCTGGATTCCATCTCTTCCTGAAGACGTGCAATCTTTGCCTGCATCTTCTGGGCCTGTTTCATTATATTTCCGAAATTCTGTGCCAATATACCTACCTCCTGAAATCTTAATTATTATTCTTATATAAAATGTTGTCTTGTTCCAACACTAATGGTTGCCCTATTTTTAACACTGCTACGTTGAATCCCATCAACTACCACTAACACGCCCGGTACCACCCGTAATCAATGATTACCTCTCGGAATAACTTCTTTCACTTCGGCACCCTCAAATACATCCAGAACCTTTTGCAACAGCGGCTGGTTCAGAGCTTCCTTCTTTATATTGTCGATCCTGCTGTTCCGGGCCTGGGCAAACCCATTTCCATTCATGTAGCTGCTGTCTTCCGGATCCGGCTCAACCGACTCGATTCTTACGACTACATTCTCCAGGAAAAAATCCTTCGATATCTCAGTCAGACGATCCTTTTGAATTTTCTCATTTATATAATCGAGAAAAACATACCCGCGTGGAAACCCTATACGTAAACACCTGTTTTCATACCCCAAAAATTTTCCCGGCTCAATTTTGGACCAGAGTGGAAAACTCTCCTTCTTTACAAGGCTCTTAAAGTCTTCCCAGAGATTCTCAAGATTCATTTCTTCTTTGATTTCGTATCTCGCACGACCCTTTTCAGATAATTTCTCAAAAACGTTCAAAGGTTTCTGAGAGGATTTTGTGGAAAGGTCTTCTCCCGAAAACAGCTTTCTCTCAAGGTTTTCCATCTTTCCTAATATCTCGTCGACCGGTATCATCGGTTCAAGATAGGCCATCTTCACAAGAAGAAGTTCAATATTCAATCGCGGATTAATACTCCTTCTGATATCTTCTTCTTCGCCAATAAGGACATCCAACAGGCGTTGAAGGGTCTCCATGGAAACGCCCTCTACCTGTTCTTTCAACTTATCAATCTCACTTTCACCCAGACCGACAAGGGAAACATCGTCCCCCAACACCTTTGTCAAAAGTAAATTCCTGAAATGACCCATGAGCACCTGGTAAAAGTATTTCATGTCCAGGCCTGAGTAATACCCTTCATCAATTATCTTCAGACATGCACCTGCGTTTCTTTCAAAAACTGCCGCAGAAAGATCAGAGAGAAGACCTCTATCGGTGAGACCGAGAAGTTCTTTTATGCCACCATCCTCAATATCGGTACCGGCATAGGATATTACCTGATCAAATATGCTCTGGGCATCCCGCATACTGCCGTCCCCACCCTCGGCAATCCAGGCAAGACCGGTTTCACTTATAGTTATGTTTTCCTGGCTGGCAATATGGCGCAATTTATCAATGATAAGTTTTTGGGGTATCCTCTTGAAGTCAAAACTCTGACATCTCGAAAGTATAGTCGCCGGAACCCTGTGTTTTTCTGTCGTGGCAAATATGAAAATTACATGGGACGGAGGTTCCTCAAGAGTTTTGAGGAGCGCGTTAAATGCCTCCTTTGTCAGCATATGTACTTCATCGATTATATAAACCTTGTAGCGTGAAGATGCCGGAGAAAATTTTACATTTTCTCGCAGTTCCCTTATCTCATCTATTCCTCTGTTTGACGCCCCGTCAATCTCGTAAACGTCCAGAGACGTTCCTGCAGTTATCTCCATGCAATTGGTGCATCCATTACAGGGAGTTTCTATGGGACCTTTCTCGCAATTAAGGGCCTTGGCCAGGATGCGTGCTATGGATGTCTTCCCAACACCTCTGGGACCGCTGAAAATAAAGGCATGTGCGACACGGCCGTGACTAATGGCGTTCTGGAGAGTTTTCACCACATGATCCTGCCCAACAACATCTTCAAAAACCTGTGGTCTCCATTTTCGGGCGATGACAAGATATTCCATGAACCATTCCTAATAAGGCAAGCTGAGCGATAATAGACAATAAATGATAGCCAGGTTACCCGCGGCACACGTTGGTAATTGCTGCCGCTGCTTCCTTCCGGACCTGACGGGGTTCACAACCCTCCGTTGCACGGGACCCGGCTATCAAATCAAGATTGCAAATAAGGCACAGAGACTCAAAGGCACAAAATAGCACAACCCTTCAGGGTTGCTGAATTAAACAGGGCTAAAGCCCGGTGCTACAAGCTGACCCCTGATCCCTGAATGAGCCAATAACTGGCGGAGAGAGGGGGATTCGAACCCCCGGTACACCTTTGTGGGCATACACACGATTTCCAGTCGTGCTCCTTAAGCCAGCTCGGACATCTCTCCACAAGGCGGCAAAGCCGCATTTAAAAAGTGCCTAAAGTTAACTAAAGTTAACTGATCAAAATCTTTAACTTTAGGCACTTTAGCTCACTTTAGTTCACTTCACACTTTTAACTCTTGATGGCGGAGAGGGTGGGATTCGAACCCACGTGAGAGCTTTTGGCCCTCTAATCGATTTCGAGTCGACCCCGTTATGACCACTTCGGTACCTCTCCACTTAAAGATCAAAATGAAAAGTGAAGCTCCCCGCCCACAGGCGGGGCTTCCCGGTAAGGAATATGTTTCTTTTATATTGCGCCCCTTATCCCGCCTACAAGGCGGGACTTACGGGTGCGCTCCCGGTCAAACGTTACAAAGCGAGTGATTTTACCCTCTTTTCACGAAAAAATCTACTCAAAATATCGGCACACTCATCCTCCAGAATGCCACGTGTTATCTTTACGGAATGATTTAGTTTTTTGTCATCAAGGATGCGATAAAGAGAAAACACTCCCCCTCTGCGCGGATCATCCGCGCCAAATACAACCCTGGAAATCCTTGCCTGTATTATAGCTCCGGCACACATAACACATGGCTCAAGAGTTACGTAAAGCGTTGTCCCGGCAAGTCGATAATTTCCGATCTTGTCCCCGGCTTTGCGGATAGCCATAATCTCCGCATGAGCAGAGGGATCGTTCATCACGATGGAGCTGTTGTGCGCCTTAGCAAGTATATCATCTCCCCGGATGATTACAGCACCGACAGGAACCTCTCCGGCTGCATACGCTGCCCTTGCCTCTTCGAGTGCAAGCCTGATGAACCCTTCATCGTTGTTTTTCATTTACAAGAATAAAATATCAGTTATTCCTCTTTGTCAAGTTAAATGATATTTTCAAACAGTATATCTGCTTGATTTTCACCCCACAATTAAAATATATTATAGATACTATAAAATAAGAGCGCCAAATATGCTTTCAAAAAAATTAGTACTTACATTTGTATCGTTTTCTCTGGCCATCCATATCGCCATTCTAACAGCAGTAGGAATAATTGATGGGCGGAGGAATCATCAGATAAGCGTTTTTACAGTCGACTTTAAAGAACCATTAAAAGACGACGAAAGTGCCACGAATAAAGAAAGAAAGGGTAATTCGCCCACTGGACATGAGGATGCTGAGGATAAGTCTGGAGAAACTATCAACACCAAAAGTTATGAGAGGGAAGATACCGTCAATCTCGGCAGC
>CAZYTP010000085.1:0-11013 GCA_964650385.1 uncultured Syntrophales bacterium | reverse complement strand
TCACTTTACACTCTTAACTAAATCTTGCTGTTTGAACTGGTACCAACATCTACGCAAAAAACGCAGTTGTTGTGAATAAAGACTCTAATAACTATGAAAATAACATCGGTAGACTTTATAAAGAGTGCCAGGGAGCCCTCCCAATATCCCAAGAGTTTACTTCCTGAGGTAGCCTTTGCCGGCAGATCCAACGTGGGAAAATCTTCGCTTATTAACGTGCTTGTTAATCGAAAAAGGCTTGCCAAAACGAGCACAACCCCCGGAAGGACGAGACTTGTAAATTTTTTTGTGGTAAACAGCCTGCTTTATTTTGTCGACCTTCCCGGTTATGGATATGCCAGGGTGCCCCTTTCTGTGAAGATGGATTGGGGACCCATGGTGGAGAGATATTTCAGAGAACGGGAGAATTTGCGCCTTGTTATTTTAATCCTTGATGTAAGAAGGGATCCGTCTGAGAACGATCTTTCTCTTCTTGAATGGTTCCGTTTTTACCGTATTTGTTTTCTTGTCGTCTTGACAAAAATTGACAAACTTTCCAAGAACCAAATAAGGATTCGACAGCAACGCATAAAAGAAATACTAGGATTACCTCTTAATAGTAATATAATTCTATTTTCTGCAAAGACTGGCGAAGGAAAAGGGGCTGTCTGGAAAGAGATAGAAAAAAATACAGGAAGTCAGTAAACCGTTTCTTTTCGTAGTGAGACCTTTGCAGAACTTCCCTAAAGCCGTATAAAGCTTTGGCTGATCTTTAACAGTTGCAAAAATATAGTTATGTAATATAGGGTGCATAGTTGGGATAGAAAAGTTCTTGGTGCTGCCCCGATTGCTCTTTACATAATTTATACCTTCCGAATGTTAGTGGGAATAGCAACACCCACAGCGTGAAAGACCTTGCCACGGTACCGACAGATGAATCAAATTTTTCAATATCTTAACAATGACAAAAGATCATCGGTAGTGATTTTACGCAAAGAGCTTGACATATATATAATTAATAAGTATAAGAAACGGTTCTACGATACAACGGATGGGAAGAAACGGAATGACTCTTCGTGACAATATTATATACACAGCAATGAAGCTTTTTTCAGTAAAGGGGTATACAAGCACTTCTGTGACGGACCTGCTGGAAGCAGTGGGAACGTCCAAAGGGGGTTTTTACAATCATTTCAAAAGCAAGGATGAACTGTTTTTCGAAGTTTTGAATGAAGCGAATAAAATCTGGAGAAAATGTTGTTTCCAGGGGTTGAGCGATATTAAAGACCCTATTGAAAAGTTGAAGACCTTTCTTGTAAATTATAGAGACCGATATCTGAAAAATTCGGAGTCATTCCCCGGAGGCTGTATCTTCATAACGTTTTCCGTCTGTCTGAATGGTCAACGTCATGATCTTACGTCTGCTATTACTGAACAGTTCTGGAGACTAAGACGAATGATAAAGAATCTCCTTGATGAAGGGAAGGCAATAGGAAGGATCGGGACTAACGTTGACACAATCAGCACGGCTGAAATAATCTTTTCCACAATGCTCGGTTCTTCGGTTTTGTATCGTGCGGATAAATCAGAAAAAGGTCTGGACCATTCTATCAATGCATTAATAGATTTTATAGATTCCTTAATGCCGAAAGCTGATAATTCCGCATAGCGCATTAATATAATGACGTCCGTATTCCGCCAAGTGTCCTGAACGAGACTTAACTTCACAGTGGCAGTACCTCCCGGATTAAAAGCAAGGATTCCACATCAGAATATACCTTCTTGCGAAAAGTGACCCTGTAAAATTGATTGAGTATCGTTTGACGCAACCTTTCACAAAAACCGACACCTTTTCAAATTGCATCTTCTGGATTTCCTGTAACAATTTTGCCCGTCTCATCGGCTACCTCCGGGTGACCATTTTAGACTGAACAGATTATGTACACAATTCCGGACAGTTAAATTCTTTCTAACACAGGGGAAAACTAATTACTTGACATAAAGGGAGCAGTATAGTAGAGGAAGAGAAACAGACCGGTCGGTTTCTCTTCCTTGGCGGGTGTCCGGGCTACCGTTTTGAAGTAAATATATGATGAAACATCAACAAGTTATGCATTTTGTGGAAGGTAAGGAGATGGAGGGTTTGAAATAGAAGACGCAAGTAACAGTAGCAATAATGGCCTTTTGTCACGTACCGGCCTTTATGCTTTGCATGTAGGGTTGATTTCCTAAGCGAGCATTAATTGAGTGCTGCTGCCTTAAAAAAGGACATTGCTGAGATGTTTTAGATTGCAGGAGATGTCCTTATATATCTTAACTGTCACCGTAGTAACAAACTATTAATAAAGGAGATAGAATATGGAATTTGCATTTACCGAACGAGAAGAGATGTTGAGAAAGGCTGTCCGTGAATTTGCGGAGAGTGAGATACCGCAAAGGATGGAGGCCATGGAGGAGACTGGTGAGTTCCCTGTGGATCTCATGAAGCCCATGGCTCAGGTCGGCATTACCGGTGTTATAACGCCGCCGGAATTTGGTGGGGTAGGAATGGGTTATGTGGCAAGAACGATAGTTCTCGAAGAACTGGGTCGTGTCTGTGCAGCCTTTCCGATGTCAATGCAAGTCCATCACATGGCCTGCGCCGCGATAAACGATTTTGGCACCGATGAACAGAAAAAGAAGTATCTGCCGGTGCTTGCAGCTGGTGAGACCTTTGGTACCGTGGGTGTCACTGATCCCGCAGGCGGGTCTGACCTTATCGGGATGAAGTGCACGGCAGAGCTGAAAGGTGACAAGTATATCTTAAACGGTCGTAAATGCTTCATTACCAATTCGCACCTCTCCAATTTATGGATCGTTGTTGCCAAGACCGGCGAAGGCGCTAAAGGATTAAGCGCTTTTATCGTGGAAAATGGTACGCCTGGCGCGAAGCTCGGAAGAAAAGAGAATAAATTTGGTCTTCGCGGGGCGAACACGGGCGAGTGGGCCTTTGACAACTGTGAAGTTCCGAAAGAGAACCTGATTGGCCAGGAAGGACAGGGAATGACCGTTGCGCTTAAAACCATCAGCGAGACGGGTCGTACCGGTATGGCTGCAGTCGCTCTGGGTATCCTGCAGGCGGTATATGAGGAAGCGGGCAAATTTGCCAACGAAAGGGTCCTCTACGGCAAGCCTATCAGCACCCTTCAGGCGATTCAGTTCCTGATGGCCGAGATTTACACACAACTGGATATTTGCCGGTTGCTGAATTATCGTGCAAACTGGATGAAAGATCAGAACATGCGCTGTGATACGGAAACCGGTATGGCGAAATACTATACCTGTAATGCTGCGGTTGAAGCGGCGAAGAAGGCGATAGAGATACACGGATCTTACGGGATAATGAGAGAATATGCTGTCCAACGCCTCTTCAGAGATGCAATGGTTACCGTTCCGGCAGGCGGCACAGCGGAAGTCGCCAAGATAGGTATAGGAAGGGCGGCATTGGCTCCGTTTAAGAAGAAGTAACAGGGAATATTGAATCCGACAGGAAGGTACTAATATGAAAAGGATCATTGTCTGTGTGAAGCCTGTGCCCGATCCGAAACACTGGGATAAGGTAAGCATGGATCCCGAAACGAAGACATTAAAGCGGGAGGAGATTCCAAGCGTTATGAATCCTCTCGATAAGCATGCCCTTGAGGCCGCCCTCGAATTGCGGGACGTTCATGGCGGAGAGGTGGTCCTCCTATCTATGGCGCCGCCCTTTGCAAAGACCATCCTTAGGGAAGGACTGGCGATGGGTGCTGACCGGGCTGTTTTATTGTCTGACCGCGTCTTTGCCGGCTCAGACAGCTTGGCGACAGCAGAGATTCTGGCCGTTGGTTGTCGGTGGATAAAAGATTTTGACCTCGTGCTGTGCGGCAATATGTCCATCGATGGTTCAACGGCGCAGGTCTGTTCGCAGCTGGCTGAGATGCTTGGACTGCCAAATGTGATGCATGTGACGGGTCTGGACTGGTCTTCCGAGGGTGGTTTTATGATTACGCAGAAGATTGAGCACGGCTATGTGAAGCTTTCGGCTGAGTCTCCTCTTGTCCTCTCTGTACGGAAAGAGCTGAATAAGCCGAGATACATACCATTCACCGGTATATTGGCGGCTGAGTCGAAGGAAATATCCGTACTTTCAAATGAAGATTTGTGCGTGGGATCTGAGTGCATCGGACTCGGTGGCTCTCCCACAAAGATGGCGGGTCTGGAGCTTCGCAAGTTTCAAAGGGCAAAGGAGAAACTGGAAGGCACCGTCGATGAGGTAGTCAAGAAACTGGTTGAAAAAATATATCAGTGCGGTGTGATTGAATGTTAAGGAGTTTATCAATGGGCACGAAGAGTAACCGTGATGTATGGGTTTTTGCGGAGCAACGGCATGGTGAACTACATGACGTGAGTCTCGAGCTTTTGGGAAAAGCGAGGGAACTGGCAGATTGTTCCGCAAGCAAAGTAGTGGCAGTCCTGATGGGTTATAAAGTCAGGGACCTTACTCAGAGGCTTATCGACTGTGGAGCGGACCTGGTGATTCTGGCTGATGACCAGCGTTTGGAAAATTATCGACTTCTTCCCTATACGCACATTTTCGAGAGATTAATCAAAGAGCATGGACCGGACATTGTTCTGATGGGAGCCACTGCCATGGGCGTGGAACTTGCACCCCGTATAGCGGCAAGAATCAGAACTGGGCTTTCGGCACACTGTATTGACCTTAAGTTGGATGACGAGGGGAATCTGTTGCAGGTAGTGCCCGGATGGGGCGGAGGCATCGTTGCAACCATTGCCTGTCCTGACCATCGTCCCCAGATGTCTACCGTGATGCCCGGAGCTATGACGGCTTTGCCGGAAACAGCGCGGGAAGGAAAGATTGAAGATGTATCCGTTGAACTGCCGGATTCCAATATGGGTCCTGAAATTATCGGGGTTGAATGTGTCGCGGTCATGGGACAGCCCCTGGAGAAGGCCGACGTGGTCGTTGCTGGCGGATGGGGTATCGGAAGCGAGGAAAACTGGTCGCTTCTGGAAGAACTTGCCCGTCTCTTGGGTGGAGCCGTGGGGACCACCCGACCGCCTGTTGATGAAGGATGGGCTCGGGAAGAGCAGATGATAGGCCAGAGCGGGAAAACCGTCCGGCCCACGCTGTACATCGGCGTAGGAATCTCGGGAGTGATGCATCACGTGGTGGGCATGGATCAGTCGAAGTACATAATAAGCATCAACAGCGATCCCAATGCTGATATCTTCGAATTATCCGATGTGATCATCGCGGAGGACTTCAAAAAAATCCTGCCGCCGCTTATTGAGGAGATAAAATCAAAGATTAATAAATAGTATGATGGTGTTTTATCCACTGGTTCAAATCGTTCTGCCCGCCAAGCTGATCGGTTTCGGCCTGACGCTACTGATTCAGGGATACCTGTGTATCTATCTGGCATTTGCCATGTGCACAAATAATGTGCAGCGAGGCGTAGCAGGTGTGATGGGCGCCGTGCTGGTGACAGCCAATTATGTGAAACTCTGGGGCAGCCCCATTTGGTCCGGTCCCACATTGGCCCTTATTACCGGGACGGTGCTTTATTTCGCTCTGGAACATTATTCGGAAAAGAAAAAATAAATACAGCGGAAAGAAGATGTTACGGTAAAGGCCATCCGTGATGGAGAGATAAAACCGCCTGAGAATAATAATGGATAATAGCTTCAAAAAAGTACGGGCATGAATGAAACCGTAGGCTTCTGAAGTTTTGAATACTTTGGAAGCCTACAAATTTGTTGGGAAGATTTTTTATTAAGAAAGGAGATAGGGAGGAGTTTGTTCCTGAAACCTTAATCTACTATTATGGAATTTGACAAAGAAAGATTCAGTGTGTTTCTCAAGGCTGGACTCCCGTTTACCGTGATCGGGGTGATCGTGGTTTTTGGGGGATTGTATCTTATCAAACGCATCTTCAGTGACAATGAATATCTCACTGTCATTCTCTTTGGTTGGCTTGCGCTGTTCTGGTTCGTCTATCAATCTTTGTTCCGAAAAAGCATCAAAAAAGAAAAAGATAAGTATAAATCTTGAATATTCGAACCAACCGTGCTAATTATCGTAATTATGACGATACGTTGTCCGAGAGGTTCAAATTGCAAGAACCTGATAGGTGCTCGTATGAAGAAATCGGGAATTCGGTGGGCTATCGATGGAGGACAGACTGTTCTCACTCTGCGATCTATGATCTGAAGTAACCGTTGGGAAAAATTTTGGTTATGTTTCCTTCGGCAGCATTTTTCCGACTTACAGACGTAATATCAGATGTCCAAACAAGGGCACACAAGTTTGTGTATGCCACCCATAATAAGTATTAATTTAAGAATCCCGAATAATTAAGTTAGAGCTTATGCCCGCTGGTAGAGGGGATATCCGGCTTTTTACGAAGCCGCCATTCTTCATTTTTGTAAGATCATCAATCCCGAGGTGTAAAAGTTGTTAAAGGATAGTGAAAAAATTGGCGCAGTGATGGTTGTCGGTTCGGGAATAGCAGGAATCCAGGCTTCCCTTGATCTTGCCAATTCCGGGATAAAGGTATACCTCGTTGAAAAGGATATCAGTATTGGCGGTGTCATGGCTCAGCTCGATAAGACATTTCCTACCAACGACTGTTCTACCTGTATCCTGTCTCCAAAACTGGTTGAAGTTGGAAGACACCCGAATGTGGAAATCATGACGAGGAGATCGGTAGAATCTGTTGAAGGGGAGCCGGGGCGCTTCAGGGTGAAACTTTCGAAGAGGCCACGGTTCGTCGATCTGGATAAATGTACGGGATGTGGTGATTGTGCTAATGTCTGTCCTATATCCGTTCCAGCGGGTTTTAACGAGAACCTGGATAAGAGAAAGGCCATATACCGGCATTTACCCCAGGCCATACCAAGTGCTTTTGCCATAGACAAATTGGGGACAGCACCGTGCAAGGCAGCATGTCCGACCCATATCAGCGTACAGGGCTATGTGGCCTTAATCGCGGAGGGGAAATACAGGGAAGCGCTCAAGCTTATTAAGAAAGACAATCCGTTCCCAGCCGTCTGCGGCAGGGTTTGCCACCATCCTTGTGAGTCGGTTTGTAAAAGAGGAGAGGTGGAGGAACCAATTGCCATTATGCAGTTGAAAAGATTTGTGGCCGACCTCGATCTTTATGATGATACAAAGTATATTCCGGAAATAAAGGAAAAGAAGAATAAAAAGGTTGCCATAATAGGATCCGGTCCCGCCGGGCTGAGTGCGGCTTATTATCTTGCCATCGAAGGGTATCAGGTTACTGTATTTGAGGCCCTTCTAGTCGCCGGCGGAATGCTCACGGTGGGTATTCCGGAATACCGCCTCCCCAAAGACATCCTCAACGCGGAAATAAAAATCATTGAAGACATGGGCGTTGAAATCAAGCTCAACACAAAAGTCGGCAGAGATATCACAATGGGTAACCTCAAAGATCAATACGATGCCTTATTTATTGGTGTAGGCTCCCATGTCAGCAGCAGACTTGACGTCCCCGGAGAAGAGCTTGAAGGGGTCGTTCACGGGATCGATTTCCTGAGAAGAGTGAGCTTAGGTGAAGAGGTTTTCTTGGGGGACAGAGTTGCAGTGATCGGTGGTGGAAATGTTGCGATGGATGCCGTCCGTACGGCGCTCAGAACCGGCTCCAGAGACGCTTTTGTGCTCTACAGGAGATCACGTGCCGAGATGCCCGCCTTATCTGAAGAGATCGAAGGAGCAATAGAGGAAAAAGTTAAAATAGAATATCTAGTGGCGCCTGTCAAGATACTTGGCAGGGACGGTAAAGTGACCGGTGTCGAATGTGTCCGCATGGAGTTGGGCAAACCTGATGAGAGCGGGCGCAGAAGTCCCGTTCCGATAGAAGGATCAGAATTTATACTCGAAGTCAACACGATTATTCCTGCTATAGGCCAGACAAGTGACCTGTCATTTATGCCGGAGGAAAGAGGAATTTCTATCAACAGGTGGAACACTTTTGAAGTTGACCCGGTGACCTTTGCTACCAGCATGGAAGGTATTTTTGCAGGTGGTGACAATGTCACGGGTCCTGCCACTGTGGTTGAGGCCATAAATGCAGGGAAAGAGGCTGCTGTTTCCATAAACCGTTATTTGAGTGGAGAGGATATTAAGGCGGGCAGAGAGAAGGATTGGACTCAGAATGTTGCAGATAAAGCTGATACCGGTGGGATAAAGAAGATTGAACGATACAGACCGTCGATTCTCGACCCGGAAAAGAGAATAGCTGATTTTAGTGAAGTTGTAAATATTTTGGATGAGGGGGATGCTGTTGGAGAGGCCGGAAGGTGTCTTGCCTGTGGGATATGTTCTGAATGTTACCGGTGTGTTGATGTTTGCCTGGCCGATGCCGTCGACCATGAGATGAAAGAGACGGAAGAAAACATCGAGGTCGGCGCTATTATTGCCGCCCCTGGCTTTGAAGTCTTTGATGCGAGGCTGAAAGGAGAATACGGATTTGGTCTTTATGATAATGTGGTAACAAGTATTCAGTTTGAAAGAATACTGTCCGCGTCCGGTCCCTATTTCGGTCATGTTAAAAGACTTTCTGATGGCATGCAGCCTAAAAAGATAGCCTTTATACAGTGTGTGGGTTCGAGAGATATATCCTGCGGAAATAGCTGGTGTTCTTCCGTATGCTGTATGTACGCAACAAAGGAGGCGATTATCGCCAAAGAACATCTCGGGGGGCTTGAACCCTCGATATTTTATATGGATATCCGTGCCTACGGAAAGGATTTTGACCGGTTTGTCGAAAGGGCCAGGAAGGAGTACGGTGTTAGATATATCAGATCGATACCGTCGACAATTAAGGAGATGCAGCGGACGAAAAATCTTCTTATTACATATATTCTGGAAGACGGGACGCTGACTGAGGAGGAGTTTGATATGGTGGTCCTCTCAGTAGGCTTAACCCCGCCAAAGGATGCCCCGGAGCTTGCGGAGAGTTTGGGGATAGAGTTGGAAGAACACGGTTTCTGCAAAACCTCTCTCGAAAATCCTGTCCAGACTTCCCGTGACGGTGTATTTGTCTGTGGAGCCTTTGGCGGTCCCAAGGACATACCTGAAACTATTATGGAAGCGAGTGGCGCCGTAGCATGTGCAGAAGGTCTGCTGGCTTCCCGGCGTGGGACTCTGATTGCGGAAGAAAAAATTCCTTTGGAAAAAGATCTGAGAGGGGTTGGCCCGAGGATCGGTGTTTTTGTCTGCCATTGCGGAATCAATATAGGAGGGGTGGTAGATGTGCCCGCAGTGGTTAAATATACAAAAGCCCTTCCCAATGTGGTTTATGTTGAGGAGAACCTCTTTACCTGTTCCCAGGACACGGCGGTAAAGATGGCTGAGGCAATCAAGGAGCAGAACCTTACCAGGGTCGTGGTTGCGTCTTGCTCTCCCCGAACACATGAAGGTCTTTTTCAGGAAAATTGTGAAAATGCCGGCATGAACAGGCACCTCTTTGAGATGGCAAATATCAGGGATCAGGACTCATGGGTCCACATGAATGAACCTGAAGCGGCAACGGAGAAGGCAAAGGACCTTGTCCGTATGTCTGTTGCTAAGGCTGAGTATTTAAACCCCTTGACGCCGGGGCAGCTTGGCATCAATAAGAAAACAGTAATTATCGGTGGTGGCCTTGCCGGGATAACGGCTGCCCTTTCTCTTGCTGATCAGGGTTTTGAATCCTATCTTATAGAAAAGGAAGAGGAACTGGGTGGAAATTATCGTAAGCTGTACAATACCCTGGAGGGCCTTGATGCCGTTGACCATATGGGGCGACTGCTGAACCGTGTTGAAAAGAGTGATCTTATACATGTTTATACCGGGGCGGAGATAAAAGATATCGAGGGATTTATCGGCAATTACAAGACTACAATTGATGCCCGGGGAGTCGAGCACCGGTTTGAACATGGTGTGGTCATTGTAGCGACTGGTGCATACGAACTTGATACAGATGAATATCTCTATGGTCAACATGATAACGTGGTGACTCAGCGTGAGCTTGAAAAGCTCATTTATGAAAAGGACAGAAAGATTGCCGATGCGAAGAGCGTGGTCATGATACAGTGTGTCGGTTCAAGGAATGCCGAAAGGCCATACTGCAGCAGGTATTGTTGCAGTGAGGCCATAAAAAACGCGCTGAAGATAAAAGAAGCCGATCCGAATAAGGATGTAACCGTCCTTTACAGGGATATAAGGACGTATGGATTTAAAGAAGATTATTATACAAAGGCGCGGGAGGCCAATGTTAAGTTTATCTGCTTTGACGAAGGCAGTGAGCCCAAAGTGGAGGGCGTAAATTCCAAAATTTCCGTAACAATTTTTGACCCGGTTTTGGGTAAAACGGTAGAGCTTGAAGCGGACATCCTCGCGCTGAGTGTCGGTGTAGTTGCCAATCCTGATAATAATCTTATCGGGAAAATGCTGAAAGTATCGTTGAATCAGGATGGGTTTTTCCTTGAGGCCCATGTAAAGTTACGGCCTGTAGATTTTGCGACGGATGGTGTTTTCCTATGCGGAATGGCCCATTCTCCAAAGATGAGCGATGAGACCATCACGCAGGCCAATGCCGCTGTATCCAGGGCGTGCACTATTCTGACAAAGGATTTTATAGAATCTGAAGGAAAAGTTGCCTATGTAATCAAGGAGAGATGCATGGCCTGCGGACTCTGCGAGGAAAACTGCCCCTTTTCTGCCATAGAGGTGGATGAGAACGAGGGCTGCGCGGTGGTGAACGCAGTACTCTGTAAGGGTTGTGGTGTGTGTGCTGCATCGTGCAGGATGAATGCGGTTGATTTGAATGGATTTAATAATGAGGAAATTCTGGCGCAGATAGCTGCCCTGACAGGTTAGAGTCTTTATTCTTAACGACTGCGTTTTTTGTACAGATGTTTGTACCAGTTCAAATAGCAAGATTTAGTTAAGAGTGTAAAGTGAACTAAAGTGAGCTAAAGTGCCTAAAG
>CAZYTP010000084.1:0-11029 GCA_964650385.1 uncultured Syntrophales bacterium | reverse complement strand
GTTCACGTATAGGGGACTTTCACCCCATAAGTTCACGCCCATGCCGGGCGTACACCAGCGAATGCAGCCGTCAGCGCGTGCAGGCAAGCAAGCTTGCCCACCCACTTGCGGCTGATCCGCGGCGATTTAAATTGCTGATGAGTATTTAGAAAAAGAATTTAAAGTATTCGGTTGAAGATTGATTTGATAAACTTAATCAAAAAGTTCCGATGTCATTATCACAAGGTTCGGAAAGTTATTCCCGAATTCGGAGGTAGAGATGTCTCTAACTTAAAAATAAAATATCAGAACCAAAAAGATTAGGTAAAGAAAGCTTAGAGGATAGGACTTTCAATCCCTGGAATTGAGCTCGCATTTATCCTATATTATGCGGTTATAATCGCTCAATCTCCCAGATGTGCCCAATTGTCTGGATTCAGGACAAAGCCCCTGCTCGAAATACGTATCGGAGTGAGCATCGGTTGACATTCAACACTTTACATAAGTCTCCTGTTGTGTATATAGTTCCTCTCGCTCCGGCGAATCAAAGGGCTTTGCAGGACTCACCAAAGGCTCTTAGTTTATGACCCGCACTGCAATAAATAAAGAAGGACCACCGAGCAATCTTTATATTACAAGGAGGAAAACAGGTATGGAGATTAGTATTAAGCGAGTTGCCACTGAAAAAATGAAGGCAAAACCTGCCGATGAATCCAAATTGGGTTTTGGTAACATATTCACCGATCATTTTTTCACCATGAAATTCAACCAGGAAAAGGGATGGCATGATGCTGCCATAGAGCCCTACAGAATGCTCAATCTCGATCCCTCGGCAATGTGTCTCCATTACGGACAGGAAATCTTTGAAGGCATGAAAGCGTACCGCGGAAAAGACGATTCAATATACCTCTTCAGACCGGAAGATAATTTTAAACGTTTTAACGTCTCTGCCGAGAGGCTATGCATGCCCGAAGTGGAAATTGACGTTGTCATGGAAGCACTGAAGAAACTGGTTATCCTGGATAAAGACTGGATACCTCATGGTAGCGGTACATCTTTATACATACGGCCGACGATGATCGCTACTGAGGCGGCTATCGGTCTTCACACTTCCAGTAAATATCTCTTTTTCATTATCGTCGGACCCGTGGGGGCATATTACCCGGAAGGCTTCAGTCCGACCAAGATATATGTCAGTGAGGAATATGTCCGATCGGTTCGCGGGGGGATAGGACACTGCAAAGCGGCCGGCAATTACGCCGCCAGCCTGTATGCAAGTAAACTGGCAGGTGAAATGGGATATACACAGGTGCTGTGGCTCGATGCCGTTGAAAGAAAATATATTGAAGAGGTCGGGACAAGTAACATCTTCTTTGTGATAGGCGACGAACTCGTAACCCCTCCCCTTTCAGGGTCTATCCTTCCTGGTGTTACAAGGGATTCCGTTATTCAGATAGCAAAGAGCTGGGAATTCAATGTATCTGAAAGACAATTATCTATTGATGAAATCATAGCGGCATCAGCCAACGGAAGTCTGAAGGAGGCCTTCGCCTCAGGAACCGCCGCGATTATCTCCCCTGTGGGACAGATATATTACAAAGGAAAAGAACATATCATCAATAGCGGAAAAACAGGTCACCTGACCGAAAGGCTGTACAATGAAATACTTCAGATTCAATACGGGAAAAAGGAAGACCCATTTGGCTGGAGAATAAAGATATCATAGCTACATCAACAGGTATGTGGATATATCTGTTGATAACGCTGTTAACAAGGGGCGTAAGTGCTACATTCTTACCATTTTATACCAAATTGCATGCGGTTTGAGCAAAACATAAGTTCAATTATTACAATAAGATATGCTGTTTTACCCCTAACCGCTACGTATTATTCCCTTTTTTAATCATACTTATTAACTGTTCGAAAAAAGTATGCCATTTTCAGGGTTTTTGCGATGATTTTTTCAAAAAAATTTATGCCAGCGGGATTGTTGCTCATATTTTTCCTTGTTTTACCGGCACATGCAGAATCTATATCACTAAATGATCTGATAGTAAAATTACAGGAAAGTTACGAAAGAGCAGAAAGTATTGAGGCAAGGTTCATTCAGAAAGCAACCATTAAATCTATCAAAAAAACTGAGACGGAAGAAGGAATAGTATATTTCAAAAAACCGAAAAGAATGCGCTGGGTTTACAATAAGCCAGACTTAAAAGAACTGGTAATAAATCCCCAAATAGCATGGTTCTATATTCCAGAGGACAGTCTTGTTTATATCCAGGACGCCAAAAAAATTTTCAATTCAAAGCTGACAATAAGTTTTCTTTCCGGCATAGGAAAGCTCAAGGACGACTTTCAAATCAACTTTTCCCAACCCACCGCGACTGACGAAGAAGGAAATTATCTTCTTGACTTAATCCCCAGAGGTTTTGAGGCCGGCGTTGGAAAGATACTGCTTGTCGTAAACAAAAGCAATTTTCAGATAATGGAGTTTTCTCTCACAGACATCTATGGAAATATTACCCGTATTACATTCAAGGATATGAAGACAAACACTAAACTCCCCGATACTTTCTTTATATTCACACCACCGCCAGGAGTTGAAATCTATGACATGCGAAACAGATAAAAAACAAGCGCTCAGCTATGAGCCGCCAGCTAAAACAAAAGATCAGGTGGGACACACCTTGAAACCACCTATGAGTGTTTGAAAACCTAACACTTACTCTTTCTGCTGACCGCTTGTTCGCCACAGGTGACCGGGAACACACACGTAACCCCCGCCTTGTAGGCGGGATAAGGGACACAATATAAAACAAATATATTATTCGCTTTGCTCATGAATCTTCGATTTCCTTACCGGGAAACCCCGCCCTGTAGGCGGGAAGCTTCACTATTCATAAGTATACAGCCTGTCCATGTTATCCTATCGGGGTAGAACTTATTGTCTAAACCAAACTTATCCAGCAAGTCAAGGACATCAATCGCAATCGATTCCAATGATCCTCTTGCCTTATCAGGGTACAGACATGGCCTGTCAAACCTGGCCTCACATTCACGACACAGATAACAACTCCCCCCAATCATCCCCCAGACATCTTTTATCCCTTTATCCTTTAAAAAGTCCTCCAGTTGAAGGATCTTACGGTGGAAGTCCACTTTGGCTTTTTCCGCACCCTCACGATCTTTATTTACATTCAGAGGCTTAGAATATTGGAGTAATATGCCATGCTTATATTTTTTTAGTCGTTTTTTATGTTCTTCTAATGAGCCGACATATGGCGGACACATATAATGTTTGCCAAAATTCTCACACTTATCCTCAGAGCAAAGATCTCTTATCCTCTGTTCCGGAATGAGGATATCCGGGTTGAATTCCAAACAGGTCCCGATCTCCAGTTGCTTTACAACTCTCAGTATGCTTTTAAAAAGTGAATTATCTACCTTGTTGAGCATAATCTGACACATCTACAGTCTCTTAACTATGACTCTCTTATTTGTTCAAGCTCTCGACATATCATTTTGCCAGACTTCCAGGCCTTTTCAAATGCCCGTACGACCTCGGAATCAAATTGAGTTCCTCTATTTTTTAATATCTCCTTAAGGGCGTCTTCTGACTCTAAGGCTTTTCTATATGGTCTATCAGAGGTCATTGCATCAAAGGTGTCAGCCACCGCTAACAGTCTCCCTTTGATAGAGATATTTTCCCCCGCCACGCCCCTTGGATAACCCTTGCCATCAAATCTTTCATGGTGCTCAAGGATATAGGGTATTATAGATTCCAGGAAAGAGATACCTTCGACTATTTGAGCGCCGATCAAGGGGTGTAATTTTATGTCATCGTATTCACTATCGGTAAGCTTTCCCTGCTTGTTCAGAATGGAATCGTAGACGCCTATCTTGCCAACGTCATGAAGTATTCCTCCCCAATCGATGAGTTCTATCTCGTTTTTGTCCCAGTTAAGCTCCTCGGCTATTGCTTTAGCAAATCGAGCAACTCTTTCAGAATGTCCTTTCGTGTATGGATCACGTGCCTCTATGGAGTTGGTAACGGCTTTGATGGTATAGAAGTAAGCTGATTTCAGATCGTTAAGCAGGTATGCGTTTTCCAGGGATAGAGAAAAGAAACCTACGAGAATATGCAGGAGTTTTAAGGTTTGCTGTCTTATGAAATCTTTGTCTTCTTCAAAGACCATGATAACTGTACCTATAGTCCTTTCCATGTTGGAAAGGGGGGCTATCATGACACTTAGAAGCCGACCGCTTTCTTTCCCAAAGACTTCAGCCGGGACACTCAGGGGAATACCGTTGCTGATGGTCCGTCCAAAGTTCCCCAGGCTGATTTGGGCCTCGACTTCCTTTTGAATAATAACCGAAAATTTTTCAGGTTTTGATATCTCGTGGATGAATTCAATACCTCCCTCTTCTACAAGGAAGACAGAACAAACTTCGATCTTGACCAGTTCCCTGAGCCTAACAAGCCATGTCTCAAGTATGTGATGAACATCATAAGATAAGAGCATCTCGGATTGAAAGTGACTTAACCTGTCAAGCTTACCCTGAACGGCAATAAGTGCACTGTTCGATTCTTCCAGAAAGCGCAGTTTTTTGACCATTGATTGAATTTCATTTTGATCGATTTGTGTCTGTTTGTTTTGCATTTTTGATAAACCCCTTACACCCCCCAACCTTTTCCACTTTTCGAAAATCCACCTTGCCAAAAGGAATAGCGGATCTCCGACAGTCTTTTTGGCAGGTAGTGAGAGACAGGGTGGTAAACGACTTATTAAAATTCCATACTGGAAATACTTTCCTCAAAAAGTTTTGTGGATCTTTGCATAACGTATTCAAGATCACTTAACTTAAGATTCAAGACGTCCCACGCTTCTTGATTGATAATCGGCACCCGTTTCTCTCCGCCTGATCCCATGCGAAGAGCTATGCAAAGAGTATTCCCGATGTGAACGGCAGCAACCTCTTTTGTCAGGATCTCCGGCATATCGGGCAAATGATGGTAGGCTATCATATTGATCGTTTCCCGGGGTAAGCGCCACTTTCCCGCCAAGGCACTCCCGGTCTGAGCATGATTGAAACCGAGTATCTTTTCTTCCGATTCAAACATCTGAGACCCGGTCTCAACAACATTTTTTACTACACTGTCAAACTCTTCGCGAAAATACATGGCATGGAGCAGTTTTCCTATGTCGTGAAGCAGGCCTCCCGCAAAAATCTCTTCCGGGTTTTTTATGTTGGCGGTTTCAGCCAGAACCCTCGATGAGACTGCGCATCCTATGGAATGTTTCCAGAACTCTTCCATATTAAATGTCCGACTCGCTTTGAATTGTTTTACAAGTTTATACATAGAAGTTGCGAGCACCAGGCTTTTTATTTCGTTCAGGCCCAAAATCACGATGGCATGCTGCAGGTCTCCTATTTTTTTAGAAAAACCATAGAAGGCGGAATTGACAATTCTTAGTACCATGGCCGATACAGCCGGATCTTCAGAGATGATGGCGCTTATCTTTCTGATTGATGAATCCTGCACACTCAGAAGACGTGAAAGCCTCATATAAATAGTAGGTAAGGTTGGCAAATCACCAATGGAATTTATTATTTTATCAATCTTTTTCGATTTCATCAGTAACACCACTGGTTTGATTTGCAGCTTGTCTCAACCTTATCTTTTTAACAATCTTGCATATTTCCCCCATGACAGGATTAGCTTCAAAAGGTGGGAAGAATTCATCAAGCTCCCTTTCAATCGATTCAACAATATCATCAGACAGGGCTTCCATTTCTTTTTTTACCACTTGATCACTGTCAATATTCTTTATGTCAACCTCGGTGACTCCCCAAGTCTTAAAAGAATTGATATGTTTCTCGGTCAGTACATTACCTTCAGCCAAAATGGTCGTGCCATGTTTATTCACGGCAGACTGCGCCAAAACCATACCGGCTTTCAGATCATTTATATTTAATATGCCCATAGGCCAATCTCATGTTGTAGAAAGGGTGAAAGATTTTCACTATATTCTTACATTTTTTCCACGACATGTCTAATTTTTTTACTTTCCACCAGTTCCAGGAATTGTTCGCCCAGCGGGGCAGAAAGTTCAACTACACGCCGCCAGTTTTTTATCCTGGTTTTAGGATCGTCGACAAATATTTCAAAGTCATCACGGTCGGGTATTTTTCCACCCGGTAATTTCCCGACGAAACCCTCAGATGGATAAACCATCACAACATTTTCCAGCATGCTCTCCGATGGCCTGCGATATTTCAGCTTTTTGTCAAGCCATCCGGGTATGATACGTTCCTGATGATGAAAAAAGAGCGTAATTTCCTCTTCTTTCGCCGCATACTTCTGGTTAAGATGATAATCGACCAACCCCCCATCCCTGTAAACGCCGGTCGGTGCACCGTAAATATTTTTAATGCCGGCAATGACCATGGGAATAGCCCCCGATGCGAGAACGACATACTTGAAATTAGCCTCATTGAGCAAAATGGCCTGTCCCTGAAAGTGATCCTGGAGACAAAAATATGGGGCTCGTGAACCGTTATAAAAGATCACTCGCTGGACAAGACCGCGTAACCAGGAACGGTTCATGGCATTGAGCAGAAAGGCCGCTCCAAACCCCGCCCTCTGCATCAGTCCTTCGCAGGCAAAGAGGTACTTGACTCGTGCCGTCGCAATCGCCAGACGATATCTTTTATCGGCCAGTGCAAACGGGATTGCATCGTCTTCAAGATACGTATTTACAACATTGCATATCGTCTTTTGAATAGTTGCCGGGGTATCTGTCCTATCATACTTAATGGAAATGTATGCATCGATGAGTCTTCGGTAACTTTCAACAGGTTCCGGTTGCACCCAAGCGGAAAAACGCCATGCACCAGCAGACGAACCGGCCAAAAGCACCGGCTTCAATCCCCCGAGTACCTCATTTTCCAGAAGGGCCAAATCAAAACCACTGACGACAAGCCACCTCGGGCCTACGGCAGGCCCAACACAGGTAGTAACATGGCTAAAATCAAAACCGCCATCCTTGATTATCTCGTAAGCAGATTTTCCTGCTTTGATATAAATAGAGTTCATCATAGTTCAAAAGTTCCTGGAAAGTAGCAAAAAAAAGAGAGATTATCAAGAAATAAGAAGCCATTGAATCGTCTTGACATAATCCCTCACCTTCGGTACATTCAACTTCCTAATCTCATTTTAAGAAAGGAAGGTCTATGAGCGTCAAGGAAAAGATTACCGAAATAGCAAGGAATGCCAGACGTGCCGGTAATACACTGGCCAACATGTCATCCGATGTGAAAAACAGGGCACTCCTACAAATGGCGGAAGAACTCGTCAGGCAGACCGATTATCTCGTTTCCGAAAATGCAAAGGACCTTGACTATGCTAACAAAAAGGGACTTTCAGCAGCAATGATAGACAGGCTCACCCTTAACGACTTGACGATAAAGGGGATCGCAGATGGTCTTATGGAGGTCGCGGCTCTGCCGGATCCTGTTGGAAAGATAACTTCGATGTGGCGCAGGCCCAATAATTTGCTCGTGGGGAGGAAAAGAATTCCGCTTGGCGTTATAGGGATTATCTATGAATCTCGCCCGAACATTACAGCTGACGCTGCCGCGCTGTGCCTCAAGTCGGGAAACGCCGTCATTCTCAGAGGGGGCTCCGAAGCAATACATTCCAATATCGCCATTACCGGACTACTTCAGAAAGTTTTGCGTGATGTCGGAATTCCCGAGGCAGCCATACAGGTCATATCGATCACCGACAGGGAGGCGGTAAATGTAATGCTCGAGCTTGAGGAATATATAGATCTCATCATTCCGAGAGGCGGAGAAGAACTGATCAGGGCCGTGGTGGAACAGTCAAAAATACCGGTTATCAAGCATTATAAAGGAGTCTGCCATATTTTTGTTGACGCCAGTGCGGATTTCGATATGGCCGAAAAGATATGCATGAACGCCAAGACCCAGAGACCTGGCGTCTGCAACGCCATGGAGACCCTTCTGATCCACAAGGATATCGCGGGGACATTCCTGCCGGTGATGGCGGAAAAATTCCGCGAGGCGGGAGTTGTGCTGAAAGGTTGCAAGGAGACCAGAGCAATTCTTCCGGATATCGAAGAGGCAGTCGAAGAGGACTGGTACGAAGAGTACCTGGACCTTATTTTATCGATACGTGTCGTTGAAGGCATTGATGAGGCAATGGCTCATATTGAAAAATACGGCTCTCTCCACACCGAATCAATCATAACCGGGGACTACACTAATTCTCAGCGCTTTTTGAACGAAGTCAATTCCTCGACCGTTCTGGTCAATGCCTCTACAAGATTCAGCGACGGTTTCGAACTTGGTCTTGGAGCGGAAATAGGAATAAGCACGACAAAGCTTCATGCCTTCGGACCGATGGGTCTTGAAGAGCTGACAACAACCAAGTTTATCATCTATGGTGACGGACAGGTAAGAACATGAAGTGGGGATTACTGGGAGGAACGTTCGATCCGATTCATCTCGGCCATCTGAGATGTGCCGAGGAGATCCTCGAGACATTTGAGCTTGAGAAGATAATATTTATCCCGGCCTCCAAACCACCCCTTAAAACACGCAGAGATATCGCCCCCTTTCATCACCGCATGGAGATGGTCAGGCTGGCTACCTCTGAAAACCGATCATTTTCGGTCTCTGACATAGAAGCCAGGAAAAAAGGCACCTCTTACTCTATCGAAACGGTAAAATACTTTCTTGAAGAACACGGCAAAGATCTGACACTCTTTTTCATCCTGGGGCAGGACGCTTTTCAGGGTATAAAGCTTTGGAAAGACTGGGGAAAGTTATTGCTGTTGTGTAATTTCACAGTCATGACAAGACCAGGCTACACGATCAAAAGGCTCGAAGGGCTTTTCCCTGACGATTTTGCTTCTCGATTTAAATACAACAATGTCACAGATGGATTCGAAGGTCCCACTGGTTCTTCTATCTTTTTCAGAGAGGTCACCTTCCTGGACATATCATCCACTGACATAAGAAACAGGATTACAAAGGGAACGTCGATACGGTATATTGTACCGGAGCCGGTATGTGACTACATCTCAGACCGTTCACTTTACGGGGGGCTACAATGAATGGACTTTTCATCAGGTGGTTGATTTTGACGGCAGCAATAATCTTTGCCTCCTATATTATGGATGGAATACATGTGAGCAGCTTCTTTTCCGCTTTCTTCGCGGCCGCCATACTGGGCATACTAAATGCCGTTTTCCGTCCGATACTCATTATTCTCACGCTTCCCATCAATATATTAAGCCTCGGCCTTTTTACATTCGTGATAAATGCAATACTTCTGAAAATGGCCTCCGGTGTGATCTCCGGCTTTGATGTTCACGGATTCTGGACGGCAGTGTTTGGTTCCCTCATAATAAGTCTGGTAAGCTGGCTTCTCAGTTCATTCATCAATGAGCAGGGTCGTGTGGAGTACATCGACTTGAAGAAAAGAGATGACAACAGGTGGGAGTGATGAATCTTACCCCGGCCATGAAACAGTACGTGGAAATCAAGGAAAAGCATAATGATTGTATCCTCTTTTTCAGGATGGGCGACTTTTATGAGATGTTTTTTGATGATGCCGTTACCGCGTCGAGAGTCCTGGAGATTACCCTGACTTCGAGAAACAAGGGGAAGAAGGACAGTATCCCCCTGTGCGGTATCCCCTATCACGCAGCCTCATCTTACATAGCAAAGCTTATTGAGAAAGGGTTTAAAGTAGCGATCTGCGAACAGGTTGAAGACCCGAAAAAAGCAAAGGGAATAGTCAAAAGAGAGGTTGTCCGTGTTGTAACACCTGGCCTGGTCGTTGATTCTGAAAACCTCCAGGCCAAGGAAAATAATTTTCTGGCCGGGTTTTCAATAAGAGACGGCATCCTTGGACTCGCCTTTATTGATATATCTACCGGTGAATTCCGTGTAACTGAATCAAGTGACAGGGAGTTCTTTCTCAATGAAATCACCGGCCTTGATTTCAGGGAGATCGTTGCGGAAGAGAATTTAAAAGAAACCCGTCTTCTCAAGGCATTTTCGGGGTGCGTGGTAAATTATCTTCCTTCCGATTATTTTGCTCATAATACGGCAGTTGTCGTTCTCAGAGAGTATTTTTCTGAGGACGTTTTAACGAAAGTTGATGTCGAAGGACACCCGGCAATGGCAGAAGCGGCCGGTGCGGTTCTTCGGTATGTAACGGAAACACAAAGAGACCATCTCGTCCATATCAATGACATTACCTGGTATGACACCGCCAGCTATCTGGTGCTGGATGATATTGTCAGAAAAAACCTGGAACTGTTCACCACAATTTCCGATAACAGAAAAACCGGCTCTCTCTTCAATGTCCTTGATGAGACGGTTACCGCTATGGGCGGCAGGAGGCTCCGCTGGTGGTTTTCCTATCCCCTCGTTGATCCCGAGAAAATTAAAGAACGGCTGGTCACTGTATCTGAGATAAAGGACCGTCATCTGTTGCGGGACGATCTGCGGAAAGCTTTTTCAGATGTTTACGATCTGGAGAGGCTGGGAAGCAGGATATCTATGAAGGTTGCCAATGGCCGGGATCTGGTTGCGCTTATGACCTCCCTTAAGGTACTGCCCGGCATCAGAAAATTAATTTCTGATACGGATTCTCCTCTGGTCTCTTCGATTTGCGAGGGTCTTGATGAAATGCAAGACATAGCTTCTCTTATAGAAAACTCTATCGTTTCTGATCCCCCTCCCACTATTCGTGATGGCGGCATTATAAAAGAGGGTTACGACAGCGAACTTGATGAGCTGATTTCGCTTACGAGGGACGGGAAAAGATGGATAGCCGCCCTTGAGGAAAAGGAGCGTAAACGTACGGGGATCAATTCTCTCAAGGTGGGATACAATAGTGTATTTGGATATTATATAGAGATCACAAAGGCCAATGCCGGTCTCGTTCCCGATGATTACATCAGAAAACAGACCCTGGTGAATGCCGAAAGATATATAAATCAGGAACTCA
>CAZYTP010000083.1:0-11162 GCA_964650385.1 uncultured Syntrophales bacterium | reverse complement strand
TTATTCGAGCGATGAGGGGATGAAGGAAACCCTTAAGGAGATGGTACGGCGGATCGTCGCACAGTACGAAGACGAGGCCGATGATGAGTGGCGCTGGTTTGAACCGACGGTGACCTACGACAACGGCATTATCCCCCTGGCCCTGTTCCATGCCTGTGAAATAACCGGTGATGAAAAGGTGCTGGCCGTCGCCCGTGAGACGGCGGACTTTCTGGAAAAAATAATTTTCAGAGACGGGTATCTCGCGCCGGTGGGGTCCGACGGCTGGTACAAGAAGGGCGAAGAATGCGCACGGTATGCGCAGCAACCCATTAACGTGATGGCCATCGTGATGATGTTTTACCAGGCCTCTGTCGTGACCGGGGATAAACACTACCTTGACCGGATGGTTGCATCCTTTATGTGGTTTCTGGGTGAAAATGATCTGCGGATCCCGTTATATGATTTTGAGACATGTGGCTGTTGCGACGGTCTGGAAAGCCACGGGGTAAACCGGAATCAGGGTGCGGAGAGTATCCTGGCGTATCTCATCTCCCACCTGACCGTCCTTCTGGCCCATGAGCAGGAGACTCACTGGCAGTAATATCCTGATTAAAAACTCGATCATGTCTTGCTCTCACAGGGAACTATGGCGGAGAAAGCCCTGCCGCATACAACAAAGTAAGGAGTTTGGGAATGCCGATTATTCGAAGATATGAAAAGAATCCAATTTTAACCAGAGACGATGTACCCTATCCGGTGGCAACAGTTCATAATGCCGGGGTAACGAAGTATAACAACAGATACATAATGATCTTCCGCTCGCATTTAACCAGCGGCCGCAGTATTTTAGGGCTGGCTGAAAGTGATGACGGGTTTCGGTTTACAGTTGCCGAAAAGCCCTTTATGACCCCGGCAACACAAGGGATATTTCAAATATATGAAGAATATGGTCTCGAAGATCCCCGTATCACCTGTATCGATGATGAATATCTGATTACCTACAGCGCGTATTCCAGGTATGGCGCGCGCATCGCGCTGGCCAGAACAAGAGACTTTAAAAAAATAGAGCGGATTTCTTTAATCACTGAAGCAGATTCCCGCAACCTGGTTATTTTCCCTGAAAAAATAGATAACCTGTATGTCCGTCTGGACAGGCCCCATTCGGGGATAACCCCCTGGTCCATCTGGATATCCTATTCCCCCGATCTGAAATATTGGGGGGATGCCAGTCTGATTATCAAACCGGCTCAATATCACTGGGATGAGATGAAAATAGGACCTGGAGCGCCTCCCATCAAGACCGATCAGGGCTGGTTGAATATCTACCACGGCGTCTTTCAAACCATGGCTGGCTCGATCTATCGTCTGGGGGTTGCCCTGCATGATTTAAAAGATCCCGCTATAATCAGGGGGGTCAGTGACGGCTGGATACTGCAGCCGGAAGAAGAATATGAGGTCACCGGTTATGTCCCCAATGTCGTATTTACCTGCGGGGCGGTACCGGAATCGGACGGCACGCTTAAGATCTACTGGGGCGGCGCTGATACCGTGATGTGCGTGGGTACGGCCAATATAAATGACTTGGTTGACCTTTGCCTGAAAAATCCCAGAGCGGCGGTGTAAGATGAAAATTGCAGTCTTAGCCCCTATTTGCTGGAGAACTCCGCCGCGGCATTATGGGCCCTGGGAACAGGTGGCATCCAATATCACAGAGGGTCTTGTCAAGCGCGGATTTGACGTAACGCTTTTTGCAACGGGCGATTCTCTGACCAGGGCAAAACTGGAATACATATGCGAGCGGTCCTATGAAGAAGACAAAACGCTTGATCCCAAGGTATGGGAGTGCCTGCATATTGCACATATGATGGAATGTGCCGATCAATTTGACATCATCCACAACAATTATGATTTTCTCCCGCTGACCTATTCACGTCTGATTAGCACGCCAATGGTGACCACCATCCACGGATTCTCCTCATTACAAATTATCCCGGTCTTCAAAGAGTACAGTGATCATAATTATTTTGTATCCATCAGCAATGCGGACCGTTGCCCTGAATTGGAGTATATCTCCACGGTTTACAACGGCATTAATGTGACCGATTTTACATTCAGGGAAGCTGTGGGCGAGTATCTATTATATTTCGGCAGGATACATCCGGATAAAGGAACCCATGAGGCCATCCAGATTGCTGAAAGGTTCAATATGAGGCTTATTATTTCCGGGTTTATCCAGGACCAGAGATATTATAAAGAAAAGGTAGAACCATATTTAAATGATGAGATTGTTTATGTCGGTAACTCCGGCCCGAAAAAAAGAGATACCCTGCTCGGCAATGCATACGCTCTGCTCCATCCCATCAACTTCGCTGAGCCCTTTGGACTAAGCGTGGCTGAATCGATGCTTTGCGGAACGCCGGTGGTTGCCTTTAATAAGGGCTCCATGCCGGAGCTGATCGTCCAGGAGAAGACCGGATTTCTGGTTGACACGGTGGATGAAGCCGTATCCGTCTTAAAAGATGTAAGGCAGATTGACCGCAAATACTGTCGGAGGTGGGCCGAAAAGAATTTCAGTCAGGGAAAAATGGTCGATGATTATATTAAAGTTTACCGTAAAATAGTGGGTAATGCCTGCTGATGACGCCTGGTGACCCATCATCCTCAATCATTCAACAATCTGTTCAAAAGCTCATCTACCGGCACCGTGCGAAGCCCGAGGCGTAATCGGACATCCCGTACGGTCGGGAACAGGGCCACGTTTTTATTTTGAGTGTATTTACCGTAGATCGGGGATATCGTAAAATGATAGGAATCCCTTATCGATACATTCCCTACATGATCATAGGTACCCCATACAAGATATCTTGTGGTCATTATTCCATTGACACACAAGGACGTTTTCCCTGGCTCTCTTTACGAAAAAGGGAATTCTTATCAGTTTAAATCGGGACCTTTTTTTGCCGAAACAAACACGATATCATCGTACAGGAAGTCGGAGGTCAGCTCGCTGAATCCTGCATGTGTCAACATAGACTCGATTTCCTCCAGACCATAATAACTCTCATTCCAGAGCGTTTCAGCTTTGCCGCCTTTAATAGGATCCACTACTATGAACTTCCCGCCAGGTCTCAATACTCGTCGAGTCTCTTCCAATGCCTGCGGCAGATGCTGAATCTCGTGCAAAGAGTAAAGCATGATAAGAGAACCGAAAGATTTATCAAGAAAGCAGAGTTTCTGTGCGTCCCCGGCAGCGAGGAGCACAAGATGCGAGATGCCCCGAGTCTCCGCTTTTTCCCGGGCTGCAGTCAGATGAGATACGGAGATATCGACACCATAAGTGTTGCAGCCAGATCCCGATGCAATAAAACTGATCAACCTGCCATCACCACAGGCAATATCTAGAACCGGGACCGCGTCGGCAACTGCCTCAGCGATTCTCTTATGAATTTTGGGCTCCAGGTCATCGTAGACGTTTTGTTTTCCCATCTATACTCCCATCTCTCCGTGGTTACATCCCACTTCATCAAATACATCAGTGCGCTCCTGGTGCATATTATTGCTAATAAGTGTTTGCCAGTCATCGCAGGCATTTTTAAACAAAACCGAGATACTTCTGCAAAATAGAATTGTCAGGTTTACGCCTGGTTTCTGACCCATTGTTAAAGCCTGTAATTTTTAGAAACAGACACCATCATTTTCAATCATTCAACAATCTGTCCAAAAGCTCATCCACCGGCACCGTGGCGAAGCCCGAGGCGTAGTCGGACATCCCGTACGGTATGATCAGCTCACCGTTATGAATAAGTGATCCGCAGGAATAGACGACATTCGGAACATAGCCTTCTCTCTCTTCCTCATTCGGCGCTAACAGAGGTTCCCGGAGTTGACCGATAATTCTGGAAGGGTCCTCCATGTCGAGCAGGACGGCCCCCAGACAGTACTTTCTCATCGGTCCCACTCCGTGGGTGATCAGCAACCAGCCTTTTTCGGTCTTAATGGGGGAGCCGCAATTGCCCAACTGAATAAATTCCCAGGGATATCGGGGTTCCTGTATTTTCTGCGCATGGTGCCAGAAATGGATATCATCGGAGAACATCAGGTAATTATTTACCCCGTCGGAGCGGGAAATCATGGCGTATTTTCCCTTAATTTTTTTAGGGAACAGGGCCAGATTTTTGTTCTGGGTGTATTTACCGTAGATCGGTAATATCTTGAAATGATAAAAATCTTTTGTTTCTATGGACTTCGGCAAAATGGTATATCCGTTATACGCCGTGTATGTCGCGAAGTAGTTGACGCTGCCGTCATCGTCGATAAATTTTACGAACCGCGCGTCTTCGATGCCGTTGCTTTCATGGGCGGAGACCGGGAAAATAACGCGTTCCGATATGGCGGTGTCCAGCGAAAAGCTTATTTCGTAATGGGAACTGGCCAGCCAGTTTATTACATTTATAACCTTTTCTTTGCTGTAGCTTAGTTTTGTCTTTTTGCTGATTCCGGCAATACTTTCCTGCAATTCGCGGTAGATAAATTTATCTCCCAGGTTGTGCATAACAATACCGATGATATCCTTCTGGACATGCATCTCTTGTAATTTTGCCAAAAAATGTTTTTTATCATATACATGCTGCTTTACGGTTTCCGGTAAATCAACGAACCTTCCTGCCGGTTTGAAGATCAGCTCATTATCCCTGGTAATGGTACCGTTTCTGAATACGATGGATGAAATATGCCCCTCCCCGATGGCCCGAAAACTCACAATGACGCGTTTCTGTCCTTCTCCCAGATTACCCTGATTCGGGTCTTCGACTATAGAAGGATTAAAAAAAGCGGCAGCCTCGATGGCGTATTCCGAGGTAAAGTAGGAACCAATCAGTAATTTTTTTTCAAGAGACAATGTGTCCGGGGATGTGCCAGGGTCCGATGCCAAAACGTATTTTACGGTATCAAAATTTTTCTCAAAAACTTTTGTGATGTTGCGGTGCCGGCTTGAAAAATCCGACAGCACCTCATTAAGAACCGAAACCACCTCCTGGTCGGAAAAATCCAATACTCGTTTCATTATACTTCTTGCCCTATCCTCAGCACCAGGCATATAAAATCTGGAAATGACCCTTGTGGAATCGGGATAAAACTTATTTGGCAATCTTTTTACAGTTAAGGCCAATGTAATTTTCCTCCAAAAACAGATGTGCAGCTAATCTGCCACAGACAACCTTCTAAAGTCAAAAGGAAAATAGTAATTCAATAAAGAAGCGTGAAGAAATGGGTTCAGCTCTTGACCTTGGACAAAATATGTAGCTTGGTCCAACGCTACACGCTATATTGTGGCTTTGATGAGATTGTAACGCTACTTATATCTGAAAAATTTTCTTGACCGGGAGCGCATTCCGCAAGCCCCGCCCTGGAGACTGTGTCACAATTCCTTTTTTGTCATTTCGAGCAAAGCGAGAAAATTTAATGCTTAATAAATTTAACATGTTAAGATTCCTCACATTCGTTCGGAATGACATTTCACCCTATTGCGACACAGTCTCCTGTGGGCGGGGAGCTTCACTTTTTGAAATCATTTAATATCACTTGAAAATTCTGTTTTTTCAAATTATATGTAGTACGGAATAAACGGAATGGGGGATTTACTAACTTTTCTACAGAGTCGCTGCGACATCTCATCTCATACATATTTGCTGACCTGTTAAGGATACTCTCCGGAATCTGCCGCCACATTTGAATTACCTCTAAAATTAACAGTTGAAGACATGACCCTATTCAGTCCACTGAAGATTGATACTAAATAAAAGGCAAACTTGCCTGTCAATCAGTAGTTAGGCTTATTCGCCATAAAACTCAAAATAAGGAGAAAGATATGAATACTAGAATTATAACATCATTTATAATTACAATTGCTGCCGCAATTATAATGGCAGGCTGCACCTGCACTAAAGTCAATACATCATGGGGGACACAAGTCTGTGCCCCTAAATGCATTCAGCAAATAAAATATTCCGGCAATAGTTTTAAGGTTGGAGAAGCCACTATTCCTATTGGACCTGAGAAAGTTACTGTTAAAGGAATTGTATGGGATACAAAGAGAATACAGGTTGCAATACCAGCAATACAAGTTATGGAACAAACACGTCTGCGACTATGCGAAGAAATGATAATAGACATGCAAGTGCTAAAATATGAAGATTACGTTGCTAAAGATAAGAAAAGGCAAGAAATTCAAAATAAATTAGATCAGCTTGCATACTTTATAGCACTTAATAAGCCAGAAGCTGTTGAAGCGTGGATTGATGAGTATTTAGATATTGAGATTGCAAAAGAAAGCTCCCTATCGGATAAAAAATCCGGTAGTGTCCAAGAATTGGGAATCAAGTTTCAGATGGTTCCAAATAATGCCCCTGTGCGGGAAGTCAGTACTTTTCTAAAATAATATGTCTAACATAGATGAGCCGCCCCTTTGTCAATAGGCAAAAAATCCCTTTATGCAAGACATTGTGACGGACGGCACGTCATGAGTGCCTTTATAACGGCGAGCTTAGCAGTGCTCCGCATCTGCCAGGTGCTTGGCTGTCCCTGCTTGTCTTATTTATCTAAAGGAGGTGGTCTATCATGGCCGGATTATATTTTTTATTACCAACCTTAATGATCATTCTGTTTTCTTTCCTAATCGTCAGAGCCGGTTCTATCGCGCTTATGATGACGGGGATGGATGAAAAACGGGCCCGTTTCCAGGCGCTGTCGGCCTTCACGGGGACGGGCTTTACGACCCACGAGGCTGAGACCGTTATCAATCATCCGAAACGGAGAAGGATTATCAGTGTCCTTATGATTATGGGGAATGCAGGTATTGTAGCGGTTATCGTTACGTTGACCTCATCAATCGTGAAAACTAAGGGGTACCTTCTCTCCCTCGACATAATACTTTTTGTCGTCGGGATATATCTGATTTACAAGTTTGCCACGTACAAGAAATTCATTCGGCGGTGGGAGAGCTTCATCGAGGATAAATTCGTCAAATCGAACATATTCGAAGAGACTGCAACGGAGGACCTGCTCCACCTCTTCGAAGGGTATGGACTCGTCAGGGTCACTGTCGACGAACAATCTCCCTTAGACGGCAGCACCCTGGCGGACCACAAATTGAACATACGAGGGATTCTGGTTCTGGGAGTCGAACGGGGGAGGAGTTGGATTCCTGTCCCCCAGAGTGATGAAGTCCTGCACAAAGATGACCGGCTGGTGATCTATGGTCCGGTCGATAAGATGAAGGCAATTCTGAGTCCGATAACTTGACAGACGGTTAACGGGGTACGATCTCAAATTTAGCTTGGAATAATAATGCAATGTTAGTATGATAAAGCGTGACCGTCGGCACGGGTCCATGGCAAAACCATTAGCACTCAATCCAAAGACGAGGAGTTAACAAGATATGACAAAAGTAAAATTTATCATTACTGCAATTTTAGCCGTCCTGTTCGGTGTCCTCCTTATGCAAAACAGCGAGGTCGTGTCACTGAAAATGTTCTTCTGGGAAATAAGCATGTCCCGGATCATCTTTTTCCCCCTTCTTCTCCTTTTAGGGTTCGTTATCGGCTTTGTCGTTGCCAAGATGACCGGTTCGAATGATGACGATTAGGAAGACCCGGAAAATCATAATGAGCGACAAGACACTCGTGTGATTATATCTGTCATCCCAATACCCGCATCGATAGAACCGTTGAAATACTTGCAAAGCGGTTTTACCCTGAAAAATTTGCTTCTAATGAAAAACAATAAGTTATCTTTTCTATGGCCGGTCAAAAAGAGCAGTGGGATCAGGCATTGACCGGGGGCGCAATATAAAACAAACAAATTCCTTCTTGCTCATAACTATTGGCAGACGCTGCTTCTTAAAAAAAGATGAACCGTTTGATCCAGCCTATATAAGTCTGTTCGGTACGAAAAGCATAGTGCTTCAAACGCATGACATCACGCACCTGATCCAGCAATTTGCGAGGGTTTTTATGATTGTAAAATTCTTGCGTTTTCATTAAAAATTATGCTTTATTAACATACGATTGAAGTCAAGAAACAATATATTGATATCCAATATCATTGATTTATTTCTTAACATTTAATGGTTGTGTGACAATATACAAAGCCACCAAAAACAAAAATATTATCGGTAACGCATGGGCAACATCTTCAGCGAAAATATACCGTGGGCCATTGGTCTTATTGTTATCCTTTTCGGAATAATTGCCGCACATAGGCTTGTTTCTTACAGGGACAGAAAAAATATTTTCAACAATGCTGCTAAAGAATTCACCGAGACTTTTCACCGAGAGTTGAAAGAGGTTTACTCCCATCCTGTAAAATGGCCGGACAATATCAACAATTACCTTGATTCCAGGATTAACAATCTTAAGGAAGCTACTGGAAAATTCCGACATCACTTGCCTTGTTGGAGTAGATACTTTTTCGATAAAGCTTGGTCCCGCTTTTACTGTTGTACAGGTAGAGAAGTAGACAAGGATTGCCAAGTTTATCACCACTACATGCCATTCAAAGGAGTGTCTGTGGTTAACGGAAAGAGAGTTGAGCATGACAACACCAAAACCTATAAAGAGAATTTAAAGAAAAACGTCGACAGCTTACTAAAATACGCACAATATAAATAAATGATCACACAACCAATCAGCGCACCCGACCAGAACAAGTGCGGCGTTGTTACTGGTCTTCAGGTGGCTGGCGGGTGGCTTCAAGCGTTCTGCCTTGTGAAGCTATGAATGGACTTAGAACTGCCATAATCCTTGGTGCTGGCGCATCATATTGCTATGAGGATGGTATTACAAACCTTCCAACCCAAGAAAACATTATCGAACAATTATTCTTTGGATTAGATACGACCGACGGTGAAGGTGCTCCTAGTTTCGTAGGTTCTTCTGGGCTCAAGCACTCCTTTGCTCTAGGACAATATATCCGTAAAAAGTTCAACCTTCCGGAAGATCCTAAGAAAAAATTATCTAAGACCGATTTCTGGCCGATTTTACAGGAAAAAGGATATACCCTCGAATCACTTTACGAAGAATTCGAACATGATACTGCGAAATATGACTATGGTAGGTTTTTAATTGAAGACTTTGAAGCAATCGTTAGGACAGCAGTCACCGAGCCAAATTCGCTACGGGAACCAGACAAGACATGTAAATATCACAAAATGTTATGTGAAGTCCTAGAACCTGGGGACTTCATCATCAATTTTAATTGGGACACCCTAATGGCTGATGCTCTTTTGCTTAACTCTCATTTTTGGTTTCCCGGAACCGGCTTTGGGGTAAACAACGTATATCCATTAATGCGACCGGGTCAAAAACAGCACAATGTAGCATCATTGGTACAACTTTTTCATGTCCATGGAGCCGTATGTCTTTTCGAATGGTTAAATCAGGTTTCTCCGAACAAACGTGGCCTTTTATATCTTGGCCCTCAAACATACACCAGCATGAATAGCTTTTTCAGCTTACTGGGATTTGAAAATGATAGTGACATTAATGAAGGTAAAAAATCAAGAGAACCAAGTGACGAGGAAACAAGGAGGCTTACATTAGGGTATATTCATTTTGATAATCAATGGTTTAAACCTATCTTTACTCCACCAAGCAGATATAAGAAAGAATACAGACACTGGTACACCAAAATAATCCGATCTAATATCCATTCTCTTTTACCTACCACTCAACAAATAATTATTGCGGGCTATAGTTTCCCAGTGGCTGACATTGAACACTTAAGGAGTTTGTTTGTAAAAGAAATCATAAATCCTGACATTAGAATTACTGTAGTAAATCCCTCTAATAAGGACAGCTCTTTTAGACAAAGCGTAAAAACGGTTTTTTCAGGTATACAACAAGAGCCGGATTATACATTCGGTGATTTTCGTGAATATTGCAATCAGTTAGAGAATCCACTTCGAAATGATGATTGATTGCAGAACAATCTGCTACAAGGGACCGCTGGAACTGCTCAGCTACACTCTCCGATTTGTCACGCCGCAAGCGGCGCGAACAAATCGTTCGAGCGGAAATCCCGCTTTGCGGGACTCCGCCCCTTGATTGACGCGAAAGGAAAGTAAAAAGCTTTCCTTCCCCGCCAAGTCGGGGTTCCACTCAACTCGGCATTAGAATTTTAGAGAGGATAACGATGAAGAAGACACAGATTAAGGGGGGTTCGTGAGCCAATGCCAGTGTCGACTTTTGTAGACGACCCAGAGCCAACGGATCCAAGGTCGTCCATTTGGAGATACATCGAATTCTGGAAGCTGCAGGACTTGGTCCAGACCGGACAACTCTATTTACGCCGCTCTGACAAGCTCGAAGACGAACACGAGGGATTACCTCCCTCCGAGTACGAACGTGTTCTGAATCTCAGCAGGTTCGACCTCAACGACATCCGGGAGCGCGATAGCGACATTGGTTCACTCGCCCAGTTCCGTCAATCATTTTACGTGAACTGCTGGCATCTGGATATCGGAGAGACGGCGACGATGTGGAGCCGATACGGGAAGGATGGTGTAGCGATCGTTTCCCGATATGACCTGCTAAAGCAAGTTCTTCATCCGTTGCTCGACAAGGTAATGGTCGGACTCATGAGATACGGCACAAAGCATCTGACCGGTTGGAACGTCATTCGATTCATTACCACCAAGCGTGAGAAGTACTCGCCGGAGCGGGAAGTTCGAGCCATGATCTGGCTGACTGATACTGGCGATGGTATGAACCGTCACTTCGACCTGAACAATCGGCCCCACGATAGGCCCATCTACGATCCGCCCCCGACGCTGCCAGAAGGGATTCGCCGCGACATCAATGTTTCGTCCTTGATCACGGAAGTCGTCGTCAGCCCCTTCGCACCCGCTGGCCGACAGGCGGAAGTACGAGCTCTTCTTGATACCATGGGCATCGCTGCCGTAGTTCGCGAGTCGTCGTTGACCCGCTATTCATCGTTTATACCAGCAGAAGATGAACTAAAACGGTTCATGACGTGATCAAGAAGTATAGGAAATAAAGGGACGATGATACGTGGAGTGCATTGCGGTAATTGATTATGATATTGACATGAGACAATTTGAATCTTTTTCTAACCTATAAGGATTGAGTCGATCCGCGAAGCGGTCGAACTCAATCCATTGTTCA
>CAZYTP010000082.1:0-11516 GCA_964650385.1 uncultured Syntrophales bacterium | reverse complement strand
CAATATGCCTGCCATATTACTCCCCTTTATTCTTTGATCGTGTATTTCCCCCAATGCAATATTACCGATGTTGATAAGGTTTCTTCTTTATGTAAATGAAGTATGGGGAATGTGTTTCTGGATGTCAAGATAATTTGGTCAGATAAGTGGTTATTGCAGTCCGGCTTATACTGCTAATTCTGTAAATATTTTCAAGACCAGCATTAAGGTAACCAATTTATCATCAGTTCTAACTTGACGAATACAGCAAGCTATACGTAACAAAAAAATAGGATAAATTTAAATTGCATACAGGCAATTAATATCGCAACTACGTCATTAATTTTCAAAGTTCAGACAACTGCTATGTACTTGATAAACGCGGTCGAATGAAATACTTAAGACAGCCAAATCATATCGTGATCAAAATTTTTAAACCCAAAAATTAATACAGCTTTATTTTCAGATATCACCGATATCAATCTCAAATTTTCCAGACAGGGATTGCCTGCCTTAAAAACTGACAACAACGTTACGATATTAATTCCTTGTACGAAACCCGTGGAAAGTAATAAAGGGTTTCGATTTGACCAAAATAGTGGCTTTGTTCACTTTTGCGGAAGGTTCTTGATTCTGTGATGGATGAGTATCGGGCCTCCGATGACGCTTGCCCGGGGGAAAACCTTGGGTATGAAAAGCAGGTTCATATTGGGTCCTCCTTCCTATTTAATACGTGTAAGTGCTTGCGATAGGCTTTTTTTTATTTCCTCTCGCGAAGAGAACTCCATCATATGCTCCCACAGCTTCCGGATATTGAGAAGCTGATGAAAGGCGTTCTCTATGGGAACAGCATCCCCTGTCGAAATATCGATATTCTTCAACGTTTCCACCCTGTCAGCCTCTTTTCCCTCGGCACGGTAATCGTCTGCCAGGATCGTACATGCTCGCGCAATTTTATCCTTGAGGTCGTCCTTTAGAAATGCTCCGGGGTAAGGGGACAGCTCTTCGGCGGACACGGAGACCATACCCTTCATAATAGTATCCTGATCACGGAGCTTTGCCCTCTCGAAGACGAATCTGTATATGTCCTCCCGAAGCTGTTTCCAGATCGGATTAGAATGGGGAGGCGGCAGGTGTTTGATAGAAAGGGTGTTGTCGAGGAAGAACTTATGCCCGAACATCTTCATGTTTATCAGGAAATCGATATCTTCTCCTCGTGTCACGTTCGGGTCGAATGGAATGCGGGTAAAAATCTCTCTGTGTACGATCATATTTCCACCGAAGACAAAGGGTGTTTCCTTTAGTCGCGGACCCATGCCGATTATCTGTTCAAAGGCTTCATTCATTCTGTCGAGCTTGTCCCAATACTTCATCCACTCACTTTTTTCACCCTTGACAAGCCAATCTCCATCGGGCTGAAGATAGTATCCGGCCACGGCACCGATAAACTCATCGTTCAGCGTTTGCCCGATGAACTCGCGCGCCTTGCTTATGAAGGTGGGATCCTCGAAAATCTCATCATCGTCGATAAGCACGGCAATATCTGAGCCGAGTAAATGGGGCAGAAATAGACATAGATTGCGAATATTTGAATATCCCCGGAGGTTCAGGAGCTCGCAAAAGCTCTTACCGTCAGCCTGCTTCAGAGCGTTATGAACGTGCCTCAGGTGTGAGTGGCTGAAGAGATACGTCGGGACATCAGAGGAAACGGAGGAAATGATACCGGAGACCTTAGCTTGTACCCTTTCTGCAATATCTTCAGCATTGGCAACGGCAATAACCACCAGGCTGAAATCCTTATCCTCGAGGATAAGGAGGCTTTCGAGAGCTCTTTTGAGTGTCCCTTCCTCGTTAAGCGGAGTAGGGTGATCGTAGACTGCATCGGTCTCTCTTGTCCCTAGAGCATGTTCGCGTGCCCAGTAGGATGGGATGACCATCGTTGTCTTCATAGGTTACCTCCTGAAATAATATTTCGGTCCCTTGTAATACGATTAGACAAAACAAGAACATCATTTTCTACCATATTGTCTATATTGATTTCGTTAAACAGGTTGGCAGGAAATATAGAAAATACAGAATTTCGCATTTTAAATGGCTTAAATGTGCCAAAAATATCTTTGCGTGTCAAGGAAAGGCGGCTAAAAGATGTTAAGCCCGCTTGTTAAGCTGTCGGAGGTAAACTTTTAATGATCTCGTAAAAAGTCTTTTTTTGTCACCCTGAATTTATTTCAGGGTCTCTAACTTGCTGAAATAATTAGATGCTGAAACAAGTTCAGCATGACAAATGATGCAGTTTATGAGTTTTTACGAGACCATCAATCACACAGTGATCAAATTTTTGAAGCTCCCCGCCCTGTGGGGGAGCTTCACAGTTTTTGCTGCCGTAATCTCATTCATAATAATCAAATAAAAATGATATAATGGGTCGAAAAGGCAATATTCATTGAAATCAATAATTAAATCATATATTAAATTATAAGCACATTTGTCATATAAGATAATTATTATGAGACAGGAAAGTATAAAATTCAGGTTTTTCAATCGAGTAAGGCTGTTAACTGACTGAGCGGTTTATGAAAGAAAAGGTTCATATATGATTGAAGACAAAGAAATATGGATTTCGTCTGCATTAGAAGCCAATTTAGAGGAAACCTCTGTTGCCGTTAAAATTTCGGAAAAGTATAAGCCTCTCCTTACGATCGTTAAAGATTCTCATGGTATTCATAAACGAACAAAAGAATTTTTGAAAGAATTGAATCACCCGTATATTAACTGTAAATATGTTGTAGAAGAACTGAGAACAATTTCTTTGGCTGATTTTCACCATCATAACTTTCATCCAAACGGGAAAAAAGCCATACAGATTATAACCGGAATTTATTTAGAACTTATAAGTCGAGCAAGAGATAAGACCGTAAAAGAAACAGGAATAGACTATCTTTTTGACTATATTCAGCAAATTTTATCAGACAGTGGCGAACATCTATCAAGAAATTTACCGTCAGTTTTACAAGCTTTTGATTTTCTTAACCAAATTTCTCAGGAAAACCCTTACCTTCTCAAGAAAAAATCGAAGACTTTAAAAACAATTTTAACAATTTTAATCAATCACAATATATCGATTCAAGTTGAAAATTTACAAAAGCTTTTTTATCTCGTTTTTAAGTCGACATATGACTATTGGTTGAACCAGCCAAACCCTGAAAATTGGTTAGATGATAGTGGCGAAGACAGGGAAGCCCTTTTAAATTTTAAAAAGCTTATTTTTTCTATCAGTCATTTTAACCTGAAAAAGCTGCTTGGTGATCTTGAAGAAATTGATCAATCAGTTGACGATAAGGGATGGGAAGCGATAACTCGATATCTGCAATTACCTGATTATTCCCAAATATTGAAAGGATATCTAAGAGTTGCAGATGAGCTTGAAAGATCAGATGCGTATTCAGGGCGTCAGCATTATACCAGGCTTAATTTCCTGTTTAAGATCTTTAATTTCGATGGTCTATCTGATATTCATCGCGAGGCTTTAATCGAAATAAATCGTTCCCTCAGCAGAGTTTTTACTGAAAAGTCGCATCAAGATTTGAATGAATTTGTAAAAAAGATATTTTATTTACTTCAACAAAGTAGCGCTCGCCATATATACCCGGATACAACTATCCACTGTATCAATACTACCGCAAAAGAAATATTCAAGCTGAACAATCATCAATTAGTCGATACTTTCATCGATCAGGTTATCCTTTTTGGTTTTCAACCGCCTGATGTTCAAGGCATAACTGTAGATTGGGAGGTGAAATTCAACCGTTTTCATGTTCAGAATATTCGATCCTGGTTGGAGATTATCTCTATGAACCCCCGCTGGACTAAAAGATTATTGTCGGCGCTTATTATTAATCTTAAAATAGGAGGTATTTTTGTACGTGATACTGACCTTCTGCAAAAAGATATTTCGGGGTTTTTGAATTCCGATATTTCCCCCGCCAGCAATCTAATGATGCAGCTAAATAAACTCTTGCCTGTTTTTTTCAGTGAAATTGGTGCTGAAGGAGAACTTCGTGATATTTCAACTAAAATGGATGAGGGTTCTTTACGTCAAGATAGACTCATTCATTTTCTACGAAAGCAATCACATGTGGAAAGCAACAGCTCGTTGGTCTCATTTGTGGAAAGTATATTTCGATTCTGGAATTCCTGCGACAAGAAGGAGATAAGAGAGTATTTGCCTGACGAAATTTATGAGGAAATTGATAATTCTGGTGAATACTTTGATGGAATGCATAAGATTTTTAGAACGATGCTAAGAAAAGCTAATCAAAAAACAAGTACATTCCTGGAATGGGACGAATCAAAAGTTCAGAAAACCCTGCAAACAATTCGTAATGTTCCGGAAAGAGATAAGGAGAGAGCTGCTCTCTTATTGAAATTTTATCAGCTTTTATACAAAAAATATTATATAGGGCATCTGGATTTAATAAAAGATTTAGAATCTCCTTCCTTTTTTGAGAAAACAAAAACAGATGCTTTACAGAAATCCTTACAGCGCAGGAACTATTACAAAAGCCTGGTCATTCTTTTAGATTTCTTGAGCGTATTGAAAACACGCATCCTTTCACCCGAAAAGACAGAATCTTTCGAAAACATTTACCGTAAAAGACACATAGCTGCGGGGATTCCATCTATGTATGGAACCTATCGCGAAGAAAAATTTGAGGCTTTAGGATTATCTTTCCGGCTGCAAAGTCTGGCCACTGTTCTGTTCGAGGAGATGATTAACGATTTAAACCATCAGTTTATAACAAAGAAAACCCTGACAGAAATTAATAAATATCTCTGGCTGTTTATCAAAGCGCTCCAATTGGAAGGGATTGCTACTGAAGGCCTGGAATCAAAAATGAAATATTTTAACAGTGCACTTAGAATAAAGCGCTTTGGTATAGATCAGTATATAGATATCTTTCGTTTTCTTTCAAAAAGTATTCAAGATATTATCAGAGTTTATTATATCGATGCCCATCAAGCCAATCTACCTGTCATTATTAAGCAATGTGTTGAAAAAAAACAGGGAGAGGGTGAAAAAGGCCTTTCTGAAATAGACGAAGAAACTGTCTATAAAATCTCGGAAAAATTTATCCGATCAATGATCACTTCTGCATTTGCGTTGCAAACTCTGGACAATTTTATTAGCGACATAATCGGGACGCTAAGTGCTGAGCATGCTAAATTTAAAGAGCGCAGGCACATACTGAACATTCTCATGAGCTATAATCCAAATATCACGATTCGTCCGATACACACAAAGCCCCATAAAAACGATGATCAAGTTATTTTGGGGAACAAGGGATATTTCTTGAAACAAATGGCATCGTTCAATTTTCCCGTTCCTCCCGGTTTTATTATTACTACAGAAGTTTTTCGCTGCCTTGAGGCTGTTCTTGGATACGATAGCATCATAAATGACCTTGATGAACGTATCGATAAAGAAATATTGAAAATGAACAATGTTACAGGGAAAAAATTCGGTGATCCTGAAAAACCTCTGCTTTTATCTGTGAGAAGTGGGGCAGCCATTTCCCTTCCGGGAATGATGGGTTCGTTTTTAAATGTAGGAATGAACGAAGAGATAGCTGAAGGGTTGAGCAAAAAGGAGGGCTATGGTTGGGCGGCGTGGGATTGTTATAGAAGGTTTCTTCAGGCTTGGGGGATGCATGAAGGGTTGAATCGCAATTTTTTTGATGAAATCATAGATCATTTTAAAAGAAAACATAACGTTTCGAAAAAGTTACAGTTTAGACCGAATCAAATGAAGGAGATAGCAATATTATATAAGCAGGAACTGCTCAGGAATGGGATAGATATAGAAGATACCCCTCGTAAACAATTAGGAAAAGCCATATTAAAAGTATTGGAATCCTGGAATTCTTCCCGGGCGATATTATACCGGCAGGAGCTGGATATCTCTGACGAATGGGGAACCGCAGTGATTGTCCAGGCAATGGTTCTCGGCAATTTAAATGAAAGGTCAGGCTCCGGTGTAGTTTTTACCCGACACCCTAAAGGTTTGTCTACCTCAGTTATGCTTAATGGAGACTTTATATTCGGGATTCAGGGAGATGATATCGTTTCAGGTCTTGTAGATACGTATCCGATTTCAGAGGTCCAAAGAAAAACTGAAAAAAAAGATTATAATATTTCGTTAGAAAAAGATTTTCCGGAGGTGTTTTCTAAACTAAATCAAATCGCAGAAGTGTTGATTTACGAAAAAAAGTATGCCCATCAGGAGATTGAATTTACTTTTGTAAACGATTCAAAAGATGGCCTTTATATTCTACAAACACGAGATATGTCTCCTATGGAATCAGCGGGATTAAGGCATTTTGCCAAGTCAAAAAAACTGGAGATGTCTTTGTTGGGAATTGGTATCGGGGTCGGTGGTGGTGCAATTTGCGGGAGAATAGTTTTTTCAGAGGAAGAAATTAAATTTTTAAGAAAAAAGGACCCTATGACACACCTGATCTTGGTTCGTCCGGATACTGTTCCGGAAGACATTGGATTGATTCGTCAGGTCGAAGGATTGCTTACTGCCAAAGGCGGAAGTACTTCACATACTGCAGTAACCATTCCTCAGCTTAACAAAGTTGGTGTTGTTGGTTTGAGGGGCTTGAAGGTTTATGAACGGAAGGGTTTTGTTGAAATCAATGACAGGAAATTAGAAGGTGGTGATTTTATTAGCATCGACGGATGGAGCGGAACCGTTTATTTAGGCAAGCACCGTATTAAATCGACAGAAACGTATAGAGTGAAGATATGATTAAAGACTTGATACAATCAAAGTCTTTAATGAACTGAACAGCGAGCGAACACAAAAAATATTTTTTTTAACAGTTTCGATATTATTTATAAATTACGATTTCTGCTATCATATCAAATTTATTCGAAAAACTGAGCTAATAAGCGAGGTTCCCGGTTTTCTATTTTAACGCTTTGTGCGCATAAACTGTTAAATCCCCCATTCTATTTGTGTAGCTGCCATATTCATTATCGTACCAGCCAAATATTTTTGCATGAAGAACAGGAATATTCATTTTTTTCATAGGAAGAGATTGCAGCAATTCCGGAGACAGATCTGGAATGTGAGAAAGATCAACACTGAAAAAGGCAATTCTGGTATGATTGAATTGTCCTTCAATAACTACGGAAGCATTTATTCCGGAAACATCACATGACACATTTTGTTCTTCTGAATAAACCAGAAGTTGTTCGGGATCACTTTCGTATGCCTTTTTATATATTCCATTGATTGTTTTGGTATCAATCAGGTTGGTTTTCTTACCTTCCTCCATTTTATTTTGGAGCGTTATATTTAAAATTATCAAAGATTCTGTTTTGGTAGGAATCCGGACGGAATCTGCCATAAAACCGATCTTGCTAACTTCGGGAATGACTTGGGCCAGGGCCTCAGCTGCATTAGTTGAGGTTAGAATAATGTTATCCAAAATACTCCTGTTTGTTCTTAAATCCCCTTCTCCGGCCTTTGGCACGCTGTCCAATACCTTTTGTGAGTTTGTCACAGCGTGGATGGTTGACATTGAAGCAGTGAGCATAGAGTTGGTTTTTTCATTTTCCAAAAGAGGTTTTATCATGTGTGCAAGTGCTGTGGTTGTACATGATGCAGCTGAAATCATGGTATGCTTCTTCGGGTCAAATGCTTGATGATTAATACCATAGATCAACGTAACAGAATCTTCCGGCATAGACAGCGCTTTGTTTTTAATCTTGAAGGTGGATGAATTGATTACAACTTTTGCTCCACCTAAACAATGTCCCCTTATTGTTCCCTTTTCATCATTCGGTTCTGACGTTGGATCTCTAAATTTACCCGTACATTCTGCTACTACATCTACTCCATAATCATGCCAGGGAATATCTTTAGGATTTCTCGCTTTTCTTAAGACGGTCACAGGAATTCCGTCAATTAATAGTTTGCCCTGTTTCTCATCAATAATTTTGATTATGGGTTTTGTATTTATTCCGTGTAAGAATGTATGTATTAACCCGTATGTTGAGTCTTTCTCTATCATCTGTGCAACGGCCTCTAACCCCAGGCCAATATCTCTTCCATGATTGACGACAATTTCCTCGAAATATTTTCTCCCGATATGATGCCACAAAGTCAACTTGCCAATTCTCCCAAGGCCATTAATACCCAGAATTGGCTTTTTTTCAGCAAATAAATCGACTTTACTCATTTATAACTCCATGAAAGCTTTGTCCTGTTTTAGTGGGGCTAATATAGAGCGAAATGCCCTTTTGTGTCAAGAAAAAGTGACCGTAAAATGTAGTGCCTGCTTATAAAACTGTTGTCAGATATCAGAACCAAGACACCGTCTCCTGTTCTATCAATAGAGATATTATAGCCGTAAACTTTGTTAAGCGCTTGCCTTTTCCTGTGTCGTGGTATAAGGTTAACCGAAATTTTAAAGGAGAGCACTATTATTTTTAGTAAAAAATTTAAAGTCTGGATTAAGGGACTCTTGCTCAAAAAAGATCACTCGCATCTGGAGAAAGAAATACAATCTATTATTGATGCGGGAGAGGAAAAGGGTTTAATAGACCAGCGGTCTGGCGAGATGATACAGAGTATCCTTGATTTTAGAGATACCCTTGTTCGCGAGGTCATGATTCCGAGGACGGAGATGATTGCGATAAGCAATGATGCCGCAATAGGGGAAATTCTTGATCTTATTATGAAGCATGGTCATACAAGAATGCCTGTCTATAGCGGCAGTGTGGATAATATTATCGGAATATTGAACGTAAAGGACCTTTTGAAATTCTGGTCGCGACAGGTGTCCGAAACAGATGTTCTTTCAAACCTGAGGAAGCCTTACTATATACCTGAAACAAAAAACATACACTTTCTTCTCCATGAACTGCAGCAGAGAAAGTATCACGTGGCTATCGTTATTGATGAGTATGGAGGAACATCCGGTCTTGTTACCCTGGAAGATTTGATAGAGGAGATTGTCGGGGAAATTCATGACGAACATGATGTAAAAGAGGAAGAAATGACCGAACTTCCAGATGGTTACGTACTTGTAGACAGCAGAGTAGAGATTGAAGAGGTTGAAGAATATTTTGGCATGGAGATTCCGGAAGGAAAGTTTGAGACCCTGGGCGGATTAATCTTACATATAATCGAAAAGATTCCAGTTGTTGGCGAGGTTGTTTATCATGATGGTTTTGAGATGATAATCGAATCGGCTGATGAAAGAAGCATAAAGAAGGTAAAGATAAAGAAGGTAGAGGAAGAGGGTAAAAAAAGTAGGCAGTAAGGGGTAGGGAGTGAGTTTCAAGAAATGGTGATATCTGGAGAACTTTGGAAAACACGCCTGCTGTCATTGCGAACGCAGAGAAGCAATCTCAAAATACCTGTAATTACAAAGAGATTACCACGTCGCTTCGCTTCTCGCAATGACTTGGGAGGTATTTTTCAAAGCTCTTACATGGAAGTTGGTGGAGGTTCATAGGGAATAATGCTTGATAACAGGGTCCTGACGCCCGTTAATTTATCTCTATCTGTAGCTTCAGGAATCCTCCTTTTTCTTTCCTTTCCTAAGTTTGGGCTGGGGATTTTTGCCTGGTTTTCGCTTATACCCCTTTTATATGCTCTCAAGGGGAAAAACCCTTCAGAAGGATTTATACTTGGTCTTATTGCAGGTATTGTATACAATATCGGCATAATCTACTGGATCGCCTTTGTGGTCGTAAAGTATGGTTATCTTCCTTTTTACCTTGGCGTTTTCGTCATGTTGTTCCTTGCGGTCTGTTTGAGCATGTATGTTTCCCTTTTTTCTGCCGGGGTGGTTTTCTTTGGAAGAAGAGGGATACCCGAGATAATCTCGGCGCCATTGTTGTGGACATGTCTTGAATATGGGAAATCGCACCTTTTTACAGGATTTCCATGGGAAAACCTTGCTTATTCTCAGTATCTTAGTTCTTTTCTGATTCAGATTGCCGATGTAACAGGCATATACGGGATATCTTTTGCGGTGGTCTTCATAAATTGTGTTTTTTATGACCTGATATTTGACCGTAATAAGAAAAGAAAAGTTTTATTTGAAGTATTGATAGGAGGTGTTCTGATCACACTGATTTTATGTTATGGGATGTTACGCATCGTTGATTTGAAAGAGACACTGAAGGGTGTTAAATCGAGCAAAGTTGCACTTATTCAGGGGAATATTGATCAGAGCATAAAGTGGGATGTGAAGTATCAAAGGAAGACTTTGGATATATACAGAGATTTGTCTCTTGAGGCGCTACAATCAAAACCGGAATTGATTGTCTGGCCTGAGACTGCCACCCCCTTCTTTTTTCAAGACATAGATGATAAACATATGGATGTCCTGGACGTTGCAAAAAAGTCGAATGCTTATCTTCTCTTCGGGAGCCCTGGTTTCGAAAAGGAAGAGGACAGGATATACTATTTTAATAGCGCATATATGATATCGCCGGAAGGTAGCGTTACCGGAAAATATGATAAGGTCCATCTGGTTCCTTATGGTGAATATGTGCCATTTAGCTCTTTATTTTCCTTTATAGGGAAATTGGTGGCTGGTGTAGGGGACTTTCGTTCAGGCAAGGGATTCCATCCTCTTTTAATGGATGAAAAGAAGATAGGAGTCCTTATATGTTTTGAGAGTATATTCCCTAAGATCAGCAGGGAGTATGGGAGAAGCGGGGCATCGCTACTCGTAAATATAACGAACGATGCCTGGTTTGGCATGACATCAGCTCCCTATCAGAATCTTTCAATGACCGTGTTCAGGGCGATTGAAAACCGGGTCTGTATTGCAAGGGCGGCCAATACAGGGATAAGCGCCATAATAGGACCAACAGGGGAGATCATTTCGAAGACGGAATTGTTCAAGAGAACGGTACTGACGGGAACCGTACAGTTCTTTGACCGTAAGACCTTTTATTCAAGGTATGGTGATTTATTTACCTATCTTTGCTTTTTATTATTATTTTTGTTATTTATCAGTTCACTTTTGAGGAGGAGAGAAAAAAATGATCGAAGAGTTGTCTGGGATTATAAAAGATTTAAAAAATAGAGTCGGTATCCTTAGAGGTTGTCTTTGACGTTGCCGGTAAAGAGGTGGAAATAAAAAAGCTCGAAAAGCATTCTTCAGGTGAAAACTTCTGGAGTGATCCTGAGAAGGCTAAAGAAATATTGAAGAAAAAGACAAAGTTGGAAGCCGTGGTAGAAAACCTGAAGCGGTGTGAGAGTACCATCGAAGATTTGGGAATTTTCTTTGAAATGGCTTGTGAAGAGAATGACGAGGAAACACTGAAAGAAGTTAAGGAGGATCTTGACAAACTTGAGGCGAAAGTAAAAGATGAAGAGTTCAAGATGATGCTCGGTAGTGAGCAGGATCCATTGAACGCCATAATGTCAATCCATGCCGGTGCCGGTGGTACTGAAGCACAGGACTGGGCTGAAATACTTTTACGGATGTATCTTAGATGGGGCG
>CAZYTP010000081.1:0-11527 GCA_964650385.1 uncultured Syntrophales bacterium | reverse complement strand
GAACAATGGATTGAGTTCGACCGCTTCGCGGATCGACTCAATCCTTATAGGTTAGCCTTTCCCGTTGTTAGCCTTTCCCTTTATTGGTCTTCTTTTTCGGAAGCGGTTCATCTGAAAATCCATCGTGCTCTATGGCCAACAGAATAATCGGATAGGATTGCGCTTCACGAAGTTCTTCCTCAACGTAGCGAACTGCGTAGCTGAAATTGGCAACACGGTCAGTCAGAAAGTACTCAAACTGGTCTGCTGGAACGACAATCACACCGACATCAATGTGACTGTCTTGAAGGTTGTTTCTGATATGCACAATGTCGCGTGCAAGAAGATCACTTCTACCCGAAACTTGAATTTCTACCCCGATTCTCGATACAATGGTTTGGTTGTAACGAAACCTCTTGACCCAATCAATATCGCCGGATTTTGATTGAATCCAGTCTTCGTAGTGCCCAAACTTTTCGTCGATCAATTCCCGTACTCGGCCTGCACCGTTAGCCTGTTTCTTGTTTAAAACACAAATCTCAGTGGAGATAAGTATTTCTTGTAACTCAAGAAATATGTGAGCCAGCCCCAGACGACACACCTTCTCTCTTGACCCGCCGTAAAACCTCATCTTGCTTATCTTCATTTTTGAATAGCTCCTTAACATTGTATCTTGGTTTTTTTGAAGCAGAAAATGGATAATTCTCTTCAATACGTTTTCGTATATGATCTGAGTCGTATAACTCTGTACCAATCCAATTTCTATGATGTTTCTCTGCCGCTTGGTATGTGGAACCTCCCCCACCAAATGGATCAAAGACGATGTTCCCTTGTTCAGTTGACATAAGGATGGCACGTTCGGGAATGACCAGCTTAAGTTCATTCACACCTGGACGGACTTTAAATTTCTTATGACGATTAGGCGATGTATCCACCCAAAAATCAGTTAAGTTTACTCCTTCTGGATTCATCTTGTTGCGATGCCCGCCATAGTCTTTAATTTCCCCTCCGCAATGTCGGCAGGTTTCAATTGGCAGGCGAAGCTTATTAAATACATGTGGCATTCCCCGTGTATAATACAAAAGAACGTAGTGCGCTGGATAGAGCTTTTTCCCTCTTGGGTAGGTGCCTTTCATTGAAAGTGCAATCCAGTGACGAAAATCAAGCCGTTCTCCCATGATCGGAGCGAATTGAACCGCAAGCTCTGGTGTTGCGTAGAGGAAAAAAGACCCGCCTGGCTTTAAAATACGGCAACATTCAAGAATCCACTGTCGGCACCAAACCAAATATTCTGTGTGCTCTACCTTATCGTTATATCCGTTTTTATAGTCCTTTCCGAGATTAAATGGTGGGTCGGCAAAAACAGTATCAATGACGCCCGATTTCATTTGCGCGATTACTTGAAGACAGTCAGCGTCATAAAGAACCCCATGAGATGTTGTAAAAAACGGTTCCTTCATATATGCACCTTCATTTTCTGTTAGGCTAACGAAAAGCTCAGCCGGAGCAACCCAACGGGCTGCAGGCTGGAGCGTCGGGTTAGCGCATTCACTTAGTTCACATTTTACAGTTGCGCTGTTAGAACTCTCACGTGACTCATTACTTGTGCAGCCAAGCGAAAAAGATCACTTGCGGTAATTTGGTGTTTTTTCGAGAGAACAAAGATACTTTCCGTATCCGCCTCTCTCCCAGAGCCAGGATCTGGATAGCGACCAGCCCATACCAAATAATGCGTTAGCAAAAGAAGGATTGCCTTATCTTTTTCGTTAAGCTCGGGAATAAGCTCAGAGAGCTTCACAAGTTTATGGTGCTTGTGTTTATTCTCTTCCGCAGTATAAGATTCCACGCCTTTCTGAATGATTAGCATCGCCTTCAGGCATATTTCAAGGCTATAGCCGACCAACATAAGACCAACCGCGCAGTACTGACTATCACACACGCCCTGCGTGAATACTGGCATGCTCTCTAGATTTGGGTTCCCAAGGAGCACAACGGTTGCTGCTTCGGAAAGTGCATGCGCTTGGCTAAGCCAAAGCACTGGAGACTTCAGATCGTGGCTTGTGGGAGGCTTTTCTGGATCAATTGGAAAGCCAGCTACATTCTGTGCTATTGCCCACTTTTGCCATGCCAATGCGGAATAGCCAAAAGGGTCAGTGGCAAACGCTTGGCGATTAGGAAGTAATTGTTGCTCTAGCGAATTCATTTAAACAACTCACTGCATTATTTTACGCGAACGTACTCTTCAGCGGGCGCGGTTTTTTGCGATCCGCTGAAAGAGCGGGTTATATTTTACATGCCAATAAGTTTCTTAATGCCTTCGGCAACTAACTGCCTTCCTTCTTGTGACCTTGCGAAATTTGTCATGATCTCAATAAGTTTATTCCCTGTAACCCTTGCCCATATCTTTTTGGGGAAAGACTTGGCGTTGCCTTTAATTTCAGCAATCTCTCTATTTATCTGATCAATATCTTTTTGGGTGATTCTGTTTTCTTGTAACATAGTTTCGAAACGGACTGATAAGTCATCCAGTCTCGAATTGAGTTTTTCAATCTCTTCGCTTGAAAAACGTTCTTCATCAGACCACTTGCATTCTTCTATTTGTTCCTCTAAAGCTTCCCTGAGTTCTGTAAATGTGTCGGATTCAACAGGCATGATTGCCAAATTATCTCTAACATTCTTACACCACTTCATAATCCTTTCCATAGCTTCATCGAATTCATCGATTTCGATTTGATCCTGCACTTTAAAGCTCCCTGGTGTTTCTCTCGTAAAAAGAGCAGTATATTCATTAACCTCTTCACGAGTAGGCCCAAAACTTCCCATACCCACTGATGTTTTCACTTTAGATTTTTGTTTAGTTTCAATGACTTTGAACTCATAACCGTCTCTATGCCTGAAATCTATATGCAGTAAACAAGAGCCTGATTCGGGCAAATGAATGTTGAAATCAGCGAGGGCAAACGAAGAACTGCTTAGCGCATCCTGTACTTTTCTTATGGCACTTGGTGTTAGTTGAGTCATGATACTCCTCATATTGTCTATCGAAATATAACATATATTATACTGCCTACTTGCCGTATTATATCACGGCATAATTAAACTTGACATTGAAAATGTACAGTAAATAAAATATGTTGTAAAGAATCAAGACCATATAGTACGTAGTACCACCAAACATGTAATATACAAAATCAACAAATTCTAAAAATGAGTCAAGGGCAGGTTTGGCTGTTTTTTTCTTATACCCCCCATTATCAGCAATATTTAATCTAAGATGTGGCCCTGTCAGAACCTTAAATCACCGGACAGTCACATGCCCGACGTATTTTTTCACGTACTCCTTCATGGCCTCGAAGTCTTCATCTGAGTAGGTAGATTTACTTAAAAGTTTTTCATCAAGGGATTTTGAGGGGACAAATTTCTGGAGGACATAACGGCGGGCATCTTTTATAGTTCCTGCGATTTTTCGCAGATCATTTTTGTTAAGAAGAGATTTTACGACTGTTGTACGAAACTCATATTCTATACCTGAATCCATAATCATTTTGATACTCTGTTTGATTCTGGCAGGCTTTATATCAGACCCTGTAATCTCACGATATCTCATTAGAGGGGCTTTCACATCCATAGCAATATAGTCTAAAAGCCCCCGGTCGATCAATTTTTCTAGCATTTCAGGGTGCGACCCATTCGTGTCTATCTTGACCAGATAGCCCATTCCCTTAACACGCTCAATAAAGTCAAACAGGTCCGGCTGTGTAGTCGGCTCGCCCCCTGAAATGCTTACTGCATCAAGTATTCCCTTTCTTTTTTCTAAAAAGGAAAATATTTCTTCTTCCGGAATACAATCATGGTAAAGAGCCGGGTCTACAAGCTCCGGATTATGACAGAACGGACACCTGAAATTACACCCCTGAACAAACAGAACAGCACATATCTTTGCCGGATAATCTATCAGAGAGACCTTTTGCAGACCACCGATATCCATATCTTAAAAATTGAATGTCTTTCTTATTTTAAACTCTTCCTGCTTCCCTTTGTTCCACTGTTTCACAGGACGCAGATAACCCACCACACGCGAATATATCTCACATGCTTCTCCACACTTCGAACACGTTTCATGTTCCCCGCCTAAATACCCGTGAGACGGGCAAACGCTGAAAGTAGGGGTGAAAGTGACATAGGGCAGGTGGTACTTTTCACAGATTTTACGCACAAGCACCTTAACCGCTTCAGGATTATTAATCTGTTCACCGGCATACGTGTGAAAAACAGTCCCGCCTGTATATTTCGTCTGGATGCTGTCCTGCAGGTCGAGCGCCTCGAAAATATCATCGGTGAAATTCACCGGCAGCTGGGTAGAATTAGTATAAAATGCAGACCCTCTGTTTCCTCCGTTTCCATTCTCATTCGCGCATATTATGTCAGGATATTTTTTCCTGTCTATTTTTGCCAGGCTGAAGGATGTTCCTTCAGCGGGAGTCGCTTCAAGATTATAGTTGTTTCCTGTCTCTTTCTGAAACTGAACCAATTTGCCCCTCATGAAATCCAGGACCCTCCGGGTAAACTCCTGTCCCTCCTGATCCCCGATACTCTTTCCGAGCAGATTCAAACAAGCTTCATTCATCCCCACCAGACCGATGGTCGAAAAATGATTTTTCCAGTATTCATTAAAACGTTCTTTTACGCTTCTCAGATAATATTTCGTATAAGGATAGAGGTCCCCATCGGTAAACTTTTCGAGGATTTTCCTTTTTATCTCCAGGCTTTCCCTGGCAAGTTCCATCATCTTTTCCAAGTGTATCACAAATTCGTTCTCCGTTTTGCTCAGATAACCGATCCTCGGCATATTGATAGTAACCACTCCGATAGACCCCGTCAGCGGATTTGACCCGAAGAGACCGCCACCCCTCTTTTCGAGGTCCCGGTTATCAATTCGTAATCTGCAACACATGCTCCTTGCGTCTTCCGGATTCATATCCGAATTGATAAAGTTAGAAAAATAGGGCACACCATATTTGGCTGTCATCTGCCAAAGACCTTTTAGGTTTTCACTCTCCCAGTCAAAATCTTTAGTGACATTATAAGTAGGAATAGGAAAGGTGAAGACCCTCCCCTTGGCATCTCCCTCCGCCATCACTTCCAGAAAGGCCCTGTTGAAATGATCCATCTCTTCCTGAAAATCCTGGTAAGTTTCTTTTTGTACCTTTCCACCGATTATCACATTCTGATTCGCGTAATATTTAGGAACGGTCACGTCCAGTGTGACGTTTGTAAATGGCGTTTGAAATCCAACCCTTGTCGGCACATTGATATTAAAGATAAACTCCTGCAGGGCCTGTTTAACCTCTTTATAGCTCAAATCATCATACCTGATGAACGGCGCCAGAAGGGTGTCGAAATTTGAAAAGGCCTGGGCACCTGCAGCCTCTCCCTGAAGCGTATAGAAAAAGTTCACGATTTGTCCCAGTGCACTGCGGAGGTGTTTTGCCGGTTTACTCTCTACCTTTCCCGATACCCCTTTAAATCCTTCCATCAAAAGATCAAAAAGATCCCAGCCTACACAGTAAACAGAAAGTATACTTAAATCATGAATGTGAAGGTCTCCTCCTGTATGCGCAGTTCTGATCCCCGGCGGGTAAATTTCGTTCAACCAGTAAACCTTACTAACTTCGGAGGAGATGTAGTTATTCAATCCCTGCAGAGAATAGTCCATATTACTGTTCTCGTTAATCTTCCAGTCGGTCTTCTTCAGATACTGATCGACAAGGTCAACTTCCATCTTATTGGCGATTTCCCGAAGTCTCGCATGCTGATCACGGTAGATTATATATGCCTTGGCTGTCTTACGATATGGGGAAGAGAGCAGAACCTCTTCAACAATATCCTGTACATCCTCCACCCCCATTACCTTGTTGTCGAAAAGCTTTTCTGCCAGGTTCAGGGCTTTCAGGGTCAGCTTCCTTGGTATCTTAACATCGTCGAACTCAGCCGCCGCCGCCGCCGCACTCGCTATGGCGTTGGTAATCTTGTCGGCATTAAACTTTACATACCTGCCATCCCTCTTTCTTATCTTAGTATGCATGAAACTTATCCCCGCCTTAATTTATATTTCTCCACAAGATGTTGTAGTATTTTTCGATATTAATACCATATATTGTGTATTGCAAGAAAAACTTTGGAAGATTTTTTTAACCGGTACAATCTGAAAGGGATTCAGAATACTTACACAGGTAATACTTTTTTAGCACTACATGGTCCCGGCCGAGAAGAATCTGTCTTGCGAGGGTTTTTTCTGATAGATACGGCAAGAAAATAAGCAAGATAACATTGTGAAGCTCCCCGCGCGCAAGGCGGGGCTTCCCGGCAATGAATATGTTTGTTTTATATTGCGCCCCATACTCCACCTACAAGGCGGGGCTTGCGGGTGCGCTCTCGGTCAGAAAGTTTTGCTCGGCAGTGAGGTCTTTTGACCCACGGCAAGCATGCGATGATTCATGAAACCATAGTCACTTTTATACCGGTGGGGGGGGGAAAGTCGGTATGAATGCTGACGCTTTCGAACCCGACATGTTTCAGCAATGCCAGAAGATCCTGGGATTTATAAAGACGTATCAAGTAAGTGCGGTCACGGATCAAACCCTTCTGTTTGCTCAGAATGATCTCACGGGCATATACAGTGTTTTCCTCCACTTTGCGCTGTCGGCAGACCACAATATCCTTCTCCAGACTTCCTTGCCAATAATCTGGGTGATGCGCTGATAATCCCATCCGCCGGGGCTGCCCAGATTCCATTCAGAGTGATATCCCAAAAAATCTTTCACTGTCTTCTAACTCTCTCCTTCCATGTAACTTATATCCAAGGATTCTTCATGTAAAACTCCGTTCACTTTCTGCAACGAAAAGATGGCACATACCAAACCAGAGCGGCAAGGATTCAATAATCCTGAAACCATGTGCCCGCAGCATCCTCTCCAGTTCCCCCGGCGTATGAAAGGATATAACCGAATCCCTCAAATAGCAGTAACTACCGGCTTTCCCGGAAATGCCTCCCCCGATGAGGGGGATTAACTTCTTCAGATGCATAAAATATATCTTTCGGACAAAGCGTATCTCCGGGACTGAAAGCTCAAGGATTGCAAACCTCCCGCTTTTTTTGAGTACCCTTCCGGTCTCCCTGAAAAAACCTTCGACATCAGACATATTTCTGATTCCGAATGCTACCATGGCATGATCGAAGGTACCTTGCTTAAACGGCATATTGCAGGCATCTCCCTCAACGGGAAAATACCGTCCGTCGTATCCCTTTCTCGCCTTCTTTTTTACCGCAAGACGAAGCATCTCACCGGACAGGTCAATTCCCACCACGCGGCAGTCCCGATTTCCTCCCAATGCAAGCATAGCAAGGTCACCTGTGCCGGTTGCGACATCGAGAATCGAATCCCCCTGTTTGATTTCGAGCCGGCTCAGTGTCTTGCGTCTCCATTTAATATCTATAAAAAAGGAAAGGAGGTGGTTCAGCAGGTCATAGGTTGGGGCAATCCGGTCAAACATGCCCCCGATGGTCTTGGGACTCTTATCCAATCTTTTTATCTCCTCGGCAGGTGCGAAAGCAAAGACATTATTTTCCCGTATATGCAATACAAGAAATTTCTACCAAGGCATCCATCGGCAATTTAGCAACCTGCATGGCCTGTCTCGCAGGTTTTATTTCGTGTGAAAACCTTGAAGCATACACATCGTTCACAGCTCCAAAATTACCTATGTCTTTTAAGTAAACCTCACTCTTCACAACCCTGTCAAAACCGATGCCGACGGCCTTAAGGATTGCTTCTATGTTATCCAGGACCTGACCGGCCTGTTTTTCAACCCCTCCCTCAACCAGCTTTCCTGTTGCAGGATTAATCGGAATCTGACCGGAAACAAATAAATACTCCCCGGCGGCAACTGCCTGAGAATAAGGCCCGATAGCCTGAGGTGCCTTTTCCGTCTCGACTTTTTGTAACGAATGATTCATTTTTCATCTCCCGAACTTCTTAAAAAGTTATCAACTGCCTCTCTCTTTAGTGTAAAGTCCCCTGCCCACAGGGCGGCGCTTGCAGGTGCGCTTCCGGTCAAAAAAGAAGGTGATTTCGTAATGATCGGTCATGCCTATCCGAATGTCGATCCGACCAGGACGCCAACATAGTGTGTTATTAATATGACAATTGATGCAATGAATAAATGTTCCGAGATTACTCCCCAGGGTTTCACTTTTTGTTCTTTAGCCATATAGAAACTGAAAATTCCCAGTAGAGACAGCCCCCAGACTATATTCAGGATAATCGCTGTTGTGAGCGAAAATGCCAGAACAGGAACAATAAAAGTTGTCGCGAAGACAAATTTTGATAAAAAGGTAGCGATTGTGGATTCCCATATTTCTTTCGTAGAGTGTGTGTTTTCAGATTCTTCAGAGATATGGATCCCCAGTGCATCTGAAAACGCGTCGGCTATTGCTATTGTCAATATCCCTCCGATAACCACAAGTCTCGAGTGCGTTCCGGAATGTAATCCTACAATCAATCCAAGCGTTGTGATTATTGCAGAGGTAAGACCAAAGCTAAATCCTACTTTCAATGAATGTTTCATTAGAATCCTCACTGCAACTGACGGTAATTAAACTATTCCTGCAATAATGCCTGAATCGTTTGGAGACTGAAAAGGGATGCGCCGGATTTCCTTTACACCGGCACCGGAGAGCATATCGGTGATCTGTTTTTCAGAATAGGCCTGCCCGTGAGCCGTTCCAAGAAGCATATTAAGGGAAAACAGCGCGGGAAATAGGGGACCATCCATTGTATTGTTCAAAATAAAATCATGGACAATAATCATACCTCCAGGTTCCAGAGCCGAGACAGTCTTCAGTATAATTTTTTGACAGTCCTCAGGCCCTTCTCCATGGAAAACATGAGAAAGCCAGGCCGCGTCATAAACCCCTTCAATGCCTTCTTCCAGGTAGTTGCCATCCATGAAATTTATGCGGTCAGTGAGACCGAATTTTTTAATGGTCTTCCTGGCAAAAGGCCCGGTAGTTGGAAGGTCGTAGACTGTTGCTTTAAGCCGCGGATTCCTGCGGCAAAAGTGAATCGCATAGGTCCCGGGACCTCCGCCCAGGTCGAGCAGGTGGCGCCGTTTTGAAAGGTCTATTATAGTTACCAGCCGGGGAGCAAGGCTCATGGCCATGTTGAACATGCCCATAAGAAAATTCTCTCGCCATTCTTCATTACTGCGAGATGCCCTCGTTCTGACCGGAGTACCTGTCGTGACTGCTCGATCCAGCTTGGACCATGAATCCACCATCTGGTGATGATGCATAATTATATAACCGATATATTGAGGAGAATCTTTTGAAAGAAGAGATGTACTTGTGGAAGTATTAGAATATTTGTTTCCTTTCTTTACCAGGAGGTTCATTGCAGAAAGCGCGTTGAAGAGCATCGTTATTCCTCTTTTATCTACATTCAGTTTTTGTGCGACCTCCTCGCTTGTGAGCTGATTGCCGCCTATTGCCGTAAACAGATCGAGCTTAACACCGGCATGAAGGGTACAGGATTCCCAGTAATTTCCTGATATCTCAAGCAACCGTCCTGGGTTCCATTCTTGTGTGTCCATAACCGCTTTCCTTTTCAGTACGCTAATCAAAAAATTCTTTTCGACTATATCAATTTTCTTACGCTTTTGAAAGACGGAAAGAGACTTTCATTTGGGCAACAGGTCGTGAAAATGTCACCATCGTGGCTACCTATAGTGCAATAACTCCCGCTTTCCAGGAGAAGACGAGAAGAACGGCAACGGGGGCAATATATCTTATAATAAATCGCCACACCCGATAGAAAAAGAGATCATTTCCTCCCTTTCTAATTTCATCCAAACTTTCTTTTCGTGATAGAAACCATCCACAGAAGATAGCGATCAGAAGACCACCGGCCGGGAGCATATAGTTGGTGACGAGCAGGTCAAGGAAATTGAATATGTTTATTCCTTTTATCAGTGTTATATCTCTGAGAGTATTGAAAGAGAGGGCGGACGGAACTCCAAAGATAAAAATCGTAAGCCCCATAATAATTGCTGCCTTCTTTCGTCCCCACTTTCTTTCATCTATAAAGTAAGCAACCACCAATTCAAGTAAAGAGATTGCGGAAGTAAGCGCCGCAAAAGCCACGACAAGAAAGAAGAGAAACGCAATGATTCGACCCCCCGGAAGCACGGAAAATACCACAGGGAGTGTCTTGAAGAACAATCCCGGCCCGGCGGATGGTGCAAGACCATAAGTGAAAACGATCGGAAAGATTACTATTCCCGCCACGAGGGCAACCAGTGTATCCAGTACACAAATCTCTGTTGCAGAATTCATCAGGCTGACATCCCGTTTCAAATAACTTCCATATGTGATCATTGTCCCCAGGCCGATGCTCAGGGGAAAAAACGCTTGTCCCATAGCCTCCAGAATAGCAGTGGCGGTAATTTTGGAAAAGTCCGGGTAAAAAAGAAAACGCATCCCCTCCCGGACTCCGGGGGAGAAGAGAGAGTTAACCATCAGTAATAACAGTATCCCAAACAGCAGGGGCATTAAGATCTTATTCCACAGTTCAATCCCCTTATGTATGCCTCTGCTGACGATGTATGTAACTAAGAAGAGGAAGAGTGCATGAAAGAAAACCTGTCGCAAGGGGCTTTTTAGCACCATATCGAACATCTGGTTGATTTCAGCAGGAGATTTTCCATGAAATAACCCCCCGGCAGATTTCAAAACATAATCGAGTATCCACCCACCTACCACAGAGTAGTAAGAGAGAAGAATAAACCCGGTTGCTAACCCTAACCATCCTACCAGCTGCCACCCTTTTGTCTTGCCAAGTTTGCCAAAAGCCCCAACCGGGTTCCGCTGGGTTCTTCGACCAATTATGAACTCGGCTACCATGATTGGAATTCCTATCGCTATTATGGAGAGCAAATAAACCAAGACAAAGGCTCCTCCTCCATACATGCCTGTAACGTAGGGAAACCTCCACAGGTTACCTAAGCCGATTGCAGAACCGGCCGCAGCCAGGATAAACCCAGCCTTTGACAACCAGAGTTCTCTGGATTTACTGTTCTTTATCTCCATGCACTACTCTTCTCAATTAATAACAGCCATAGATATACCGGGTCACATTTTTATCAAGACAAGTCCTGCCCGACAACTTTTTATAAATCGTTTATCGATGAAATCTATCGTATTTTTGAAGACTGCACGTCACATCCCCTCTTCGGGAAGTTTTTCCCTTGTCCAGCGGGTATGATTGGTGAAGTGAAGATATACTTCCAGGTGGGGTATGAGACCGAAGAGCTTCCCCCTTTCGTTCTCATCGTGGCGTATTCGTACAAGGTGAAGCTCCCCGTCAATCTTTCCACTGACCTTTACCTTCTTTTATACGGGAAAAACACCACGCTAATGCCCCTATGAATATCAGCCACATAACCTATAAGGATTGAGTCGATCCGCGAAGCGGTCGAACTCAATCCATTG
>CAZYTP010000080.1:0-11675 GCA_964650385.1 uncultured Syntrophales bacterium | reverse complement strand
AGGTTTTTTCAATCATTTTCCCGCTAATTCAAACCTTAATATCGGATTTAGGGAAGAAGTTCGGCATCGAGTGTATTTGACCAGAGATTTAGTAAGCAATACAAAGAAAAAATAATTAATAAACAATTATTCTAAAAACCGACGGATGCTGAAAGGCTCCTTTGAAGGGAAAAAGTGGATTAAACCATAAAATCATCATTAGCCCGCCTTAAAGCACAAAAACCCGCTCTCTTTTGAAAACGGGGTTCAATAATCAATTCATAGCAGCCCTCTTAGTTAAGGGTTATTTCTTGGGTTTCTTTTTTTCGTACTTTTCGAAGTGTTGGAGGATCGTAAAAGTCTACGAGAGCATAAGAGATCGTGAAAGTCTGTACGCAATCATATAGGTTATAAATTACTAAAAAACAAGGCGAAATTTAATGAAATCTTACTTTTATGGTGACACTCTTAGTGACATTAGAAAAATGGACATTTGAATGAGCTGCCACGGGGTTAGTAAATGTTAATATCCAGAAAACTATTCGTGCAGGTATAGTAAGAAAAAACTACTACATAAAACTACACTTTAAGAAGTAAGCGGCTCAGGAAGACCTGAAAAAAGCTGCAAGAAAACGGCAAATGTTCAGTGAACAACAAGCCGAACAGTTACAAAATGGTTACAATTGCACCAAAACCAAGAAAAGGGTTATGCCCCTAAAGCCATAACCCTTTGATATTTGGTGCCTGGGGAGAGAATCGAACTCTCACAATCTCAAGGATCGAGGGATTTTAAGTGCAAAAACGGTCTCTTGGAAACTTTAGTAATATTAGTCAATTAGCTAAAACTGCTTAATGTTTTTTTATTTGTAAGTTGGGAAATATTAGGTTATTTTAGTAAAAATGAGGCGCGGTGGGCACGAAAAGGGCACAAAATTTGGTAAAATCAACGAACGACTTGTTGGAAAGACACGGAGAGAAGTGGTTGAAGGAGAATCAAGTAAGACTGAAAGAGGAATTGAAACACGTGTTCAAAACATACCTTCCGTTAATAAGAGGGATAGCCGAGGCCTGGCGATAAGGGCGTTTTCCCGGCGCCCTTCCCTCTTAAACTACCGGGGCCACTTGGGGGGTGGCAAAATGGACAAAAAGGAATTTATAAGACAACTCTTCTTAAGTGAAAACACAATAAGAGAATTTAAAAAGAAGTGGCCCAATCCTCCCGATCCAAAGGATTCCCCTGATGATACTCTAAAAGCTTGGCATTCAGACTGGAAAAACATAACTAATTTATTTCCGGAAGTTGATCCTTCCTTTCTGCGCTGGAGCCAAGATGACGAGTTTATTAGGTCGTTTTCCGCAAAAAAAGAACTGTGGCTTGATCCCATCATATCGAAACGAGCGAGAAGTGTGTTATTTGATGCGTGCAATAAAATTGCAACAGAGGAAGAAAGAGAACTTCTTTTGACCGAAAAAAAACAACATGATGACCTCACACCCGAGGCGATATCTGCATTGAGACAAACATTCGGAGAAAAATATTTTAAAACTGCAGCTATGGCAATTCCCGTTTATCCCGATACCAGATTAGAAGACATAGAACAACTTTGGCCCCAAATAGTAAAGTTTAAAAAACTCCTGTATGGAAAGAGCAGTGCACCCAAACATAATAAATATGAAACGAGTTTAATGATTTTCAGGTACGGACAATGTAAAGAACTGTCCGAATCCGCCAAAGTCTCCAAGTTCACCGAGAAGCTTTTGCCATCTAAGTATATGGGAATGCCGTGGGAAAATTTAGCCAAGCAGTTGAATATTACCCCACAGGCTTGTAATGAACGATATAACGAACTCAAACAATTTTTAAGGTATCACGAGAAGGAGGATAAGAGGGCTGAAATCAGTGTTGAGGAAAAAGAGGCTACTATCTCAACTTTAGATTGCGAGACTTGCGAGAAAAAAGAAAAATGTCCCCTCATTAAAACGGGCAAGGGGGAATGTCCGTATGTTACGGAGGTACTGGGCAAAGGAGAACTTTCATATGAAGCTTATATCCCTGTTGAGGATTATGAAAATAAGAAGGCCAGAGGCTCCGGCTGGCAAGCAGAGAATGAGTTTATAAAGCCACTTAACTTCGATGATTAGCAAATAAAAGCAGGAACAGAGAAAAGGAAGCCTTCACAATATTCGTGAGGGCTTTTTTTTGACCTGTCGGACACATGACAGGAAACTTGGGGGCAAGTTTCCTTGTTCTCATAGGGTGAAAGCTTTACCAAAAAAAGTAAGGAGGAGGTTATTGACATGAAGGTTGGGGTTCAGGAAGCATCAGGCATTCTTGGCATTTCAAAAAACACCATCCGCGCCTTATGCAATCGAGGGCTTCTCCCATATACGCGAAACGCATCTAATTATAGACGATTCGATTTGGACGATTTGCTCAAATTTAAAAACGAAAAATTTCAGATCGAAAAAAGGGGGCAACAATTAGGACGGCAGCTCTTCTATTTGAGCCAAAAGAGGGAAAACAACGATGACTAAAGCAAGCTTTTTAGTATCCATCAAGTGCAGGCTGGCTTTTCGAATAGCAGAAATGCTTGTTCTTCTTCCTTATTCAAAGAAAACAAGTTTACTGGTGGATAGACTAATCTGTTACGCAGAGGATTCTTGATGGTCAAACTGGAGTATTTAACACGCGAGATTGGAGGCGATTTTTGCTTGCTATGCGGTGGAAAACCATCCGTTATTGGCCTCTTTGTTCCCGAAAACTCCGAAGCCTGGGGCGGTTGCAAAGATAAGGTTCGTCTCTTTCGCTATTGTCTCTGTAAGAGATGCAATAAAAAATCAGATAGGGCCGAGAGGGTAGAAAAAGTCATTCTATCTGAGCTGGCCGGAGGTAAAATAAGTGCAGAGTAAAAACTTACAGGCTGCATTGCAATATGCGCGGGACCGTAACTTTTCAATAATTCCAATCCGGGGAGATAAGAAACCATACATCTCATGGTCGGAATATCAAAAACGAAGGGCAACGCCGGAAGAGTTAAAAAAGTGGTGGGGAAAGTATCCTGACGCCATGATCGGGATCGTTACCGGGGAAATTTCCGGGATCTTCGTTGTCGATTGCGACTCAAGGGAAGGTTACGAAGCTCTTCAAAAGCTTATTCCTGATAATCTAATTTTACCAGTAGCCAGAACGCCACGCGGGGGCTGGCACCTTTACTTTCTTATGCCTAAAGATTGCAAGCTAACAGTTGGGGCCGGAATCATGCCCGGAGTCGATTTCAGGGCCGAGGGCGGCTATATAATCGCACCGCCGTCTGTCAATGCCGATGGCAAAGGTTATACATGGCAAGGGGGGCTATCCTTAGACGAAGTTGATCTCCCCGAGCTGCCGCCTGCTATTAGTACTTATATAAATAATAGCATTAAGAGAGAAGGAGCCTTTTTAAATGAAGACACGAAGCGACATGAAGCGACACCAAGCGACATTTTGTTTGTTCAAGGCCGACGTGACGATGACCTTTTTCACGTCGCTAACTGCCTCATAAAGGGTGGTATGCAAGAAGGAACAGCAAGACAAGTTCTTAATATTCTTGCAGATAAGTGCAAACCATCTTTTTCTCAAAAGGAAGCACAAATTAAAATTGATTCTGTTTTGAGTCGAACAGCACGTCAAGAGAGAAACATTTCTGGCGAAGTTCGAGAGTGGGCGTTAGCGACACCAAGCGACATCGAAGCGACACAAATCTACAAAGAGCTACAGTTAGCGACACGAAGCGACATGAAAGCGGCGAATAAGGCATTAAACAGGATGGTTGCAGAAAACCTGCTTGAGCGTGGCACCCGAAGAGGGAGTTTCCGGGTTATTGACAGCTTATGTGAGGCAATGGATTTTACAAGTGTAAAGAATGAAACCGTTGACCTGTGGCTACCCTTCAATATTCATGACTACGTCGTTTTTTACCCCGGAAACTTGATCGTACTTGCAGGGGAACCGAACAGCGGCAAGACGGGATTTTTAATAAACGTGATCAAAGAGAATATGCACAGGTTTGAAGTTCACTACTTCAATAGCGAGATGGGGGGCAGTGAATTTAATAAACGCCTCAGAAATCTTGAAACCCTACATATAACGGACTGGAAGTTTAAAGCATGGGAGCGCAGCGACAACTTTGGAGACGTTATTAAACCCGGCAAGGGAAGGCTAAACATTATTGATTTTCTTGAAATCCACGACAATTTCTATGAGGTCGGGGGGAAATTAGCAGAGATCCACAAGAAGCTGAAAGGTGCACTTGCTATTGTCGCTATTCAGAAAAACAAAGGCACTGATACCGGCCTGGGTGGCTTCAGGACACTCGAAAAGCCAAGGCTTGCACTTGCTATGAGTCCAGGAACTTTGAAGATCGTTAAAGCAAAAAATTGGAAAACATTTGAAAACCCCAACGGCCTTGAGCTTGAATTTAAATTGGCCCAGGGTTGCAAATTCTTTACTGATAAAGGCTGGCATAAGTGAAAGAAGCTTGTGACACAGAAAATTAAGGGCACAACCGTAGGCACACATGGGAAAACGTACTGGAATAATTGAGAAAAAAACAGCACAGGGGATTAGTAATCCAAAGTGCCCCCGGCTTTTGCCCTTAAAAAAAGCCGCAGAGCACATCGGACTGACTACCTGGGCAATGCGAGAGCGGATCTGGGCTGGTCAGATTCCGGTTGTGCGTTTCCCGGGTGGCCGAAAGATGTTTATTGACCGTGCCGATATCGAGGCGTTTATTTCGAGAAATAAGCTAATTATAGAGTAAATTAGGAGGTACAGAACATGTCAAAAGGAACAGAAAGTTTTATTTACCCATCCATGGGCGGCGAGAAGACTTTAGATGATGCTTTAAAGGAGCTAACACCAGCGAGGAGAAAAACCTTCAATTATCCTTCAATGGGAACACCGCGGGAGGATGGCGAGCGGATGTCACACGAAGAAATTCGGGCAGAGCTTAGTGAAGAAGATACTTTAACGGGCCGAGAGAGGATTTTCGACTTTCCTAAGATGGATCAGCAAAAAAAGCAACAAGAAGCAGCTTTTAGGCGCACAAACCCCGGGGCTCACGCACCAAAGCCACCTGATTATCTTTTCGACTACCCCTCCCTTGATGAAGATGCGCCGACCCCTCAGTTAGGGTTGAATGAAAACCCTGAAGAGGAACAAGAGAAGGACGTTGAGCAAAAAAAAGCAGTGGATGGGAGATTAGGTGAGTTGCTTGAATTAAACGAGAAAGGTGATTGGGAAGGCTTAGCGGAAGAATTGAGGTCTGATCTTATTGAAATGGGCGCGGAGGCACGGGATTTGGAACTTGTCGATTATCTTAAGGAAATTGTGACCGATACCGGTAATGAAGAACTGAAAAGTTGGTGTACGGATTTCATTTGCTGGATCTATCAAGAGAATAAAAATAGATAAAGAGGGAGTGCCTGGGTGTAAGGGACCCTATTCCGCCCTTACTCCGTCCTCCTGGGTACTCCTTCTTTAGTAAAGAACTTGAACAAGCTTGAACGAAACTGAACAGGACATGAATAATGCTAAAGCAGAAGATTAACGAAGTTAAATTATCTCAAATGCTTAGATCGGGCAAGTCTCAGCGTGAATGTGCTCAAGTTTTTGGTGTGACTGAGAGCGCGATAAGTCATGCAAAGAAAAAGCTGAATATTGCGGTAATCAAAAGCGTGGCCTTAGAAAATGCCGGTCGTATTGTAGACAAAAACCTGAATGCAGTAGATCAACTCCAAAAGATTAACGACCAGGCTAATAAAATCATCAACGACCTTTCGGCAAGCTCTGACAGGGCAGACAGAGAGCTCATTTTAAAAGCCTGTAGGGAGGTGCAAAATCAGTTGAGATTGCAGCTCGAAATTTTTCAAACCTTGTATGACATGAAGGCCGTTCAGTCTTTTCAGAACGAGGTATTGACGGCAATAGAAGAGGTAGAACCTGATGTTAGGGACAGGATCATTCAACGACTCAATGAAAAACACGCTATTAGGCGGGCTATTACAATCGATTAATCTGAAGTTCGGTGATACCGGAGCAGCTCCCCCGTTTCATGAATGGGTGAAGAATATCATCCTTGACGGAAAACCTTTTACCTATGAACGGCATGAGTATTTGATTGAACCATATAAAGACGATCATCCTGACCAGGCAGAGATAAAAGCCACACAGTTGGGGCTAACCTCTAAGGCAATGCTTAAGGCCGTATATGGGGCACGTTATGGCGATTATAGGGGCATTATGTACCTCTTCCCTTCTAAATCGGATGTAACTGACTTTTCAAAGGGTAGAGTGTAGCCACTTATTGAAGACAATCCTAATAGCATAGGTGAATGGATTCAAAACACCGATTCAGCCAATATCAAGAAAGTATGGAAAGCCTTTTTGTATTTCAGGGGAATGAAATCAAGAGTTGGCCTTAAATCAGTACCGATTGATTTTACCATTTTTGACGAATTGGATGAGGCTCCGCAGAATTCTATAGCTATGGCTATGGAAAGAATGGCGCACTCTGAAATCAAAAGAGTCCTTAAACTTTCGAACCCTACACTGCCCGACTACGGCATTGATAAAGCTTTTCAAGAAACCGATCAGCGTTATTGGCTTCTAAAATGTGAGAAATGCGGTGAATATACCTGCCTTGAAGACACCTTCCCGGATTGCCTTTTAGAAATTAATGGTAAGGTGATTCGAGCTTGCCAAAAGTGTAAGGGCGAGCTTAACCCTTCAATAGGTCAATGGGTTGCGAAACATCCGGCCATAACGGAAAAAAGGGGCCGTCACTACTCACAGCTTTTTTCACATTTCGTCGATCCGGCAGAGATCCTTCACCAGTTCAGGACCACAAATAACCTTACAGATTTTTATAACCTGAAGATAGGCAATGCCTATGTTGAAGCCACAAACCGGCTTAGCGTTCAAGAAGTTCTGGCCCTGTGCGGGAGTGAGGGGATCGCAAGTCAGAACAAAGGCCCTTGTTTTATGGGAGTTGACCAGGGGAAAGACCTTCATGTTGTTATCGGTAAAAAACATTTACAGAAGGCCGGGAACATCATTCACCTGGGCGTTTACAAGGACTGGGAGGAACTTGACGGCCTTATGAGGAACTTCAACGTTTCACGGTGCGTTGTGGATGCCTTGCCCGAGACCAGAAATGCAAGGGCATTCGCAGAGAGACATAGGGGAAAGGTCTTTTTAAACTATTACAACATTCATCAAAAAGGAGCTTACTCGTGGAACGAGCAGACAGTGACCGTTACATGCAACAGAACAGAATCCCTGGACGCCAGTCATAACGAGATCATGAATGGACAACTTGTTTTGCCGCGTGAATGTGAAATTGTCCAAGAGTTTGCAAAACATCTCCACAACACGGCAAAGAGGCTTGAAGAAGACGAGGAAACAGGCTCAAAGCGGTATATTTATGTGAAGCTTGGCCCTGATCATTTCCGCCATGCCCTTAACTATGAGACCACGGCAAGAGGGGCAATGGTATCTTTTTTTGAAAACTGCAACTTTTAGGAGGCACAATATGAACATTGAACCTTTCAGCAAAGACGGAATTTTGAGAGGGCTACCCTTTCACCACATAGTCGACATGGATACTAACACACGTTACGATATCGTTGTTGGCGGCATTTCATGGCCTGGAGTTCATCCCGGGGTAGCAGTGGTATTCGGCGGGGTGCGTCAGGTAAGACGCTATGATCTGCATTTTTTTGACGAAGTGCAGGATGAAGACCTGCGCCCGTTTGTTGAAAAGCTTTTGGATATGCAGAGCAAGTTTCTCATAGTGGAATGGCGTTGTGATACTGAAGACAGAGTTGCCCGTAGCGTAGTCAATGAACTTAACGAAGGCAAGAGAATGCAACTTTCGCTCTTACGTGCTCCTCTTCTTGGTGATCCTCAAAGGATTTATTCCTACAGCGATAAAATCAGGGAGAGACTGACTAATAAAAGCCTTTTTTATAGAGGCGCATACGATCTGCCTTTTATCGACAAAGCAGAGCTTCTTGAAGCGCGACCGGAAGACCATCCGTTCTTGACTGCCCTGGGTAGCGTTGTAGCAGTGGTGGACGGTAAAGATCCCCTGGCAGATATAAAAGCAGAAATGGACGACGATCAGGATGATTACGATATCCTGAGGGACGGTATAGGAAGAGACTACACATAATGAAACAAACTCCCCAAAAAACCGTTCATAACTGGTGTCATTACCGCGTTCAGTCACGTTCCGACAAGGATGTTGAGGATTGTACTGAATACACTATTTACGCCACAGGTAAGCCTTGCCCTTTCTATGAATACCGTATGGGGAATAAAAGAATATCTGTTAAAGTGTTTCGCAAGCTCTGCCTGGAATGCATGGGTGAATCTTCAAATATGGTTGCCGATTGTGAGCAAGAGAATTGCTCGATTTATTCTTACAGATTTGGCAAGAACCCGGCAAGGGCTGGGATGATAGGTCACAGGGGCGGTAATTTGGCAAATTTGAGGAGAAAACCCTTGCTCACGGTACCTGACAAAGACAAAACAGACCGTACAGGAACAACCGTACGGAGATTGAACAGCGCACAAACACCCCCTACTTTGCCCTAAACGTTATTGTACAACCTGTTTTAGCGATTAAAAATGAAATGTAAGCGGGTAAGTATAGGGTTACTGTTTATTTTGGTTTTTTCGCAATCTGCTATGTGGTTAAACTGATCTTTGAAAATCAATAGAAAGGTGCGATAACAACCAGCCTGAAGTCGGTTGTAAGTCACTCAAGACAACAAACCAGAAATGGGGGATGAAACAGGGTGTCCGTCTAAGGGCGGTAGGGTGCCTAACCGAAAGATGGCAGGTTTTTCTCTTCTGCTTGTTGAATCTTTCCTTAAGTCGATAAGTTGATTGAAATAATTGGTATATAGCAATTACATATTATTGTTTTAAAGTCTCCCCCTGTATAAAAGCAATTTTTTCAAATTCATCCCATATTTTTATATTTGCAATTTCAACCGCTTTGGGTGGAAATTCAGTAACAGGTATGAATTGATTTCTATTACCAACAAATTCCAAGTTGCCTCTAAGTGATATTTGTACACCTTCATCTGTCTCAAGAAACGTTACATTGAATTTACTTTTAAAATCTCTAAAATTCCAAGTAAAAAATAGCACGTGACTTCTTGCTCTACTATCTTCAACATCTATAACCGCTTGCATTTCTTCATCACTCAATGGCTTTGGAGCATTTGCTGTAGCAAGTAAAAACCCAGTTTTAAAATCCATATTTTCAACAATTAAATCCAGCCTTTGAAAAGCAACTGCCATTGCGCTCATGGCTTTATCCTTTGGCAATTTATAATATCTTACACCTAACTTATTAGAGATTATTTTATTGTCTTTTGCCCAGGCAGCATCTAAATTCCGGATTGAACAACCACTGATCAATAACATAGCTGTTGTAATTATAATTGATGTGAGTATAGCTAAAGGCTTTTTCATCTCAATAACCTCCTTCTCTCATTGTATAATCACTAACTATGCCATTAACAAACTCAACAATTACAGTTAGGGTTCTAACAGATGTTGAATGTTCAAATTTTGCTGTTTGAGCACTTCTACCAAACAGAATGATTGTGCCATACCCTGAACTACTATCTGATTTTGTCTCGCTTACAACTCTATGTCTGTCGTAAATCCAAATCTCTTTATCTTTTTTCATGACCATATTATCAGGTGAACCAAAGAGTTTTATAACTTGCTCTTGATTTGTTGAACCTCTAACAATATGTTTTTTTATCATGCCAAAAGTAATTCTTCCATTTTGAATACTTTGGTCATTTGGAGTTTGTATATTACTATTACCTGCAATACATCCTGTTAAAATTATAATAAAAGCAAAACTAACTATTATGCGGAATATAGTTTTATTCTTCATTGCCCCCTCCTTGATCCCAACATTGGGTTAAGTTTTCTTCGGCGCCTTTTTGTATTTTTCCAAAAGATCCTGGATGGCCTCTTCTAAAAGGTCGTTTTGGCGCACGTCTGTTTCAGCTGAAAGGATTTTTAATTTCTTAATGAGGTCAATTTTTAAGGTCGTATTGTAATTCTTTCGTTTGGTCTCCATAAATATTTAAATAGCACATGAATACATAGAAGGCAATCTACTTTTAAAAACACCTTGACTTTATCTATGTATCAATGTAAATAGACAAATAAGATATAATCTCCAAAACAATAGACAGATGAAAACTAAACAAACACATAAAACGCTTGAAGATACCCGTAGTCGTGAGGCTATGGGCGGGATGTCTATGCCCGGGAGAAAATCTTCAGGCGTTTTTGATTTCAGGAGGTGATATTATGGGATCAATTTACAAGAGAGGAAATGTTTTCTGGATAAAGTATTACCGGAACGGGAAACCTTATCGGGAGTCTACCAGAGGCGTGAAAGAAGCCGATGCAAAACGGTTACTCAAGAAACGTGAAGGGCAAATTGCCGAGGGAAAAATTCCGGGGGTTGTATTTGACAAGGTGAACTTCAACGATCTGATAGAAGGATTCCTTGCCGATTACCGGATCAACGAAAAGAAATCCCTTGAGAGGGCAGAAAGAAGCGTCCGGCATCTTAAAAAGGCCTTCGATGGAATGAGAGTCACGAACATAACGAGTCCGACAATCAACCGCTATATCGAAACGAGGCTTGAGGAAGGGGTTGCAAATGCAACAGTCAACAGGGAGCTTGCCGCGTTGAAAAGGATTTTCAATCTTGCCGCGAGACAGACCCCCCCGAAGATCGACAAGGTGCCTTACATCCCCATGCTCAAAGAAAACAATACCCGTAAAGGCTTCTTTGAGCACAGCGATTTTCTGGCGTTACGGGGTGCCTTGCCGGATTACCTGAAAGGCTTTTGCACTTTTGCCTATAAAACCGGATGGCGGGTGTCAGAGATCAAGGGGCTTACTTGGTCACAGGTTGACCTTGAAAATGGAATTGTCCGACTTGAGGCGGGGGAAACGAAGAACGATGAAGGCCGAACAGTCTATCTTGATGAAGAATTGCAAGCGGTTTTTCAACAGCAATCAGAAGACCGGAAGGATAAAAAGACAATCCTTCCCTGGGTGTTTACCAATGGCACGAGCGATGGTGTTTTGAAGGATTTCCGAGGGGCATGGGCAACGGCTTGTGAAACGGCTGAGATCGGGAGGCGATTATTCCATGATTTCAGAAGAACGGCGATCAGGAACATGGTACGGGCCGGAATACCGGAACGGGTCGCCATGATGGTCAGCGGACACAAAACGAGGTCGGTTTTTGACCGATATAACATTGTCAGTGATACCGATTTAAGGCTTGCTTCACAAAAGACAGAAACCTACCTTCAGACCCAAACGGGCACAATTACGGGCACAATCACCAAAATCGAAGAGAAAAGGGGTCAAGCCGTCAATGCCTAACCCCTTATCTATATTCAAGCTTTTTGGTGCCTGGGGAGAGAATCGAACTCTCACAATGCTAAGCATCGAGGGATTTTAAGTCCCTTGCGTCTACCTATTCCGCCACCCAGGCATATAGTTAAGCGAACTGATTTGTGTTTATATTATCTGAAAAAACCTGTCAAGATTTTAATCGAAATCGTAAAGCCAACACACAGAGTTTTGGGGTATGGTG
>CAZYTP010000079.1:0-11904 GCA_964650385.1 uncultured Syntrophales bacterium | reverse complement strand
ACATTAACTTTAGCTCACTTTAGGCACTTCAAACTTTAGGCACTTTTGGGGTTGCAGCCTTGCCTTTGTGCCTCAAGCTATCGGCTTTAGCCGATAGCGGGTTTTCTTATCCTTCCTTTTCCAGCTCAAAGGTGTCATGAAGAACCGTAACGGCCAGCTCCGTATATTTAGATTCTATAACACAGGATATCTTTATTTCAGAGGTGCTTATCATCATGATATTTATTCTTTCATTTGCAAGGGCGGCGAACATCCTTGATGCAACTCCTGCATAACTCCTCATTCCGACACCTACTATGGATATTTTTGAAATGTTTTCATCGTATTCGACTCTTTCCGCTCCCACATCTTTGGCTGCTATTTCAAGTATCTCTTTGACTTCACCAATATCTTTTCTTGAAACTGTGAATGTCAGATCAGTATAACCTTCAATACTTACGTTCTGGATGATCATATCGACCACTATATTTTTGTCCGAAAGCGGGGTAAACAGGCGCGCTGCTATACCCGGCCTGTCCGGAACATGAACAACCGTAACTTTTGCTTGATCCCTGTCGTATGTGACACCGGATACCTCTGCTTTCTCCATTTCATCGTCCTCCTTCGTTACAAAAGTGCCTTCTTTATCATTAAATGATGACCTTACATGTACAGGAACACCGTGTTTTTTTGCCAGTTCCACTGAACGTGGATGGAGCACTTTTGCTCCCGCACTTGCCATCTCCAGCATTTCATCATAAGTTATCTTATTCAGCTTTCTTGCCTTTTGGCATATGGATGGATCCGTTGTATAGATTCCGTCAACATCTGTATATATTTCACAGACATCGGCGTGAAGAGCTGCCGCCACTGCAACGGCAGTTGTATCAGACCCGCCTCTTCCCAAGGTGGTGATATTATCTTCTATGTCAGCGCCCTGAAATCCGGCAACAACTACAACGGTCCCTTTTTTCAGTTCATCGGTGATTGCCTCTGTATCAACACTTAGAATTCGCGCACTTTTGTGATTTTTGTCTGTAACTACCTTCACCTGGTAACCTAAAAAAGATTTGGCTTTATAACCCATCTTGTTTAAAACAATAGCAAGAAGAGCGACCGTTATCTGCTCGCCTGTTGAAATAAGGACATCATACTCTCTTGCATCCGGTTTATCGGATGCGCTGTGGGCGAGATCAATAAGCCTGTCCGTTTCACCGGCCATGGCGGATAGCACAACGACAATTTCATTCCCTGAATTTTTTGAATGGATGACTTTCCTGGCCACGTCTTCTATTTTTTCAGTATTGGCCACCGAAGTGCCACCATATTTTTGAACAATAAGAGCCATCTACCGAAACCCTCCTCTTTTTAATTCTTCTGAAATTTTTTCCATTGTATTCCTGCGACCGGAAATTTTGAGTTCCCTTTTATTTTCATCAAGGTATCGTAAGTAAATATTAAAACATTCCCTGGGAAGTATCTCCTTTATTTTCTCGGCCCACTCAATAACGATGATACCATCGCTATAAAAATATTCTTCATATCCCATATCCTCTAAATCCTGCAGCCCCGACAATCTATAAATGTCTAAATGATAAAGGGTTGTTCTTCCGGGATATTCATTGATCAGGGTGAATGTTGGACTTGTTATCCGGTATTTCTCAGATACGCCGATGCCCCTGGCAATGCCCCGGGTAATACAGGTTTTGCCTGAACCGAGTTCGCCAATGAGCGCAACAACATCTCCGCCCCGGAGGTATTCTCCTATAATCTTGCCGATGACCTGCGTATCTTCGGCACTATTGGAAATAAGGGTCAGATTCAATTTTGAATTTTCCAATTACAATGTAATTTAATACTACCCTTAACTTAATTTTTCAAGTACAACGACGGCAGTGGCGTATTTGCTGGTGTGTGTGATGCTCAGATGAACAGCAGGTGTGCCCCCGCAGCGATTTAAAATGGGTTTTATCCTGTTGCGAAAGTTCAAATACGGCTTTCCCTGCTGATTGGTAAGCACTTCTATGTCTTTTAGCGTTATTTCACCGGCAAGACCAACTCCAATACTCTTGAGAAATGCTTCTTTGGCTGCAAATCGTGCCGCATAGTGTGTTGCCGGATGTGCGCGTTTCTGACAGTATTCAATTTCACTTTCGGAATAGACCCTATCTGTAAATTTTTCACCCCATCTCTTCAGTATCTTCTCTATCCTGTCAATCTCAACCAGGTCTATCCCTATCCCGCATATCATCCTATCCCCTTACGATCGCATCGGCCATCGCCGCTACGTGTTTTATTGCCTTTATGTCATGTACCCTTATAATATTCGCTCCATTCATTATTGCGGCGGTGACCGTCGCCGCAGTCCCGTAAGTGCGCATTTTGGGATCTTCTTCACCGGTTATTCCCCCGATGAAGGATTTTCGAGAAGTTCCGACCAGAATTGGTTTTCCCAGAGACCTGAATTCACCCAAATGTTTAAGCAACTTGATGTTATCTTCTACCGTTTTACCAAATCCTATGCCTGGATCGATAATGATATTTCTGGAATCTATTCCGCAGGATTCAGCTTTTTCTATTCTGTCTTTCAGGAAGGCTATGATGTCTCCGCTGAGGGAGCGATACGTCAGGTCACCCGTCTGCATGTCTTTTGGGGTTCCCCTCATATGCATCAGGATGACGGGTGTTCCACAGTCCGCTGCAACCGCCGGCATCTTATCATCGAATCTCATAGCACTGATGTCGTTGATAATTTCAGCCCCCGATTCTATGGCTTTCCTGGCGACATCTGCCTTGGTGGTATCTATCGAGACGGGAACGGAAACCGCTTCCTTCAGTTTTTTTATTACAGGGATAACCCTGTTCAACTCGTCTTCTATCGACACGGGATCGGATCCGGGTCTGGAGGATTCTCCACCCACATCGAGTATGTCAGCTCCGTCCTTCACCATCGCTTTGCCGAATTCCGCGGCTTCATCGGCACAGCTGAAGAGGCCCCCATCGGAAAAAGAGTCCGGCGTGACGTTTATGATCCCCATGATCAGCGTGCGGTCACCCAGAGCTATCTCCCTTTTGGGAGTCCTGATGGTAAAGGAGTCCCTTGATATATTATCAAGGAGTTTCTTGATGTTGCTTCCTATCCTTTTTAATCCGAAGGGCTGAGATGATATCTTAGAGGTAAATTCTCTTGCCTGCTTGACAGTGCCGATGATGATTACGTCAGTTTTAGCAATGCTGCAGTCTATCGAACCCCTGGCAACGGCCGCATCACCTCCGATTGAGAGCATCTCCTGTTTTATTATATTTGCCACCTTGCATTCAATATCCTCAATCAGCAGGTTTATGTTCATCATTTTGGGCGTCATCGCTTCAATGCCGTATGGATCCACTCCGACTTTTTGTAGCTCTTCGACGGCTTCAGAAAGTGATGATAAACACAAAAATCTCAAGTTAAACGGTTTCCTTTCTATAAAAATAGGTGCGTTTGTTTAAACGCACCATGTGAAGCTCCCCGCCTATAAGGCGGGGCGGCTTCCCGGTAAGGAAAACGCAGTTTCATGAGCAAAGCGAATAATATATTCCTTTTATATTGCGCCCCTTACGGGTGCGCTCCCGGTCGATTCATTTGTCCCGTAGAAGGGTTCGATGTGCTATGAGTTTTTATCTTCCTTCTCTAATGCAGCTACTTCTTCGGAAGTTATCCCTATTATCTCATCCAGTTCTGCAGAGTTTAAGGACTCTTTTTCTAAAAGAGCATTCGCAAGTTTGTGAAGGGTTTCTATGTTGTCAGATAAAATAGTTTTGGCTTTTTCATAGTTTCCTGTAACGATTTTGGTTACCTCTTTGTCTATCCGTTCCGCGGTTTCTTCGCTGTAATCCTTGTGCGTTGCGAATTCTCGTCCAAGGAAAATCTGCTCTTCTTTTTTCCCAAAACTCAAAGGGCCCATCTCGCTGCTCATGCCCCATTGACAGACCATTTTTCTGGCAATGTCAGTCGCCCGTTCTATGTCATTTCCCGCACCGGTAGTAAAGTCATTAAATACCAGCTCTTCCGCTGCTCTGCCTCCCAGAAGGATGGCGATGTTGTGCATGAGATATTTTTTGGGATAGGTATGTTTTTCATCAATCGGCAGTTGCTGAGTTAAACCTAATGCCATCCCCCTCGGAATAATGGTAATCTTGTGAATTGGATCGGTTCCCGGCAGCAGCCTTGCCACCAGGGCATGCCCCGATTCATGGTAGGATGTTGTCTTCTTTTCTTCATCGTTGATAACCATACTTTTTCTCTCGGTACCCATCAGCACCTTATCTTTTGCATACTCGAAATCGCTCATGGAGACCTTGTCTTTGTTAAATCTTGCCGCGAAGAGTGCCGCTTCATTCACGAGGTTTTCAATATCAGCCCCTGAAAATCCCGGTGTTCCCCTGGCAAGTACTGATAAATCAACATTATCTTCCATAGGGGTCTTTTTGACATGAACGTCAAAAATCTTTTCCCTTCCCTTTAAATCGGGCAGATGAACCACTACCTGTCTGTCGAATCGCCCGGGTCTGAGCAACGCGGGATCGAGGACGTCAGGTCTGTTGGTCGCTGATACGAGGATCACACCTTCATTCGATTCGAATCCGTCCATTTCTACCAGAAGCTGGTTTAGTGTCTGCTCCCGTTCATCGTGTCCGCCGCCCAATCCGGCCCCCCTGTGTCTTCCCACGGCGTCGAGTTCATCAATGAATACAATACAGGGGGCGTGTTTTTTGCCCTGGTTGAATAGGTCTCTTACACGTGACGCACCAACCCCCACGAACATCTCAACAAAATCTGAACCACTTATACTGAAAAAAGGGACCTCTGCCTCACCGGCAATCGCCCTGGCAAGCAGGGTTTTTCCGGTACCGGGCGGTCCTACGAGAAGCACTCCCTTGGGTATTCTGCCGCCGAGGCGTGTAAACTTCTTCGGATCTTTTAGAAAATCTATAATCTCTTCCAATTCCTCTTTGGCCTCATCGATTCCCGCGACATCTTCAAAGGTTACCTTTTTCGACTTATCTGTCATCAGCCGTGCCCTGCTTTTTCCGAAAGACATGGCTTTTCCCCCGCCCCCTTGCATCTGCCTCATGAAGAAAATCCATATGCCGATGAGAAGGAGCATGGGAAACCAGGAGATGAGCATAGTCATATACCAGGGAGAATCTTCAACGGGTTTGGCCGCGATCCTCACCTTCTTTTTCTTTAAAAGAGAAACTAACTCTGTATCATTGGGGGCATACGTCCTGAAGTCTCTCCCGTCGATCAGTTTTCCTGTAACTTTTCCTCCCTGAATGGTGACCTCGGCAATTTGTCCCTTTTCGATACGATCGGCAAAATCACTGTATACGATACTTTCCTTCACCTGTTTCGGTTGGTTGAAGATATGAAACAGAAATACAAATACAAGACTTATGACAAGCCAGAGCGCTATATTTTTCTGTAGTGGATTCAATATGTACTCTCCTTTGAACTAAAGTGAACTAAAATAAACTAAAGTGCCTAAAGTGAACTAAAGTGTTCTAAAGTTGTAAGTGATAAAAACATTTAGAAACCAGTTTTTTTAACTTTAGCTCACTTTAGACACTTCAACCTTTAGGCACTTGCTTTTTATTATAACAACATTTGTATAATTTCAAACAATTTCTACCTTTACCACTTTTCTTGTTTTATCTGTAATTTTTACCCTTTCGCATAGTCTCATTCCCATAATCCATAAAACGGATTTTTGATCTACCAGAAGAGGGAGATTTCTTCTACTGTTTTTAGGTATTTTTTCATCAATAAAGAATGACTTCAGTTTTTTTGTTCCGTTCATGCCGAAAGGCTGAAACCTGTCACCTGATTTTGGATTTCTTATAGTGAGTGGAAAAGAGATCTGTTCATAATCCATAAAAACTGTGCTGTTTGCATTAAAATTTATTGGTGAAACGTTGTCAATAAGATGAAATTGTACCGTTATGCCAAGCTCTTTAATAACAACTGCGCCCGGGATTTCTACGCCGTAGCAAAATGTACTGTCTGTGTCAGGCTTCTTTCTTGAGAGAGTAATAAGATTATACTCACGCCTCACCTCCAGATAAAACGGGAGATCCAATTGGGCACTGGGGTTGTCTCCTTCGACTAAATCCATTACAGATTTTACATGGATGTAGCCGATTTCTTTTTTCGAAGAAGAGTAGTTTTGAAGGAGGGTTTTGACGATTCTCCATTGAATGGCTTTGTGCAGCCTTACAAGTTCCGGCAGCTTTATTCTGATCTCCCCTTCATTTCGGTTGATATTCCAACTTTCCAGGATCTCTTCAACCGTCATTTTGATATAATCATTTTCTGTCCGGATTATGTTCGCCATACTCCCCAGATTTTCTACCAATCCGGGGTTGTAGTTTTCCATCAGTTCGGGTATCAATCTATCCCTTATTCTGTTTCGAAGATAGGTGTCTTCTATGTTAGAGCTGTCAGTGACATATTTCACGTCCTCTTTTTTTAGAAAATTTAAAATCTCTTCTCTTGTGACGGATATAAGTGGTCTGATATAAATACTGTCTCGCACGGGAAGAATACCCCTCAATCCTTCCATGCCGCTTCCTCTCAGGAATTTCATAACGATAGTTTCGGCCTGATCACCCAGATTATGTCCAAGGGCAATCTTGTCTGCCCTGTACTTTTTTTGTATACCTTCAAGAAATTTGTATCTTTCATTTCTGCAAATAACTTCGGTCGATCCCCCCTTTTTTTTAATTAGTGAAGGGATATCTACATAACCTGATTCAAATACGATATCCATCGATCTGCTGAGATTTTCAACAAAAGATTCGTCACTGTCCGACTCGTCTCCTCTGAGTCCATGATTAAAATGAGCTGCAATCAGGAAGAGATGATATTCATCGGATATGATGCTTAATGCCTTCAAAAGGGCAACGGAATCCGGTCCGCCGGAAACGGCTACGACAACCCTGTCTTCCTTGTCGAGCATATTGTGTTTTATTATTGTTTCTTTTACTTTTTTAAGCATGATCATCTATATAAAAATGGAATTCAGGATTAAGGAGACAGGAATCAGAATAATTGGTTCGTCTTTCTTCTGGATTCTGAATCCTGACTTCTGGAGTCTACATGGGCCAAACAGGTTTGGAGCTATCATTCTACAAAGCATGGAAACTTTTTTGCATCTCTTCATGTACTCTTCCTGCCTGCAGTAAAAATGTTTCCAGTTTTGCCGTGATGATCTGCGGGAATGGGTTCCCGTCACTCTCGATTGCCAGGAAGGGGAGATCCTCAATTTTGTTTAGCAGGTTTCTTGTTCTTTTGCTACTGTTTCCGGTTGCTGTTTTCCCGTCTCTGTTCATTTCTCTCGACAGGATCGCTTCCGATATACGGTTGGGCATACATCCAAATGGTCCTATTGCAATGACTCCGCAGTAATGATCCAGAACCTCATTTATTGACGCCCCGGTTGTTAGAATCGCCTCGCCTGTCAGTTCAGGGTTGATCAGATGACGTGTGCGGGAAACGAGGTGATCTATATCTTCGAGTTTGTATTTAAACAGGCCGGATTTTGCCAGTATCTTTTTGAAAGTTTTTTCATATTTTTTCATTATTCTTGATCTGACAAGTAGCGACAATTTTTCCTTCAAGCCGAAGTTTGCACGCGAAAGGTTGTTTTTAAAACACCAGTCTGTGTAGTAAATCCACTCCGATACGGAGGAAACCTTTGTTGCAAATCCCTTTCGGGCAAGTCTTTCTACTATAAACTGTCTTGAAATATCGTCATTACGAACAAAAATTTCCCCTGTAAGTAAAACAGTAGGTGTATTTTTAATGGACCTGTTCAGGGGTATTTTTTTCAGGTTGTTTGCTACTGTCTCAAGTGTCTGCGTCAGTTCTTTAAAATCCGGACAATTTTCCAGAGTCCTTGTTATTCTCCTGCTTTCTTCCCTGTAAATATTCATTGCCGAATTCGGATTGACGGCATTGGTCAGCACCAGAGAATAAATTTCCTCCATTATATCTGAAATGACAATGGACGCCCAAAGCCTCAATGCAAGATGTTCTTCACCGATTTCCGTATAGCTGTTTTCACATGTAAGGGAAAACAGGGCAATATTTTCTATTTTCAGCTTGGCAATCAGGTTATTGATAAAAACGCTATACTGACCGAACCTGCATGGACCTGATGCGGTCGTCATAAAATAGATGGCCAGTTCTTTATCGGTCTCCCGATGTTTCAGGTACTTCAAGAGACTCCCCGTTGTAAGAAGTAACGGCAGACACTCTTTGCAGGTTGCATTTCCTTTGCCGAGTCTCAGTGCCTCTTCATCAGCAGGTGGGAGCGCCGATGCATGTATCCCCATCCCTCTGAATGTGGCGGCAGCGGCCTCGGTAAGGAATTTACCCATTGATGGAAATATAAGATGAACATACGGGTCGAAAATTGAATATTCCTTCCCGGATGAGTTTATGAACATTTGGTTTTTTTGATCGAGATGTACCCATACAGGGAGGAATGTGTCTGCCGTTTCGACGGTTCTTATTCCCTTTTTTAATTCACGGAAGCTTTTAATAATGTCCATGAACGCTTCAATCCGGGTTTCCAGTCCTGCATCTGCAACGTGGCTGTCCAGTTCCAGTGTCAGAGAAGGTTTCTCTTCCATCAGGTTCCGGAAATATCCGATGAGAAACGAGTCAGGGCCACAGGAAAAGTTGGTGATGTAACATCCAAAGAGCTGGGGATGTTTTTTAACGTAGCTGGCACCTTTGAGGATCGACTGGCCTGCAGACCAGTACATCTCGCTTTGAACCGGTTCATCTTTCAGTGGAAGGAACTCGAAGGGGATAACCTTGACCCCGCGTGATGCGAACTTATTAGGAATACCCGTGTGGGCTTCAGATACGAATGCGTTATAGGATCTTCCAAAAACAACAATGGCAATCATATCCGGATTAGATTCGAGTTCGGCCAATACCTCCCTGCCTTTTTCCTTCATTTCGTTAAACACAGTCTCCTGGACGCTCAGAGCTTTTTTGTATGCGAGGCGTGCCTTGTTTTTTCCGACACCCAATTTCTTTGCCACTGAAACAAAGGTGTCTTCTGCCTGCCTGTATCCCTCGGAAAAATCGATTACAGGTGATAGTATCCTGTTATTTTTCTTAAGTTCCCGGTATATTTCATGATCCTTGAAGGCAGATGCGAGATAGTACGGTTCGCCCTGGGAGAGGGGACAGGTTGAGCAGTGTTTCGGGCTATTTTCTACATAGTTTCCCTTGAACTGGGGAAGGAAGAGGTGATCAGGCATCTTCTTCAGTATGCTTTCCAAATAGCCGTGAGAGATTTCGGCAGGATAACAGAACGCAGTTCCCTTACGATTCATCCCCTCCTGTTCTAAGGCGTCGGGAAGCTGAACCTTAAAGCCGATTTGGGAGAAAAAATGATAAAGAAGCGGATAATATGTATTCGTCCAGAACGATTTATTTATTCCGATGGTTTTTGGATCTCTATCGGTGCCAAACTCTTCCGGAGGGTTTATATGTTTGCGGAAAATGAGTTTTTCATAAAAGGCGACCAGGTCAAGTTCTTCCGGGTCGACCGTGATATTAAACCGTAAATTATACCATCTGTTGCAGGCGCCCCCGAAAGGATGTGTTTCTCCTTCTATTTCTATTCTTGCTATTTCACACTTCCGGTCACACCTTTCTTTGCCGCCCTTACAGGTGAAGGGGTTACCATATTTCAGTGTCCTGTCTTTCAGCTGTTCCAGTGAAAAGGGATTTTCTTTGGTAAGACCTGTCTCAAGTCTGCGTTTCACCTCGAGAGCGACTCCGAAGGCGCCAATCAGTCCCGGGTCGGGCGGGACGACTATACGCTTCCCGGTTAAGGAGGCCATTGCTATCGGTACTGCCCGGTTATAGCAGACCCCTCCCTGCATAAATACTTTGTTTCCGACCGGTCTGTTCCCTTTTACCCGATTGTCATAATTCATGCAGACAGAGTACACAAGCCCGGCAACAATGTCTTCTCTGTCAATTCCTTTATGGAATGCGTTTTTAATATCACTGCTTATAAAAGCCGCACACTGATCGTTAAAATTTGGAGGTTTTTGTCCCCGCAGGGCTATGCCGCCAATTTCCTCCATCTCAATTCCGAGAGTTTCTTTTGCTGCTTCTTCCAGGAAAGAACCGGTTCCTGCACTGCAGGCCTCATTCATAGCGTAATCGGAGGCAACACCATTTGTTATATACGTATATTTCGCATCCTGACCGCCAATTTCAAATATCGTGTCCACCTCCGGGTCAAAGAAGAGTGCCCCGGCTGCATGAGCGATAATTTCATTGATTATGCAGTCAGTCATAGCGTGGAGGCCGGCTATCTGCCTGCCCGATCCCGTTACTCCCAGTCCTACAATTTTTATCTTGTCTTCAAGAGCGCCAAGCTGATTATATAAATCTTCATAGCATTCCATCGATGCCCGGACCGGATCGCCGTTCGTTCTTAAGTAAATTGACGACAAAATCTTATTATCTGACATTCTCAAGATTATTGCCTTCGTTGTTGTTGACCCGACATCGAGCCCGAGTATGCAACGATCGCCCTCTCTTGCCTCTCCTTTTTGTGTAGTTTTAAAATCGACCATGCTTTCAAAGTTTTTCAGCGGAGGGAGGTAGAAAAAGGGGTCCTTTTCATTTTTGAAGAGATTTTCTGTTTCAGGGAAAGGGACTGTTTTATTATTTAATGCCCACAGGGCACATCCCAGCGCTTCAAAATATGGCGCCTCTTTTGGAACCACCAGATTTGTTATCTCTCTTTGAAGATAATCGATCATCACAGAATTCTGCGAGGTGCCCCCGATTATCATAATGTCTTTTCGGGGGATTTGTTTAATTATTTCCAGGACTTTTCCCGCCATCATCTGGCATAAACCTGCCACGACCCGTCCTTTAGGCACTCCCTTGTTGGTTGCATGCGTACAATCACTTTTACAAAAGACGCTGCAACGTCCTGAAACCGTGTATGGTTCTTCCGTTTGAGCGATACTGATCGCTTCCTCAAGCGGTATTCCCATCCGCCCTATCTGCTGCAGGAAAAATTCCCCCGTACCTGAGGCACATTTATTGCCCGTTTGCACGGATCTTATCCTTCCATCGTTTCCGAGGGCATACACCATAAAGGTTTCCCCGCCAGTGCTAACGATAGCATTGAAGCGTTTTCCGTCGCCGTTTAAATGGAAAAGGGCGGCCTCCACGGCTTCCGGCTCTGAAATAGAGGAAAGATTGACAAAATTCCTGAATTTTCTGCCGGTTACAGCAATTCTGGAATAGCTGTTTACGTTTAGCTCTGCCAGGGTCTTTAGAAGGGCTTCTTGAGGATTACCATTATGAGGTTTTATGAAGATATCTGTTGTGGAGATACAGTTGCCCGTATCTGTTGAAAGTCCCACGGTTGATAATGTTGTAGCCCCTATACATATGCCGAGCGATTTCATATTAGCTCTTTTTAATCAGCAAAACAATGGCTTCATCAAATCTGTCACTGAAATTTTCACCAAGTGATTTTTCTATGAGTATTCTGGTTCCGTTTCCTATAAATTGCATTATTTCTTCTGTTTCCAGGGCGTGGACACCAAGTGTTTTAAGGAGGTAATTTACCGAGGCGGCAAAGTCGTCGCCTGAATTGACAAGGGTTCCATCAAAATCAAATATCATCAGGTCAGTCTTGGTCATTTGTCCTTTCGTGTCGATTGGATGGCAAGGTAGCTATCGTAACGTATAGGCGAGTTATAATGAACACGTCCCACTTTTTTATTATGAGAGTGTACAAAAAATGTGTGCTGATTACAAGAAATATCATGATCCCAAAATCCGACATAGGTTTAAGTGGATCAGTTTTTTGGAGGTTTTTGCTC
>CAZYTP010000078.1:0-12410 GCA_964650385.1 uncultured Syntrophales bacterium | reverse complement strand
CATTACCCTACTCAAAAAAAAAAAATTCCTTTAAAGCCGATTATTACAACCCATTCCAAAGCAAAAGATCCTATTTTGGACGTATTCGCCGGCTCCGGCACCACGGCAGCGGTTGCGGAAAAGCTCGGCAGGCGCTGGATTGTCTGCGATTTCGGCAAGCACGCTATCTATACCATGCAAAAAAGAATGCTGAAAATAGGCGAGTCGAAGGCCCTCGGTAATGATGTAAAGAAAAACCGAAAATACGATAAACCACCAAAACCTTTCTGTGTCGTTTCCACGGGTGCCTATGATTTTTCCCGGATTATGAAGCTCCGAGAAAATATGGATGCCTATGTCGATTTTGTCCTGGGGCTTTTTCAGATCGGCCGTGATGAAAAGGATCTATCGGGTAAATTCAGTCTTACCAACATCTTAGGCGAAAAAGACGGCGATCCGGTTGAGGTTTACCCTGTCTGGAATGACGAATATCTGAAAAATATCAGGATCGACGAGGGCTATCTCAAGGGAATCATTGTGCAGTCCGGCGGCAAGTTAAAGGGCAATTACTATATCATCACGCCGGAGACCTGCACGCTGACCGCTGATACCACCATGAAAAACAGCGCCGGTGATGAAGTGTATTTTAAGCTTCTCAAGTTCCCCTACAAGATACTGGAGGATGTCTCCCGCAATTTCCAGATACAGGAGCAGCCGAGTTCTCAGGATAATGTCAACAACCTTATCAATTCGACCGGATTTTATTTTAATGACAGTGTGGAGATAGAGGTTGAAAGAACCAAAGAGGGATTGAAGATCACGCGGTTTGAAACAAAGATACTGGATAAACAGGAAGAGCGTTTGGAGGGGCTCGACGGGCTTGCCATGCTTCTTGTGGACATTGATTATGACGGCAAGCTTTTTGACATGGACAGGACCGTATTTGCCGGGGATATCGGAGCGGATAGAACCATAAAGATGACCGGTTTGACGAATAGTGTGGCGGTTATCGCCATTGATAAACATGGCAATGAAAGCAAACCTTTTATTATCAAAGAGTAACCAATGAAATCCCCCTCACCCCTGCCCTCTCCCCGAGGGGAGAGGGAGAATGAGTATAGCAATATAAAATGGCTAAGAAAACAAAACGACAAAAAGCTATCAAGCGATTGAATCTGTCCGATCATACCCTGGACATAAATATCCGGAAGTGTAATTACAACAAGTTCAATTTCTCGGAGGTCGAGGAATATGTCCGTGAACTGGCCGGGTCGCGTGACTACCAGTACGATGCTGTTAAAGAGGCCATGATCTATCTCTGGGGTGGCGGATACAAGAGCATCGCCGATCTTGGAAAGGAAAGCTATCGGGATAAGCCACAGATTCGACGGCGTTTCGGAACCGAAGAAAATTTCCTTCGCCAGCTTCCACTTCCTGATCGTCTGTCCGGGGTCGTGCACATGGCCACCGGTACCGGCAAATCATATGTGATATTTGCCATTGCCTGGCTTTCCCTTGTCATGGGACTTGCAAAGAGGGTGCTGGTGCTTGGCCCGTCCTCGACCATTATCGAACAGGGCCTGCGGGGGAAATTCAAGGAATTGAAGGAAAGGAATGATCTCAACGGCAAACTCCCGGCAAAATACAGGGGAAAGGCGATCAATCTCCTGACGGATAATGACCCTATAGAAGACGATTCGATCGTGATTGAGAATATCAACGCGGTTTACACATTCGGCGGGATCACCGACACATTGTTCAAAAACACGGATGAAGTACTTGTCCTTGGAGATGAGATTCACCATGCCTATTCGCATCTGAAATACGCGGACAATCGTCTTGTTCTCGACAAGGAAGAGGGCCCGGAAGGAAAGAAAAGTGAAGCACGGGACGAACGGCTATGGATGAGATTCCTGCGTGAAAACAGCAAAATCACCAGGCATATCGGTTTTACCGGCACACCATATAACCAGAACGACTATTTTGCCGATATCCTTTACAATTACTCCATAAAAGACGCGACAGAGCAGAAATATATCAAAAAGATCAATGCGATTATTCACACGGAAACAGATGAAGGAGACTCAAAACTTACGATCGATCAGCGCTTTGAAATGGTACTGAAGAACCATCTGGAAAATCGTGAGAAGTACGCATATAAAAACACTTCAGGGCAAAGAAGGGTTAAACCGATAACGGTTTTTATCTGTCCTAATCAGAAAAGCGCTCAAAAACGAAGCGAGGAATTTATCGCATTCCTGGCCCGATATGAGAAAAAGCACAACGGCGCGAAGGGGACGGATTCGGAGCTGGTTGACAAGTTGCGGGGAAAGGTAATCTGCGTTGTAAGTAAGGTCTCTGAATCGGAATACAAGCAGGAGCTTGATAATATCGAGGAAGCAAATTCCAATAAGACCGGAGGGAGTGTTGAGTTCATCTTTGCGGTGAACAAGCTCTCGGAAGGCTGGGACGTGGACAATGTTTTTCAGATTGTTCCAATGGAAGAGCGGGTCTTTAACTCCAAGCTTCTCATATCACAGGTGTTCGGCAGGGGGATGCGCGTCCCGCGTGAAGTTCCCAATGAGCACATTTTGCAGAACTATCCTGTCCTGACGGTTACCAATCACGACAAATTTGCCGATCATATCAAAGAGTTGGTCGATTCGGTTACCGAAAGCGATATGTACCTTACATCTTCTACGCTGGCTGACCGGGAACGGGGAAGAGGCGCGCACAATTTCACCCTCTTTAACCTCAATTATATTCCGAGTGAACGTTATGAAAAGGTTGGCCGCGGTGAAGAACCAAAACCGCCGGGAAGACTCGCGATAACCCCTTTTGAGGAAAAGCTTGGCGTCAAAGTCGTAAGGACGAGAGACGAAAGACGATATGAACTGGCAAGGGATTTCTATACGATTGATCAGCTTGTTTACGATATCTATAACCGTTTTGCTCTGAGGACTTTTGAGGCGCTGCATTTTGATTTCGGCAGCGTGATTGTGGATGACCGTTACCCGGAAGAAGACGAGATCAGGCAGGTTATACTTGAAGCGATGAACGATGCGGGTATCAAGGGAAACAGGCTGTCCGGGGAAAACAGAAAACAGATCGATAATTACTTTAACCAGTTCCTGCCACGAGGCACGAAGAAGCGGGTTTTTGAGAATATTGAAGGGGATATAATACCGGTCGATACCTCCAGGATGGAAAGATCCGGCATCAGGGTGAGCGAACTTGAAAGAGACAGGACGGCTTTTCTGAGTGAAGACTATGAAACCGAAGTGGGTGAGGCGAATCAATTTATACTGGACTACATCAACGAATTGAGGAGACGTTCTGACGATGGCCCACAGCTTTCTCTCTTTAAACCTGAGGATTTTGTGGAGAGAAGAGACGAAATCATCCGGACGTTTGTAAAGGGAGATACAAAGCCGCCCTATGTGGTGAATACATCAAAACTGAAAAGCCCTCAAAATATTGTCATGGTCTCCCATTCGCCGGAAAAAGAGTTCGTTTTCCAATTGATAGACAACTCGGAGTATGTTGATTCATGGATCAAATCCCCTGATAAAAATTTTTACAGCATCACTTATGAATACTGGAAAGGTGGAAAGGACAGGGTCAGACGAAGTTTTAATCCTGATTTTTTTATAAAGATCGATCTGTCCGAGTACATTTCAGGGCTTAAAAGTGACGGAAACCCAGGCCATCTTGAAAAACTGAAAAAGCTTCAGGACGACGGAATAGAAAGCCTGATCAAGGTGGTGGAGATCAAATCGGATGAAGATCAGGACGAAGCAACGCCCGCAAAAGAGGAATACGCAAAGGATCACTTCGAAAGGGTAAACAAGAAATTGAGCACAGTGAACCTGGCAGATATTGACAGTCAATATCGGGCCGATGCCCGGCAGTATTACACCTTTGATCTGCTGACCCCTCATCAATTTTCGCGCTGGATTGCGGATTTGAAAAAAGGGAGGCTTGGATAGTCGAAAAATTCAAGACAGATTAATGATGACAGTCTCGTAAAAAGTCAATTTTCTATCCTTTTTGTCATTCCCGCGAAAGCGGGAATCCAGTAAATTCAATCTGTTATAGACTCCCGCTTTCGCGGGAGTAACGGATAAAAAGGCATAAACTGCACCATTTGTCATGCTGAACTTGTTTCAGCATCTAATTATTTCAGTAAGTTAGAGACCCTGAAATAAATTCAGGGTGACAAAAAAAGACTTTTTACGAGTCCATTAATGATATCTGGATCGAATTTATTAAATCGAAGATTTCGTACAGCTTTATTGTATCCAAACCTCGCTCTCGTTTTTCTGAGTTCAGAGATTTGCTATATCGATTTACAGGATTTTTTAAATATGCTATCAATCTCCAATTTTCTAAGCCCAGGGAGAAAATCATCATGTATCATGAGTTATCTGACACAGAATTCCTGAACCTTATCTTTACCGAGGGTGACCGTTTAGGCCTCGATTATGTTGACGAGGCAAAAAGACGGCAACAGAGCATTGTTCCACTTCTGTGCGATGTTCTTACTGAAGAAGAAAATTACCAATGGGATGGCAGTGACAGATGGTGGAGTGTGATTCATGCCGTTTATATATTAGGCATATTGGGAGATACGCGCTCCATAGATGCACTGCTCAAAGCCTGTGAGTATGGTCATAAATACCGTATAGATTGGTTCTGGGACGCAATGTCTGAATGCTATTCACGCATTGGACCGGCCGTCATTCCAATGCTCAAGGAATATATCTCTGAGTTTAAATCTGAGGAAGGTCATGACATTCTTAGCGAGATAGTCGGGCTGTGGAACATTTGGGAATCTTATCCTGAAACAAGAAAGGACATTGAAGAATATCTTTACACCATTATTACTTCTCCTGATACCACTTACGGTCTGAGGGCAGATCTTATAGGTGATTTTGCACAGATTAACCGCACCGATCTTAAACCTCTTTTCGAAGAATATTACGAAAAAGGTGAGGTAGAGCTTGAGACGCTCTCCAGAGAAGACCTGGATTATTTTTTCGATAATGTGAACAAACCGCCTGCATTTCGTTACGACATAGAATTATTTTATAGTCTTGAAGAGATAGAAAAAAGGCAGGAACGCTGGTTAAAGGAAGACAAGAAGGCAGAAATAGAAGCTCTGGAAGATTATATTCTCGAAAGCTACAATAGTATCGGAAGAAATGAACAGTGCCCGTGCGGTTCCGGTAAAAAATTCAAGAAATGCCACCTTCCCTGGGCAGAAGAAAAACTGAGGGAGTTGAAGGAAGAAGAAGCCCGTCTTGAGCCCATGCAAATGAATCGCTATGCCATTACAATGGAAAGGCAATCGGAAAGTGCGATTCGCCGGTTTCTTTCAGCAAAAGGTATAACATCACTTTTCCTACAATTAAAAGAGAAGGCTCTTGAGACTGTCAAGTCTCCAGCCGACGAATTCAAATCCAAAGGGTTCATGAGCTACTTCGAACCGATATTTTCCCAGATTACCTTTGAAAGTAAAGAAGAACTTGAGGACTTTACAAAACTCCTTATGGACTATTACAATGCCCTGGCCCATCAATTTTTACATCACCCAAGGGACGAAAAGCTTATTCATTAAAATCTGTTACCAAAACCTTATGCAGTTGAAGAAGGATGAATTAAAAACACCGGTGGCTTGTATAAGGGAGAAGGTAGATTAGTTGGGGGAATAGTCCACTTATAATGGATTTTATAGGGAGCGGTTATATAAGTCAATTACCCCGCCTTGTTGGCTATTTTTGCCCATGAATCCCGGAGTGTTATCGTTCGGTTGAAGACAGGGGCGTCAGAGGATGAGTCAACGGTATCCACACAAAAATAGCCAAGCCTTTCAAACTGGAACCGACTTCCCGGTGCGGCATCCGTTATGCTTGGCTCCAGCTGGCATGACTTGAGGATTTCTAATGATTTTGGATTGAAATACTCCGTATAATCGGCATCTTCCTCCAGAGGATTGGCCACGCGAAAAAGGCGGTCATAAAGGCGCGCTTCCGCCGTGATAGAATGAGCTGCCGATACCCAGTGGATGGTCGCTTTGACCTTCCGGCCGTCGGGGGCAAACCCGCTTCTCGTTTCCGGGTCATAGGTGCAGTGGACTTCGACCACTTCTCCTGTGTCCGGATCTTTGACAACGCTCACGCACTTTATAAAATACCCATAGCGGAGACGCACTTCCCTGCCGGGAGCTATCCGATAAAACTTTTTTGGAGGATCCTCCATGAAATCGTCTTGCTCTACATAGAGTATCCGGGAGAAGGGCACTTTCCGGGAGCCCATTTCAGGATTCTTGGGATGGTAGGGGCAATCGAATTCTTCAACCTGGTCTTCCGGGTAGTTGTCGATGACCACGCGGAGTGGTCGGAGCACCGCCATAATACGCGGAGCCTTTTCATTCAAATCATCCCTCACGCAGTTCTCAAGTAAAGCCATATCGACAAGGCTGTCATTTTTGGCTACTCCGATACGGTCACAAAAGTCGCGGACCGCTTCGGGGGTAAACCCCCGTCTGCGCATTCCTGCCAGGGTAGGCATCAGCGGATCATCCCATCCGTTGACATATCCGTTTTCCACTAATTCAATTAGCAAACGCTTACTCATAATAGTAAAACTGAGATTAAGACGGGCAAACTCGGTCTGCTGCGGATGACATTCGACATTAAGTTCATCCAGAAACCAATCATACAGAGGCCGGTTGTTTTCAAACTCCAGGGTGCAGATGGAATTGGTGATCCTCTCAATAGAATCCGAAAGACAGTGGGTAAAATCATACATAGGATATATGCACCACTGATCGCCGGTTCTGTAGTGAGTCTGTTTTTTAATCCTGTACATGACAGGATCCCGCAAGGTGATATTGGGAGATGTCATGTCAATTTTTGCCCTAAGTACGTGGGATCCTTCTTCAAACTCTCCGGATCGCATGTGTTCGAACAGATCGAGATTTTCTTCCACTGATCGTTCGCGATAAGGGCTCTCTTCGCCCGGTTCGGTGAAGGAGCCCCGGTGCTCCCGAATCTCATCCGGACTTAAACTGCAAACAAAGGCCTTGTCTTTTTTGATCAACTGGATGGCATACTGGTACAGCTTTTCATAGTAATCAGAGGCGTAATATAAACGATCTTCCCAGTCGAACCCCAGCCATTTCACGTCTCGAATGATGGAATCGACGTATTCCATGCTTTCCCCGCTCGGATCAGTGTCATCCATACGCAGATTACAGGTGCCCCCGTATTGGGCGGCGATACCAAAATTGAGGCAGATGGACTTTGCATGTCCGATATGGAGGTACCCATTCGGCTCCGGCGGAAATCGGGTAGCCACGCGCCCTTGATGCTTGGCGGTTCCAAGGTCATCCTCGATAATATCCCGGATAAAATCAGATGGGGGAGAGGCATTGTTTTGGACCATATGTATAAATTCCTTTCTACTACCCTCAGGCAATCCAAAAGATTCGCTGCACAAATAGTTAACTTCACAAAAACTAAGCCAGCCTTTTACCACATTTTAGGTCAGAAATCTGTCATTTTTTTGAGTGCTACCTGCACCCGGCTTTCCGCTTTAGCTGGTCAGTCCTTGTTTTTCCGGGAGAGCACAAGTAAAGCTCCGCCCAAAGGGTTGATCTGATTCACAGGTGTACCCAGCTTACGATATATTCCATCTGACCGCTTCGGATATCCGGTTCGTCTTCCTTCCAGTTTCCTTCCAAACCAATTTCCTTTGCGGAGAGTTCGAAATGGCACATGGCGATTCCCATATCGATATTTTGCAGTTGTATATTTCCAAATAATTTATTGTATCCTTTTGTTCGTTCCAGATAAAAATGGAACACGTTCTTATCTTGTTCCTTACAGATTCGCCACGGTTGCCTGTTTGATGCGGAAGGCCCAAGTCGCACCGATTCGAGAGGAATAACATATTTTTCTGCGCGTTTTTCAACAAGTGGAATTTTAAAAGACCCGTCATAGAAAAGTTCACTCCACGGTTTTCTCTTGTTTGACGCCGCTATAAACCTGAAAAGATTATCCGTTCGAGACCGCTTATCTTTGACATAGCCGATGGGACTGACAGCCGGCAGGAGTTCTTTATCAGCCACGTTCATTCTTCCGGCAAAACCGCTTCTGTTAAACGTTCCTCCAAGCCAGCAGGTGCCGAGATCAAGATCGGTGGCAACAAGGATATTCTTTTCCATACAATATCCATAATCCTCCATCGCCTTATATCCCCTGGTTACGGTTCCCACAATGAATAGTCGCGCGCCTTTGATTACTCCATAGGTTCCAAGGGTCTTAATTTCCTTTCGCTCCAGTTCAGTTAGATCGAGGAGCTTGAATCTGAGTATACTGCCGAAAGGGCCCCTCGTGTTTCTGCTTAAAAAATCAGACAATTGCGCCACTTTTTCTTCTTCAACAGCCTTGCCCTCGTAGGTTCTGCACGAAATACGCTTTCGGATTAATTGAACGATTGATTTCATGAAAAATACATGCCTGCCTTTTATTAATGTGGTTAGATTTTTTTCAATCTTTGAAAATGTTTCCAATCGTGCTATTCTTACCACGAAACAACACTAAACCACGAAACAACACTAAACCGGAAACAACACTAAACCGGAAACAACACAAAATCAAGTGCGCATGGAAGATAAATACAGGTTAGTCCCTCGATTTAAGGATAGAGAACGCTATCGCCCAAATACACGTTCCACATTTTTGAAGAGGTTGAGAACATATTCATGGCGGATGTTTATCTGAGAAATCTGGAAAACGATATAATTGCTTATTTGACTGACTGCGACAGGGAGTATCTGCCCTCCGTTGAGTCCCTTTCTCCTGACTTGCTTGATCGAGGGATAATGTTTGCCGTGCATGTGCCTTCAATTTTCCCCCGAGACAGATACTCCGGTACCGCGGAATTCATTAGCCAGGTTATTCAGGATCTTGGTCTTGTTGGTGCGTATGAGTTCAGAACCGAGGGGTTCTATAAAAGCCGGAAAGATCACGATAATTTTAGGATTGTATCTTATATCAAGGTTTACAAAATCCCTGGAATGATCCGTCAATTCAAAGAAAGGCTTAAAAAACTCCAAGAGGAAACAAAACAGGAGTGTCTCTTTGTGTCGATCGGATTGAGCAGTGCCTTTTTCGATTGTTGGCAGGAGAAGAGTCCGGACCTGCTGTTTGAACAGAATGCCTTGCAGGAACTTAGCGAACAGAAAGAAAAAGCCAGTGTTGATATTGTGCGTTCGCTGCTTGCCAATCCCCCCAAACTGGTGGTCATCCGTGGATTTTCGGAAGGAGAGTTCATGGATCGATTTAAAGAGGGTGTCAACTCGATGGCAGATGTGTTCGGCATCGAGCCTCTCTGGATAGATATAAGTGAATCTAAACCGTATTTGCAGTCTCTACGCGAGGCGATCGAAACGGCTCCGGATGCCATTATCGTTCACCATGGTCACACCGGGAAGGATTACAGGCTGCAAAAAAAGATTGAGAACATGGCAGACCAGGCAATCAAGTCCGGTATAAAAACAGTTGTTTTCGATACCGGACTTCCCGTAAATGGTGTCACTGAAGTTTCCCAGGACGATATGTTCATGAGCATTTTGCTGGCCAGAAAAATCAATGCGGATTTCTCCGACCAATCGAAAGTGGGGGTACTTTATGTCAACGATGCAACGGAATACTTGCCGCTACAGAAAAGGGATTATACCTGGAACAGCGCCATCAAGTGTTATCCTCGGATTCGGCAGGTATCCGGATGCGAAGTAGATGTCAATGCGTCGCAAAACGAAAAAAAGATGACAATAAAAAACGCCCTGATCGAGAACCGTGAAATTGCTGGTTGGAATAGCCCTGGAAAATCAATTGGAGCAATTGTGGCAATGTGGGATGAATTTGCGAAGGCGGCCGTCAGAGCAGTGAACGAACTTATTTCAGAAAAGAGACTGAGAGAAAAGGAAATAAAAATCTACTCTATGGATCTGATTGAAGAAGATCTGGAAATAATGAAACAAAACCGCACAACGTGGGTAGCGACGGTGGCGACTGATCCGTACCAGATCGGCAGGGTTATTGTCCGTACTGTACTTTTAAAGATTTCAGGCGAAGACTTCAAGTCAATTACGATGGAACCTTCGCTGATCACGAGTGAGAATTTGTTTGAATTGCCTGCACATAATATTTCCGATTTGCATGTCTTTCGTGGTTACAGTGAATCGCATTGGGCGTGGAAAGAATGGATGTCTATGGAATGCAGAGACTGACGCCTCATTTGTTTTTTGATTCCCGAAGCTTGCGCCACTTTTCAAGCCTTTCCTTGACGACTTTTTCGTAGCCCCTCTCTGTAGGCCGGTAGTAAATCTGTCCCTTCAGTTTTTCAGGGAGATAGTCCTGCGGGGCATGGGCATCGGGGAAATTGTGATCATACTTATACCCCTTGCCATAGCCGAGATCCTTCATCAAGCCTGTTGGCGCATTTCGAATATGAAGTGGTACCGGGAGGGTGCCGGTTGTGCCTACGGTCTTTTTGGCATTTCCGTAGCCTGTGTAGATAGCGTTACTCTTCGGGGCCGTTGCAAGGTATACGGCGGCCTGTGCCAGGGCAAGTTCACCTTCGGGGAGACCGATGAATTGAAAGGCCTGCATGGCAGAGACTGCTATCGATAGTGCATCAGGGTCGGCATTCCCTATATCTTCAGAAGCAAATCTGACCATACGGCGGGCAATATAGAGCGGATCCTCGCCCCCTTCGAGCATACGGCAGAGCCAGTAAAGTGCGGCATCCGGGTCACTCCCCCGCAGGCTCTTGTGAAGGGCTGAGATGAGATTGTAGTGCTCTTCGCCAGACTTGTCATATTGGAGGGCTTTCTTCTGGATAGCCGTTTCCACCACGTTTCGTGTGATTTTTCTTTGCCCCGCCTCCTTTTCCTGTACGAGAAATGCTGCTGCCTCCAGATTATTCATGGCTGTACGGGCATCTCCATCGGCCGTCCAGATGATGTGTTCCAGGGCATCCGGGTCAATCTGAAGGGAGAGCGTTCCAAGACCGTTTTCTTCGTCACTCAGTGCCCGCTTCAGGATGATTGATAACTCGTCATCAGTGTAGGGCTTTAAGACCATTACCCGAGTCCTTGAGAGTAGTGGGGCGATGACTTCAAATGAGGGGTTCTCAGTTGTGGCACCGATAAGCGTAATTAGACCGCTTTCCACATGTGGCAGAAAGGCATCCTGCTGGGCCTTGTTGAACCGGTGGATTTCGTCCACGAAGAGAACGGTTTTTTTTCGATGATAGCGAAGCTGTGACTTTGCCTCTTCGATAACGGATCTAATTTCCTTGACTCCGGAAAGAACAGCAGAGAATGCTTCAAAATGAGACTTTGTATCACGGGCGATGATGCGGGCGAGGGTTGTCTTTCCCGAACCAGGCGGTCCCCAGAAAATCACAGAAAACAACTTGTCCTCTTCTACGGCGCGGCGAAGCAGTCCATCCCTTCCAAGAAGGTGGTGCTGTCCCACAAAAGCCTCAAGGGTTTCGGGCCGCATCCTGTCCGCCAGCGGGCTCATTTCCCGTTTTTTCTCTTTTTCGGTTTGATCAAACAGATCCATTGATTTATCAGCCATCGGAGATTGATGTATTCGTAAAAAGTCATAAACTGCACCATTTGTCATGCTGAACTTGTTTCAGCATCTAATTGTTTCAGTAAGTTAGAGACCCTGAAATAAATTAAGGGTGACAAAAATGACTTTTTACAAGACCACCGGAGATCAGATTATCTGAAATCTGACAGGGAGGCAAGAACATTTGTGAAAGGGTGGTAAGGGATTTTTAGTCCGGGACCTGTTTTTGCTTTTTTGTTGTTTCTACAAGCTCGACCAAAGATATCACCTTATCTTTCGGTGCTTGATTGAAACAACGGTTCCATTCTTCGCGGGAGAGCTTTGATCTGAGATATTTTTCAACTGGAAAATACATCTCCCAGCAGGTGATAATGCGGGGGCATGGAAGATTATCCCTTTCTCTCCGGCAATAGGCAAAGGTAATCTCCCCTCCCAGTCTCGGACACCTTATTTCTAAGTGATCATATTTTTCCATTTTGTTATTCCATAGCTTTTATGGGGACAGATTTGAAAGTTTATGGGGACAGATTTCAAATCTGTCCCCATTGCTGCTTATACTTTGGGAAGTTGAGCTAAAGCCTTTTCTATCATTTCCCTGGGATACTCATAATCATGGAGTTTACCGGAAAGGTAGGCATCATAGGCGGCCATATCAACATGCCCATGTCCACTATGTGCCAAGAGGATGGTTTTTGACTCACCGGATTCTTTGCACTTAAGGGCTTCGTCAATAACCACTTTAATAGCATGATTTGGCTCGGGGGCGCTGATAATGCC
>CAZYTP010000077.1:0-12682 GCA_964650385.1 uncultured Syntrophales bacterium | reverse complement strand
TTGAACAAAGGATTGAGTTCGACCGCTTCGCGGATCGACTCAATCCTTATAGGTTGCGCTACTCATTTTACAGCTTGTTAAACCTGACCAGGCTTTGTACGGATTTGCCAGCACGGCCACGGCGACGATTGCTGCTATGTTCGTACTGAGTGCGGGACTGGCGCGGACGGGTCTCGTCGAATGGCTGGCCCGGCATCTCGACAGGCTTGCCGGCAAGGGGGAACGGAGACTGATTATTGTGCTCTGCCTTTGCCGTTGCTCTCCTTTCAGCTTTTATTATTAATACGGCAACCGTTGCCATCCTGATACCGGTTACCGTCATCCTCGCAAAAACACGGCGAATTGCCCCGTCCCGAGTGTTGATACCTCTATCCTTCGCGAGCCAGTTCGGTGGTGTCTGTACCCTTATCGGAACATCCACCAACATACTGGTTAATTCAATGGCTGTGGCAAACGGTTTCGAGCGTTTTCATATGTTTGAATTCGCGCCCCTGGGGATCGTTCTAACGCTTATCGGAGTCCTTTACCTGACTTTCTTTTCCAGGATGTTGATACCAAAGCGAAAAGGAGTAGACGAGCAGATCGACAAATACAGGCTCGCCGGTTATCTGGCGGAAATGAAGGTCAAAAACGGGTCACCACTGATCGGTAAACAGTGGGTATATATGAAAAATAAAGATCTGGGAGACATCGATCTCATAAAAATCATAAGGGACGGCAAAGCCACATGGCGGGCTTCGGCCACAAAAATCAGAGAAGACGACTATCTGCTCCTCCACGGAAACGCAGATGAACTGATCAAAATAAAGGACAAATATAGCCTTGAAACGAGAGCGGATGTGGTAATCAATGATCAGAAGCTTGAGTCGGACAAGATCGAACTTATTGAGGCACTGGTTCCGCCACGATCGCGGCTGATTGGACGAACCCTCCGGAGCGCCGATTACATACGGCGCTATGGCTGCGTGGTCCTGGCCATACAGCGGCGCGGCAAAATTCTTCGTGATCGTCTTGTCGATATCAGCTTCGATGACAATGATACACTGCTCCTGCAATGTGACAGAGAGTCGGTTCAACGGATTATGAAATCGACCGATCTGATCGTCACCAATGAGTTGACAGATCTGCATATCAGAAAAGACCGGGCCATAACGGCACTGGGGATTTTAATATCAGTCGTACTTCTTGTCGCATTTAACGTTGTACCGATACTCGTCGCGGCGTTAATTGCCGCAGTTGCCATGGTGCTCGGCCGCTGTATCACAATCGAAGAGGCATATAAAGCGATAGACTGGAAAGTCATTTTTCTCCTTGGAGGTATCCTCCCCCTTGGTCTTGCCATGCAAGAGACAGGAACCGCCGCGTGGCTCGCCAACATAATCATAAAACCACTGATCAAACTGGGACCGCTTGCAGTTCTTGCATGTATTTATTTCATAACCGCCGTGCTAACCTCGATAATGTCGAACAATGCTTCGGCAATTCTCTTGGTACCCATAGCGCTTTCCGCCGCAGAAATCATGGGGGTGAGTTCCCGGCCGTTTCTCATGGCAATAACATTCGCTGCCTCAACGAGTTTTGCCACACCCATCGGCTATCAGACCAATACCATGATCTATGCGCCCGGAGGGTATAAATTCTCCGACTTTGCCCGTATTGGCGTACCCCTGAACATCATTTTCTGGATTGCCACGGTGTTGCTTGCGCCGGTCATATGGCCATTTTAAATGGAGGAATGATAGAAACGGAGTCATACCATGACACTTCAGATTGCTTTAGTCCTGATGATACTTGCTGTGACCGTGTTTCTCTTTGTCAGTGAACTCCTGCGAGTCGATGTTGTCGCCATTGGTGTGATGGTATGCCTGCCCTGGCTGGGGCTCATCAAACCGACTGAGGCTTTTTCGGGACTCGCCAGTAATGCCGTGGTTGCGATTATCGCTGTGATGATCCTCGGCTACGGAGTTGATCGCTCCGGCGCAATGAATCGGATCATACAACCTATCATTTCGGCGGCCGGCTCAGATGAAAAGCGCTTGATCGGCCTGGTATCACTAACAGTTGGTTTAATTTCCGCGTTCATGCAAAACATCGGCGCCGCAGCGCTTTTCCTGCCGGCAATGTTGAGGATTTCCAAAAGCACAGGAATACCTGCATCAAGGCTCTTGATGCCAATGGGTTTTGCAGCCATACTGGGTGGTAATTTGAGTATGGTCGGTTCGACCCCACTTCTCGTTCTGAATGATCTCTTACGACAGAGAGGACAAGAAGCTTTCAGTCTCTTCAGTGTCACTCCGGCGGGGATAGCCCTTCTTGCTGTAGGGCTGCTGTATTTCCTGATTTTCGGCAAATATGTCCTTCCCGGTGCAAAAGAAAAAGAAGAAAAAACCGTCAGCGTCCAGCAACGATTGATCGATACATGGCATCTTCCGACCACCATCTACCAGTGCGTCATCACCTCGAAGAGTCCGCTGGTGGGGCAAACGATAGAGGAGGTAGAATTATGGACAAAACACAGGCTCAATCTTCTCGCTCTCGCTGATGGAGGTGATGTACTGTACGCTCCGTGGAGACATACTCCGTTTGCTGCGGGTCAGAGGCTCGCGCTCCTTGGTGATCAGAGCAATCTTTTACGCTTCGTTTCAGAATACGAATTAATGTTCAAAAAAGACATGAAGCCCTTTGAGCACCTGAAGACGGCTGGCCGTGCCGGTTTCGCAGAATTAATAATCCCCGTCAGGTCACCGCTTATAGGAAAAACGTTGCGTGAAATATCGATTCGTAAAACATATGGCGTCGAACCGATTATGCTTCTCAGCGGAGAGGGAGAAGAGCAGGTAGATTTTTCAGATCAGGCACTCCAGCCCGGTAACACGCTTATTGTTCACGGTCGATGGGAACGGATCAAGGCCATGGCCGACAATATCAATTTCGTCCTCGTTACGCCGGTTAAAGCGGCAGAAGCAACAGAGGAGTCAAGACCGATTGCGGCTACTCTGTGCTTCGTCGGGGCTATCATGCTTGCTCTCACCAGCTTTCAGATTTCTCTCGGTCTTCTGACAGGAGCCCTCGCCATGATACTTCTCAGAATTGTGCCGATTGACGAAGCATACAAGGCTGTTGACTGGAAAACGGTATTTTTGCTGGCAGGATTGATTCCCCTCGGTATCGCCATGGATCACACCGGTGCTGCTGCATACATTGCTTCACAAATGTTGCACATACTCGAAGGAGCCCATGCAATTATCATTCTTTTTGCTGTTGCTCTCCTCGCCACAATGTTCTCTCTCTTCATGACAAACGTGGCAGCCACGGTTTTACTCGTTCCCCTCGTCATGATTATGGGCGATGTGTCCGGACTTGATCCTCGCGGTCTGGCACTCCTTGTTGCTCTATGTGCATCGAATACATTTGTTCTTCCCACACATCATGTTAATGCATTGATCATGTCGCCGGGAAGGTACGGTAGTGCAGATTTTATACGAGCTGGAGGTATCATGACGATCATATTCCTCATAATATCGGTAATCTTTATTTACCTTTTATATGTTTGATTTATAGTGACAGTAATATCGGGAGGAATCCTTATGACTGATTTACGAGATATAGAGCAGAGGTCGTCGGCTATCACGCTTTCCGACATGGAGATGTTCATATTCCCGGATCTGATATACAGCCTGGTCCTGGCCAACATTATGTCACCGCGGATATGGAGATGGCGTGAAGACCCGTGGTTTGACGGAGTGGAGCGGCTTAATCCCTATAGACGCATCTTGAGGTTGAAACAGTATATCATGGACAATTACCAGTTCAACCTCGATTTGGAGACGTGGGGACTGACGACCCAGGAACGGGAGCTTAAGCGATTCAGAAACTTTATAGACGAAGAGACCCTTGCAAATGCCAATGCCCTCTTTGGCTACGAGGGCGATAAGTACTATTTTGATATAGATATCCGTACCCATTTTGGCCTGGACAAGTATCGGGACAATGTGATCCCGTACTGGAAAACCGAAACGGTAGAGGCGATGGATGCCTTTAAACACAAGCTAAACTATGCAACGGGCGCGGGAGAATGCGTCTCTCTGGCAGCACTGTATTCTGCCGCTCTTTTCATCATAGCCGGAATCCCCCTGAATGACATATACATGATGGCAACGCCCCTCCACTCGCAGAATTTCATAGATATCGACGACGGACTTCTGACAAACAACCGGAGGTTGCTAACAAAGAATATGTGGTTTAACGGCACGGCGCTCTCAGCTCAGGCCCGCCGTGCCCAGGAAAATGAGCGCATCACGATGGTTGTCCACGAAACCGGTTATGTGCACACCGTTTACAAAGAAGCGTCTATTGACGTTGAAACCTATACGCATTTTACGGAGAGACTCCGAAACTACATGAAAGTTCGGTTTGACGACGCCCTTTTGGGAAATTTTCTGCGGTACAGGAGCGATCTCCAGAAATGTTTTCAGTTCAAGCAGTCCCTGAAAGGAATTAATCATTACATCGCCGCCGATAAAGTATACGCTTATGAGCAGAGCAGTTCGTACAGGGTGAACGACAACACGCGTGAAAAGCTGTTGCTTGAGATTGAGAGAGATGAATTCCAGCTGTCCCCGATGCCGCGCAGAATTGTCATGAATGAGCTTGAACACTTTATTCGTCAAAAGAATATTGATATGGACAAATCCGATGATGTTGCCCGCCTCAAGGAACAGTTTGCTTCTGACTGCCTGGATTCGCAGATTGCGATTGAAAACCTCGCACAATTCTGCCATGTGGAACCCAGGCTTCCAGACATCAAAGCAAAGGAAATTGTCTCAAGTGAGGAACCGCTGGGAATACAGTTGGGTATGACACGCCCAGACATCATCGGCAGGCTTGAAGCTATCCGTGAGCGTAGTAACATGGCAGAGATGGCTTTTTACGCCTATCGTGACATTAACCGCACTGAACCGGAACCTTTCCTGATCGCTGCCACAGAGCGCAATCCAGTTTCCATCGAGGGCTCCAGGGAACTTGACGTCGGTGAAATACTGTCGAAGATTGGCGCAATGCCCGACGAATCAATATATGATGAGCCGGGACGGCTTGCCCAGCCTGATGAGGTGTGGAATTACGGTCGCGGTGACGGCGTTGAAAAGGCCCTGCTTTTGGCCAACATTCTTCGAAGCCGAATGCGAGAGGTAGAAATGACTCTTGAAGTCTCTCCCCACAAGGCGTTGCTCAAAGCCGGCAAAGACGTGTATAATTTCAAGTCTATAAAAGAGATCAGACCGCAGGTCTGGTCAGTAGACGAGCCTTTAAACGAGAAAGGGAGAACAGGAGCAAAGTGAATCCGAGGAACGCAAGACCCCTTTTGTATTCATGAGATTGGGTTGCTAATTAATCTGAACGAATTTTTCCCCTTTTACCATGAGAACGAAGAGCGACTTTTCTACTTCTCCCGTTTCTGAAAAGGATGTTTTTCCTGTAATTCCGGGATAGTCTTTTAAATTTAAAAGACTGATTCTCAAATCGTCTCTTATCTCGATTTTGTTTTTGTTTAAAGTATTTACCATGATGCTGGCCGCGTCGTATATCAGGGCTTCTAAATCATCAGGTTTCCTGCCGTAGGCAACATAAAAATTATCAATAAAATTCCTGACATCAGGATAAAAACTGTCTTGGAAGAAACCGTCAACGAAAATGGCTCCGTCAAGGTATTTACTTTCTCCCTCGAGAAGCTGTGGGGAATTCCAGCTATTGGTACCGAGTATTTGAATTCCTGTTACATCATAAAAAGCCAGCTGGGGGACTATCATCCTTGCCTTGGAATGTGAATCGGGAATAAAAAGGGCATCGAAATCGATTATCGGTTCCGGCTTCTCCTCTGTCTCTTCTTTCTTCTCCTCCATAAAATTGAGGCCGGTTAATGCTTTGATTTCTCTTCCGAAATCTGTCTGGTTGCTGTCATATGACTCCACACCCCTTATTTCCCCTCCCCAGCGCAGCACCTCATTCCAGAACAGGTTCATCATTTCAATGCCAGAGTTATCTGTTGGATAAAGTATGGCAAATCTGGTTATCCCAAGGTTTTGAATAGAGTACTTCACAAGGGTACTTACCTGCATTAGACTGGTCAGAAAATTCCGGAAAATGTAATCTCCAAGTTTGGTTATTCCCTCACTCTGCGTCAGTGTCAGTATCGGAACGTTCAGTTTTTGAGCTTCCCTGGCAGCCTCAATAGCAGTTGCACTTCCGAGAGGACCTAAAATGCCGATCACATTATCTTGTTTGACTAATTTGCTCACTGCTTCTCTGGCTGTAACCGGATCGCTTTTAGAATCTTCAATAATAAGTTTTATCGGGCTTTTTTTCTCAGGGTCGAATATTCCGGTTGCGAGAATAATAGCTTCTAATGCTTTGTTTCCATAGCGGGCATATCTTCCGGTGAGAGGGAGAATGCAACCTATGGCATGGTGGTCTACAGTTTCAATCTCTTCTATCCTCTGACGAAGCTTTGTCGCTTTTTCGAAGCGTGGGTGGCTCTCTCCATGATAAAAGAGGAGTTTATTGATGTATTTCTTTGCGTTTTCAAAATCCTTGTTTTGATAATGGGCGTCGGCCAGGGCAAAGAGGATATATCCCCGGGGGTATCCATACCATTGGGATTGATATATGCTTCCAAGTTCGTCTATGGATGCCCTTTTATCAATAACGTCTATAACCTTCTTTTTTATATCATCTGTGAGAATTGGAGAGGGATTGTTCTTGAGAGCATTCATATAGTATGCAAAGGCGTCATAAGGTTTTCCAAGTCCGACAAAGTTGTCACCGATAAGCGTCAATATCCGAGCTTTTTGGTAAGGTGAAACCTGCTCTTTCGAAAGCTTCTCTGCTATTTTAAGGGAAACATCATACCTTCCCAGATTGGAGTAACAGAAAGCAAGTTGATAGCGGGCCTCATTGTAGAGTGGATTTCTTGGGAATTTTTCAGCCATTGCATCAAAAAAATTAACGGCTTCCTCAAAATCCCCTTTGATAATATATATCTCACCTGTCTTGAAATAAGTCCATGCTGCCAAGTCTTTCGGAGGATGCTGTTTTAGAATTTCTCCATAGAGACTCAGTGCTTTATCTAACATTCCTCCATTGAATGCCTTCTCAGCATTGTTGAATGTGAGGAGGAATTTTTTAGGAACCTCAGGTGGCATCAACATTTTTTCTTCTTCAACTAAAGGTATTCCGGCACACCCCGCTAAGAGCAGGATGAGGATAAAACAAAAGACCACGAATATTCTAAGCCACCTTGTTAAAATCAAGTTTTTCTCCTCATTTATAGTAAGCATTCAGCAATAATAAGAGATCATACGAAAGTTCCATCATCGTAAAAGCCACGCTTCTGGAATGCCATGTTGTTTTTTTGTCTTGCTGAATACTTGGCACCTATCAATACAGAGTATTTATGTAATTTAGTGTTTCCAGGGCCGCCTTCGGAGAGTCTATTAATATTGAGAGTTCGTTGTTGTATTTCAATGCAGAGTTAGTCAAATTATGGCTCCCCAGAAAAGTATATTTTCTGTCGATGACAGCTACCTTGGTGTGAGTTTTTGTTGTCGGACGATCAAAATACACGTCAATCCCTCCGTTTTTCAATCTAATTCCGGTTTCTCTATTATTTTTGTCGAGATTTAAATCCCTGCCCGTTTCAAGGATCACTTTAACCGTAACACCTCTTCTTGCCGCGCTAATGAGATGAGCGACAACAATATCGGGACAGTTGTTGGGGTATCCATTAGTTTTAAATAGAAAAAAGGACATGACGATTTCTTTTTCAGCGCCGTCGATTGCCTTTATCAGGGCCGGAAAATAATCTCTGTTTTTAAGCAGTGTTACGCAACATTCCGGACTTTGACTGGTTGCATATGATGAAGACAAGGCCGGCAGAATGAAGGTAAGAACAAGGGCACAAATTAAGAGGAGCTGAATCGAAAAAACAGTAATCTTCTCTGTTGCAAATTTTTTCATACATTCGAATTAAAATAAAAATGCCCGAAAGGGAAGCTTGCCCTTACGGGCAAAGAGCTTCCCGGTAGAGAATCGTAGATAGTGAGCCGTTGCGAACAATATGTTTATTTTCATTGCGCCCCTTTATCCCGCCTACAAAGCGGGGCTTGCGGGATGCGCCCCCGGTCAATTATTATGACTTCCGGGTATATTATTTTTAAGGTTGATGACTGATTGCTTACCGCTGATAGCTGCCTTTACTTGACCTCTTCAAAATCAGCATCTACAACATCATCCTCTTTCTTTTCTGATTCCCCTTTTCCTTCCTCTTCCGGGGCAGAGGTTGCGCCTGCTTCTGGTCCTGCCTGTTCTGCTGCTGTCTTGGCATACATGGCCTCAGCAAGTTTGTGAGATGCCTGGGTCAGCTCTTCCTGGGAAGCCTTTATGGCATCGATATCATCACCCTCCATGGCCGTCTTAATTTTTGCAATGGCCTCTTCGATTTTTGTCCTTTCCCCTGCATCTACCTTATCTCCAAACTCTCTGAGATTCTTCTCAACACTGTAAATCAATGAGTCAGCCTGATTTCGGATCTCGATTAAGTCTTTCTTCTTTTTGTCATCCTCAGAATGCGACTCGGCTTCTTTCACCAATTTGTCTATTTCTTCTTCAGAAAGACCGCTCGAAGAGGTGATCTTGATGCTCTGTTCTGTTCCTGTGCCCATATCCTTGGCGGAAACATGAACGATACCGTTGGCATCGATATCAAATGTAACATCTATTTGAGGAAGACCTCTCGGTGCCGGGGGAATACCTACCAGTTCAAATCTTCCGAGTGTCCTGTTGTCTGCTGCCATGGAACGTTCTCCCTGGAGCACGTGGATGCTCACGGCAGGCTGATTATCCGCGGCGGTAGAAAATATCTGACTTTTCTTTGTGGGAATGGTCGTGTTTTTTTCAATCAGCCTGGTCATAACGCTGCCCAATGTCTCTATTCCCAATGAAAGAGGAGTTACGTCTAACAGCAAGACATCTTTTACGTCACCGGCTAACACCCCTGCCTGAATTGCAGCTCCTATCGCAACGACTTCATCAGGGTTAACTCCCCTATTTGGTTCTTTTCCGAATATCTGCTTGACCTTTTGCTGAACTACCGGCATTCGGGTCATGCCCCCGACCAGGATAATCTCATCTATGTCTTTTGTCGTAAGGCCGGCATCTTTGAGAGCAGTTTTGCAGGGAGCTTCCACTTTTGCTACCAGGTCATCAACCAGCATCTCCAGTTTAGCCCTGGTAAGTTTTATATTCATATGCTTGGGGCCTGATGAGTCAGCGGTAACAAAGGGAAGGTTAACATCGGTTTCCATCGAGGTAGAAAGTTCCATCTTCGCCTTTTCTGCCGCTTCCTTGATCCTTTGTAAGGCCATTTTGTCATTTCTCAGGTCTATACCCTGATCTTTCTTGAATTCGTCGGCCAGATAATCTATTAACTTCTGATCAAAGTCTTCCCCTCCCAGGTGGGTGTCTCCATTTGTTGATTTAACTTCAAAAACACCATCACCCAGCTCCAGGATGGATATGTCAAAGGTTCCTCCACCAAGGTCAAACACTGCGATCTTTTCATCCTTTTTCTTGTCAAGACCGTAAGCGAGAGATGCGGCGGTCGGTTCATTGATAATCCTCAGAACGTTCAGACCGGCAATCTTTCCTGCGTCTTTTGTTGCCTGCCTCTGGGAATCGTTAAAATACGCGGGCACAGTGATTACCGCATCGGTAATCTTCTCACCGAGATAATCTTCAGCAGTCTGTTTCATCTTTACCAGAACCATTGAAGATATTTCCGGTGTACTGTAATTTTTGCCCTTTATGGTAACCTGCGCATCTCCATTTTTAGCCTTGGTAATCTTGAAGGGGCTGATAGTTATGTCATGCTGAACCTCTTTGGAGGAAAATTTTCTTCCAATGAGTCTCTTTATGGCATAAACGGTATTTTCAGGATTGGTTATCGCTTGTCTTTTGGCGATTTGTCCCACCAGCCTCTCGTCACTGTCGGTAAAGGCAACCGTAGAAGGTGTTGTCCTGTTTCCCTCCTGATTGGCTATGACAACAGGATCTCCTCCTTCCATCACGGCAACACACGAATTTGTTGTTCCTAAATCAATACCTATTATTTTTCCCATTTTAAAGTAAACCTCCTTAATATTTCCTATTTATCATCTAAAACATTCTTTTTTATCACATTTTTCGAAACGGAAACCTTCGCAGGTCTCAACAACCTCCCGTTCAAAAGATATCCCTTTTCAAATTCTTCCACATTTTTATTTTCTCCGAGCTCTTTACTTTCTACCTGCAACATTGCCTCATGGACGCTTGGGTTAAAATCCATTCCAATTGATTGAATCCTTTCCACACCATGTTTTTCCAGGCAACCGAGAAATTGTTTCTGGATAAGCTTAAAACCATTTATAAATGCATCAAAATCTTCCAGGTTACCGGCATGTTCCAGCGCCCTGTCCAGGCTGTCTACTATCGGTAACATATCTTTGACGAGAGCTTCATTGCCGTACTTTATGAACTCAATTCGTTCTTTTGCGACGCGTTTCTTGTAATTGTCAAATTCCGCAGCTACGCGTAAAAATTTATCATAATTTTCGGCTGCTTCTGTCCCCTTTTCCTCAAGATTCATAAGGAGATCGCTGTCGTTCTCTTCTATTGGCTTTCCCTGAAGTTCTATTTTGTCTGTATACTTGGCCTCTTTTTTTCCCTTGCTGTTTTCCCCATTTTTTCTTCTGGTGTTACTTTGGTTATCTCTCGCTTTTTTGTCTGTCACTATTTACCCTCCGGTTTTTGAAATAACTTATAGTCCACCATTTCGCAGATGACGTGTCCTGTTGTAATATGAACTTCTTGAATTCGAGGGACATTATTCGAAGAAACATTCAAAGAATAATCGACTATTTTAAGGACATTGCCTCCATCTCTTCCTGTAAAGCCGATTGTAATCAGATTCATTTTTTTTGCGGTCTCCAGGGCTTTTACGACATTAGGGGCATTGCCGCTGGTGCTTATACCCCAAGCTATATCTCCGGGTTTTCCTATTGCCCTGATCTGCTTGGCGAAAATTTCTGAAAAATCATAATCGTTGCCGATACTTGTTATTACAGAGGTATCAGTACTAAGAGCAATCGCCGGAAGTGGAGGTCTTTCTATCACAAATCTGTTTACAAATTCTGCTGCCAAGTGCTGAGCATCAGCAGCGCTTCCTCCGTTTCCGAAGATAAGTATTTTGTTTTCTGCCTTTAGAGCTTCTGTTATAACTTCAATAACTTTTACAATCCCAAGAAGGTTTTCATTAACGAAGACCTCTTTGAGTTGGCTGCTTTCTTTAAACATCTTTATGATATGATCTTCCATAGCCCCTACCAAATTAACTTCTTCAGAAAAAGTTGTTCACTGCTTTCATAAAGCCGACTCCTGTTTTTTACAGGAGCATGTTTTAGTAAGTTAGAAATTATTTTCTGCGCTTTTCTGGCAGAAAACAATTTCGTTAACATATTTATCCCCTTTAGTGGGACTTATCCCGTTTATCGGGGTTAGGGCGTTATGCTTTATTCGCGTCAATAATATATTGATCGATTTTATATATGTCAAGGGCAGAACTATGATTGGTTTAGAGAACCTGAAGCTTGCTGCAGGGAATGCGAGTGCTCACTGTGCATTTTCAAATTCGCAGGAGTTCTTCGGGAGTGTCGATAATATAATCCGGGCTGGTTGATTTCAGTTTGTTCCTTGAGTGCCATCCCCATGTCACCGCGACAGTTTTAACCTTTGCCTCTTTTCCTTCTTTGATATCCCCCGCTGTATCTCCTATGTAATAGGTTTTTTCCTTTGCAATCTTTAACGTATTCATCGACTGGATAATCTTCTTGCTCTTGCTGAATGTGTGTTCATACCCCATAACATCTTGAAAATAAAGATCAAACTTGTACTTTGAAAGCATCAGATTTATGGCATAGTTCGAGTTGGATGAAATAATTAGCAGAAAGTTGTCTTTCTTGAGTTTTGCGAGAACGGGTGCCAGATTATAATGTGGGAAAACCTTGTCATAATTCAATGTCGGCGCGATAATCGCCGACATTTTAATAAATTCTTCAACATTAACCCCCTTCTTGCGGATGGAGTCGTAAAAGTTTTCCTCGAAAAGTGCCATAAAATCGGAACGATTCCTTATAAATGGACTTCCGATTTTTTCCAGACATAGATTAACAGCTTTTTCGTATAGTTCTAACGAGTCGACAACAACTCCGTCAAAGTCGAAGAGGAAGAGTTTTTTCATTAGGTTAATCTTTAAAGATAGCCCCGGTACTTGCCGATGTGACCATTTTGGCATATCTTGCAAGGTAGCCCGTCTTGATGGGTGGGTCTTTGGGTTTAAAAGCCCTTTTCCTCCTATCCAGTTCCTTTTTATCCACTTTTAAATCGATCTTTTTATTCGGGATATCAATAACAATGGTGTCTCCCTCTTTTATAAGACCGATAGGTCCTCCTTCAGCCGCTTCGGGAGATATGTGTCCTATGGCGGCTCCTCTTGTGCCCCCGCTGAATCTGCCGTCTGTTAAGAGAGCCACTGATTTATCAAGACCCATTCCCACGATGGCCGATGTGGGTGAAAGCATTTCCCGCATCCCGG
>CAZYTP010000076.1:0-12780 GCA_964650385.1 uncultured Syntrophales bacterium | reverse complement strand
AGGTTTTTTCAATCATTTTCCCGCTAATTCAAACCTTAATATCGGATTTAGGGAAACCTCTGGAATCAGAGATTGATTCCCGGACTTGTTTCTTTTTCAATCAACTTGAAAATACCCCTCGATTAGTATAAGTAAAATGTGGTGAGAATGAGTAGCAGATACATTCTCCAGACATCAAGTTGCTATAATACTTTCAAATGGGAGGAAAGCAGATATGACTGAAATAATCGACGTATATTCAAGGGAAATACTTGATTCAAGAGGAAACCCAACAGTAGAAGTGGAGGTCACGCTGAGTTCAGGAATAGTCGGCAGGGCATCAGTCCCATCCGGTGCATCAACGGGAGAACATGAAATGGTCGAGCTGAGGGACGGTGACAAGGAAAGATATCACGGTCTCGGTGTTGAGAAGGCCGTGGAAAATGTAACCTATAAGATTGCTCCTGAGATAATAGGGATGGACTGTTGCGACCAGAGGGAAATTGATTACACCATGATTGAACTGGATGGAACGGACAACAAAGGATCCCTCGGCGCAAATGCTATCCTGGGAGTATCCCTTGCCTGTGCCAAGGCGGCTGCGGAGGCGGTAGGCCTTCCGCTTTACAGATATATTGGAGGAGTTTCCGCCAGGGAAATCCCTGTGCCGATGACCAATATTTTGAATGGCGGACAACATGCGGACAACAATGTTGATATCCAGGAATTTATGATCATGCCGGTTGGTGCAGAGAATTTTAAAGAAGGTCTGCGAATGTGCAGCGAGGTGTTTCATGGTTTAAAGAAAGTGCTTAAAGGCAGAGGTTATAATACTTCAGTCGGGGATGAAGGAGGATTTGCGCCCAATCTGAAATCCAATGAAGAGGCCCTCTCTCTTATAACGGAAGCGATTGAAAAAGAGGGTTATGAACCGGGAAAAGACATATATATAGCCATTGATTCAGCGGCAAGTTCATTTTATTCTGATGGCAAATATGTTCTATCCGCTGAGAAAGGCCCCAGTAAGAGCGCTGAGGCGATGGTGAAATTCTATAGTGACCTGGTCGGAAAATATTCGATCATATCAATAGAAGACGGGCTCGACGAAAATGACTGGGATGGATGGAAATTGCTGACAGATGAGTTGGGTTCTAAAATCCAGATTGTGGGTGACGATATTTTTGTGACAAATAAAAAAATACTGGAAAGGGGAATATCGCTCGGTGTTGCCAATTCTGTCCTGATTAAGCTCAACCAGATAGGTACCCTGACTGAAACTCTTGAAACCATTGAGAGGGCAAAGGAGGCAGGATATACCACCGTAATCTCCCACAGGTCTGGAGAGACAGAAGACAGCTGTATGGCGGATGTTGCGGTGGCGGCAAATTGCGGACAGATAAAAAGCGGGTCAGTTTCCCGGAGTGAGCGGCTGGCGAAATACAATCAATTGCTGAGAATAGAAGAAGAGCTGGGTGACGCGGCAGTATACAGGGGGAAATCGGCTCTTTACTCTATCAAAGGTTGAAGGGCAAAGGTTAAAGGTTAACAGGTTGTTGCTCAAACAGGTATTTCTTTGAGCAACAAGCCTTTAAGGGTTAAGAGATATTATTTTGTAATTATCCATTTTGATATTTGCGTTCCTTTTACCTTGCGCCTAATTTTTTGTTGACTATGTTTTTTTCATGTATTAAGTTTATTTATAGGATGTGAAATCTTTGAATAATATAGGTATTTTAAAATTTTGAAACAAAAATATCTCTATCTTCGGACCTTCGGATGTCAGATGAATGTCCATGATTCAGAGCAAATAATGGAACTGCTTAAAGGGTCGGGATATGAAACGACGAAGGATACGAAGAAGGCTGATCTTGTTATAATAAATACATGCAGTATCAGGGAAAAGGCCGAGCAGAAGGCGCACAGTGAATTAGGGAGATTCAAGGAATTAAAATTAAAGAAACCTGACCTGATAATAGGCATAGGTGGGTGTCTTGCTCAACAGCTGGGGCTAAAGTTTCTTAGAAAGGCGCCGCACTTGGATCTGGTTTTTGGCACCCATAATATACATTGCCTTCCCGAAATGATAAGAGATATCGAAAATACCAGATCCCGGGTTGTGAAAACCTCATTTCACGAATCTGTACAATCCTTAGGTATACTTGCATTACCGCGAAATGGCAGTGTAAGCGCCTATGTTACAGTGATGCAGGGTTGCGATAATTTCTGTGCCTATTGTGTGGTCCCCTTTCTGAGAGGGAGGGAGGAGAGCAGAAAACCTCAGGACATTATAAATGAAATAGCCGCCCTTGCCGATCATGGTGTGAAGGAAGTAACTTTACTCGGTCAGAATGTAAATTCTTACGGCAGGACAATGAGTGGATGCCATGATTTCTCCACATTATTGAATGAGGTTAGCAGGGTAGAGGGGATAGAAAGGATAAGATTTACAACTTCTCATCCTAAAGATATATCGGAAAATATTATAGGGTGTTTTGCTGAGGTTGATAATCTGTGCGAGCATATTCACCTGCCCGTTCAGTCAGGTTCGAATGATGTCCTGAAGAGAATGAACAGACATTATACAAGAGAGGATTACCTGGGCAGAGTCACCAGATTAAGGGAAGTTTGCCCCGGTATAAGTATTACTTCGGATATTATTGTGGGGTTTCCCGGAGAAACCGAGAAGGAATTTCAGGAAACTGTTGATCTTATGGGAGAAATAAGATTTGATGGTATTTTCTCTTTCAAGTATTCTGAACGTGAAGGTACGGCAGCTATACATTTTAATAATAAAGTGGATGAAGATGTTAAAAGCAGGAGGTTACAAACAGTTCAATCCCTTCAGGAAACACATTCACTTGAAAAGAACCGAGTTCTTGAGAGCAGCATAGAGGATGTCTTGGTGGAAGGAGTTAGTAAAAATTGTCGTGATGATGTAATGGGAAGAACACGGTCTAATAAGATCGTCAATTTTAAAGGAGGGGCTGACATTATCGGGAAAACAGTTTCGGTAAATATCATTAAGGCCTATCTCCACTCCTTGAGAGGCGAGTTAATATAAAAAGGGGGTTTTGAAATGTTAATAGAAATGAGGGTGTCCGGTTTGGCTATAGATCCTTTGACGAATACACCCATAGTAATTTTAAAAGATATGGAGGAAAAGATGGCTGTTCCGATATGGATAGGGCTTTTTGAAGCAAGTGCCATAGCGACGGAATTGGAAAAGGTAAGTTTTTCCAGGCCGATGACCCATGATCTTTTACACAATATATTAGAGAGTCTTGACGTGAAGGTGACCAAAATCGAGATTAATGATTTAAAGGATAACACATTTTTTGCCAATATATGTTTCCTGAAAGATGGGAAGGATATTATAGTTGATTCCCGTCCTAGTGATGCAATTGCCATTGCTTTAAGGGAAAACGCCCCTATATTCGTAGATGAGAAGGTTGTTGAAAAATCAAGGAAATTGGATCTGAGTGATAAAAAGGGAATGAGTTTAGATAAATTAAAAGAGGAAAATTTGGAAGAATTTTTGGAAAGTCTATCTCCGGAAGATTTTGGAAAATATAAGATGTGACAAAATCTTGGTAAGTTTAAGATTTTTAATGACCGGAAGCGCACCCGCAAGCCCCGCCCTGTGGGTGGGTAGCTTCACAAATGATAAATAGACAGGCAGTGTGGGGTTGTCATGAATGAGGAATTTCGGCGGCTTTATCTTCAAGTCGGTGATCAGGTAATCCATCTTCGCTTTCCCGAATGGGGTTATGGTGTTGTAGTTGAGGAAAGGAATTCCCAGGTACTTGGAGGATGTTCTTTTGTTAGAATAGCCTTCAGGGACGGCTGTACGAGAGTATTTGATAATAACTTTGACAATCCCTGCTGTTGTTATCATGCTGGAATAAGGCGATGTTGATGGCCGCTTCCATAACAAAGTAGCATCCTTACTTCATTGAAAATATTGCAGATTACGACTTTCTCAGATGATTGTTCTTCGCCATGAAAACACGGAGTGTGCGTTTTCATGGCTGTTATTTTTTTGGGCCAAAGTAAGGGCAGGATAAATTCATGGAGAAAGCAATAAGAGATTTTGAAGTTCACATGAAGGTTGTGAGGAATCTTTCTCCACACACTAGGAGGAATTATCTGGCCGATTTAAGGCAGTTCAAGGAATATCTGGAGAGAAACAATATATCTGCAGGAGAAAGCGGTGAGGGGTTTGTTGGTATTGATCACCTTGTCATAAGGGCATTTTTAGGGTCTCTCTACCGGAGAAAGATTAAGAAAGTTACTATATCGAGGAAGGTTGCAACGCTAAGATCGTTTTTTAAATATCTGCTTCGAGAGGGGAGAATTAGTAATAATCCCGCCGAAATGGTTCAAGCACCTCAGGCTGACAAATACTTGCCTGTCTTTCTTTCGGTGGATGAGATGTTTTCTCTTCTGGATGTGAAGTTTAAACAGGACGCGCTTGGTCTCCGGGACAGGGCGATGATGGAGCTGTTATATTCGTCAGGTGTACGCGTTAGTGAACTTACCGGGTTAAACATCGATGACATAGATTTTACACAATCCCAGATGTTGGTCAGAGGAAAGGGAAAGAAGGAAAGAATAGTTCCTGTGGGTACCCTTGCACTAACTGCTGTTAATAACTATATTGAGAGAAGAGGTGAACTGACAAAGAAAAAAGTTGAGGCTCATATTGAAAAACCACTTTTTGTCAGCAGGATTGCTACAAGATTAACGCCGAGGAGTGTGGGAAGAATCATAGATAAGTATGTCCGTATGAGCGGAATTAACAGGAAAATTGGCCCTCATACATTAAGACATACATTTGCCACTCATCTGATGGATGCGGGTGCGGATCTCAGGATTATTCAGGAACTTCTTGGTCATGAGAGCCTTTCCACAACACAGAAGTATACGTCCGTGAGTGTAAACAGGCTGATAGAAGTGTACGACAAAGCTCATCCCAAGGCCAAAGGAGGGTAAATGAACATAAGAGGGACTACAATCATAGCGTTGAGACATAAGGGGAAAGTAACGGTTGCCGGAGATGGGCAGGTTACTTTAGATACTACTATAATGAAACATGGTGCCAGAAAGGTTCGCAGGCTGTATGATGATAAGGTTATTGTTGGATTTGCCGGGGCGACTGCCGATGCGTTTACTCTTTTTGACAGATTTGATCAAAAGCTGGAACAGTACAGCGGGAATCTCTTGAGAGCGGCAGTTGAGTTGACCAAAGACTGGAGAACGGACAGGGTTCTCAGGCATCTGGAAGCACTGATGATAGCAGTGAGCGAAAAACATTTTCTAATTATATCCGGTAATGGAGATGTCATTGAATCCGATGATAATGTAATGGCGATTGGTTCTGGTGGACCTTACGCACTGGCAGCAGCTCGTGCACTCGTAAAACATTCGGATCTGAGTGCAACAGAGATAGCCAGAGAGGCGATGAAGATTGCTTCCGGTATATGCATCTATACAAATGATAATGTAACGATTGAAGAGATGGATACTTTAGAGGAAGAAAAGACCGTAAACAAAAAATAGATTAAAACATATGGTACTTGCGTTTCTACTGTTGAGTTATTAACTTTAAACGTTAGACGTGAAACTTTAAACTCGGATAAAAGAGAGGAAATATATGCCATCAAAAACACTAACACCAAGGGAAATTGTTTCAGAGCTGGATAAACACATAGTCGGCCAGGGTGATGCCAAGAGGGCCGTTGCCATAGCACTGCGTAGCAGATGGAGACGTCAGAATGTTCCTGAAGAACTGGGGGAAGAAATATTTCCTAAAAATATTATAATGATAGGACCGACCGGAGTTGGAAAGACAGAAATAGCTCGAAGGTTGGCTAAGCTTGACAAATCACCTTTTTTAAAGATTGAAGCCTCAAAATTTACGGAGGTTGGTTATGTCGGAAGAGATGTTGAGTCAATGATTCGCGACCTTGTGGAACTGGCCGTAAATATGGTGAAAGTGGAGGAACAGGAGAGCGTTCAAACCAAGGCAGCAGAGGTTGCTGAAGAAAGAATTCTGGATATTCTTCTTCCGCGAAAACCGGTAGAAAAGAAGGTTGAAGATATTCTTCCCGATGATGATTCAAAACCGCATGAGTGCAAGCAGATTGAACAAGAAGATACTACCCGTGATAAGCTTCGCCAGCTTCTTCGAAAAGGCAGCCTGGATGAGCGTACTGTCGATTTAGAGGTGTCTGAGAGCAAGAGCGGTCCGGTCATTGAAGTGTTTTCCTCTTCGGGAGTTGAGGATATGGGTTTCAACATAAAAGAGATGTTCGGAAACATATTTCCCCAGAAAAAGAAGAAAAGGAACGTTAAGGTTCCTGAGGCAATGGAGATTCTGGCTCAGGAAGAAGCTCAGAGAATGGTGGATATGGATAAGGTCACCAAAACGGCTGTGGAGAGGGTGGAACAGTCAGGCATCATATTTTTAGATGAGATCGATAAAATTGTTGGTAGTGACTCCACACATGGTCCCGATGTTTCAAGAGAGGGTGTTCAAAGGGATCTCCTGCCGATTGTGGAGGGCTCTACTGTAAATACCAGATATGGCATGGTGAAGACGGATCATATTCTTTTTATTGCTGCCGGGGCATTTAGCGCCTCCAAGCCATCTGATCTTGTTCCGGAACTTCAGGGGCGATTCCCTATAAGGGTGGAACTGGATTCTCTCGGTAAGGAGGAATTGATAAGAATACTTACTGAACCTCATAATTCTCTTGTAAAACAATATGTTGAGATGATGGCAACAGAGGGCATAAAGATTATTTTCAAGGAGGAAGCTATTGCTGAGATTGCTGAGATTGCCACCATTGTCAATGAAAGGACAGAGAATATAGGAGCCAGAAGGCTTTATACTATTATGGAGACCCTTCTTGATGAGATTTCTTTTGATGCCCCTGATATAAGTGATAAAAAAGTGGTAATCGATGCAGATTACGTCAATAAAAAGTTGGATGATATAGTAGAAGATGAAGACCTGAGCAGATATATACTTTAATAATAGTTCCGAGTTCCGAGTTTAAAGTTCAAAGTTATATATAGTTTCGATGAAGTAAAGGCGAAGGTGAGAGATGGATAAAGTTGAAAAATCAATGGAGAGGGCCGCTATTCTTTTAGAGGCCCTGCCTTATATACGCCGTTTTTATGATAAGACCGTTGTTATTAAATATGGTGGTCATGCCATGGTGGATGAGTCATTGAAAGAGATGTTCGCCATGGACGTTGTTATGATGAAATATGTAGGGATCAATCCTGTGGTTGTGCATGGTGGAGGTCCTCAGATAGGGAATCTTTTAAAAAAGATTGGTAAAGAATCGAAATTTGTCCAGGGAATGAGGGTGACGGATGAGGAAACCATGAGTGTCGTAGAAATGGTTCTTGCCGGCAGTGTGAATAAAGAAATTGTGGGCCTCATCAATCATCACGGAGGTAATGCTGTTGGTCTTACCGGCAAAGACGGCAATCTTATTCAGGCAGAAAAATATTTTTTGAGTGCCGACAAGGCAAAGGATACGCCGCCTGAAATTATAGATCTGGGACTCGTGGGCAAGGTTAAGAAACTCAATACTCGTCTTATCGTATCATTGTCGAATGAAGGATTCATTCCTGTTATAGCGCCTATCGGTGTGGGGGATGGTGGTGAAACCTATAACATCAATGCCGATATCGTTGCCGGTGAAGTTGCGGCAGCCTTACAGGCAGAAAAGCTCGTTTTGCTGACGGATGTAAAAGGTGTCCTGGATGCGGAAGGGCAGCTTATAAATACCATGAGTGGCGATGAGATAGAAAAGTTAATCGCGACGGGGGCCATAGAGGGAGGTATGTATCCAAAGGTTAAATGTTGCCTGAAAGCACTGAAATGTGGCACAAAAAAAGCTCATATCATTGATGGACGTCTGCAACATTCCATACTTCTGGAAATTTTTACCGATGAGGGTATAGGAACAGAAATCCTTTTGTAAGGGCGGATTTCATATAAAGGGAGATGGCAGAATGACAACTGAAGAACTGATAGCACTCTCGGATAAAAACATAATGGAGACTTACAGGCGTATTCCGATAGTTTTGGTGAAGGGTTCGGGAGCGAAGGTCTGGGACAGTGACGGGAAAGAGTATCTCGATTTTGTTGCCGGGATTGCTGTTTGTAGTCTTGGCCATTCCAATTTAAAGGTGGTAGAAGCAATCAAGAAACAGGTGGAGATTCTTACCCATGTTTCAAATCTCTATTATATTGAACCGCAGATTGGTCTTGCCAGACTCCTGGTTGAAAACTCCTTTGCTGACAAGGTCTTTTTCTGCAATAGTGGTGCGGAGGCCAATGAGGCGGCGATTAAACTTGCCCGGAAATATGCTTATGAAAAGACGGGCGGGGACAGATATGAGATAATCACCATGATCGATTCCTTTCATGGCCGAACGCTGGCAACTATTGCGGCAACGGGACAGGAAAAATTTCAGAAGGGATTTGCACCATTGCCGGGAGGGTTCAAGTATGTCCCATTTAACGATCTTTCTGCTCTGGAACATGCCATAACGGAAAAGACATGCGGGATTATGTTAGAGCCGATCCAGGCAGAGGGAGGGATACGGATTCCCGATAATGATTACCTCCGGGGAGTCAGGAAAATTTGCAACGATAATGACCTTCTTTTAATACTGGATGAGGTTCAGGTTGGTATGGGACGTACGGGGAGTCTGTTTGCTTATGAAAATTACGGTATTGAGCCGGATATTATGACATTGGCAAAGGCCATGGGAAATGGGTTTCCTGTGGGGGCAATGCTGGCGACCGACAGGGTAGCCGCCGCTTTCGTGCCGGGAAGCCATGCTTCTACCTTTGGGGGCAATCCGCTGGGAATGACCGCGGGACTCGTAGTAATGGAGGTATTGCTTAAAGAAGGTGTGCTTGAAAATTGTAAAAAGACAGGCTCTTACTTCTTGGAAAAATTAAATGAACTTAAAAAAACCCACTCAATCATTAAGGAAGTAAGAGGAAGGGGTTTAATAATCGGCATGGAGCTTTCTGTCGAAGGCGAAGATATTGTAAAAAAATGCAGGGACAAAGGGATATTGATAAATTGCACATGTGGAAACATATTGAGGTTTGTCCCTCCGTTGATTATAACAGCGGAAGATGTTGACATGGCCGTTAATGTGCTTGATGAGGTTATGGGAGATTGATGGAAAAAGACTTTTTAAGTATTTACGATCTCGAGAAGGCTGCTTTTTATGAGATATTTGAAAGGGCCAAAAGATTGAAAAAAATGCTCATTTGCGGAGAGCCGTATACACCTTTGAGAGGAAAGACCCTTGGTATGATATTTGAAAAATCGTCTACGAGGACGAGACTTTCTTTTGAGGTGGGTATGTATCAGTTAGGAGGGATAGCCATATTTCTCAATATGAGCGACATACAGCTGGGAAGGGGCGAGACTGTTGCTGATACTGCAAGGATAATATCCAGATATTTAAATGGCGTTATGATAAGAACATTTTTTCAGGAGCTGGTTGATGAATTTGCCAGAAGTGCGACGATTCCTGTCATAAATGGTTTGACGGACCTTCTCCATCCATGTCAGATATTGAGTGATCTTTTTACGCTTATAGAGAAAAAGGGAGGATATGAAGGTCTGAAGATTGCTTATATAGGTGACGGAAACAATATAGCGAACTCCTGGATAAATGCCGCAGCAAAACTGCCCTTCCAGCTTGCGCTTGCCTGCCCTGCAGGATATGATCCTGATAAGACTATTCTTCAGAGGGGAGTGAAGGAAGGAGAGGTAACTCTCTATCGGGATCCATATGATGCTGTGAAGGATGCAGATGTGATTTATACAGATGTGTGGGCCAGTATGGGACAGGAAAATGAACACGATAAGAGGGTGAAGGAATTTAAAAATTATCAGGTAAATGAAGCATTGGTCGGTTGTGCCAAAGATGATGTTATTATAATGCATTGTCTTCCAGCCCATCGGGGAGAGGAGATAACCGATAATATAATAGACGGTCCTCTCTCGGTGGTGATAGACCAGGCGGAAAACCGCCTTCATACTCAAAAGGCGGTTATGGAAATATTGATGTAATAAGACAAAGTGGCAAAGGTTCAAAGGCACAAAGAACAAAAAAGGGGATTTACGGAGGGATATTTTTAGATGAAGGATATAAAAAAGGTTGTTCTGGCATATTCCGGAGGATTGGACACCTCGGTTATTCTAAAGTGGTTGATTGAGACCTACGGCTGTGAAGTTGTGGCATTTGCAGCCGATCTCGGACAGGGAGAGGAATTGGATGGGCTGGAAGAGAAGGCGATAAACACCGGGGCCAGTAAGGTATACATTGAGGATCTACGGGAAGAATTTGTAAGGGATTTTGTATTTCCTGCTCTTCGCGCCAATGCAAAATATGAAGGATCATATCTGTTAGGAACTTCTCTGGCCAGGCCGCTCATAGCAAAGAAGCAGATTGAAATTGCGGAAAAAGAGGGGGCAGATGCAGTGTGCCACGGTGGCACAGGGAAGGGGAATGATCAGGTAAGATTTGAACTGACCTACATGGCCCTCAATCCGGGCATAAAGATCATAGCTGCCTGGAGGGATGATAACTGGACTTTTGATTCGAGAAAATCGATGATTGATTATTCCGACAAACATAATATCCCGATTACCATGACGAAAGAAAAACCATACAGTGAAGACAGAAACCTTATGCATCTCTCTCATGAGGGGGGGATATTGGAAGATCCCTGGGTTGAGCCTGATGAGGACATGTTTGTTTTAACGGTGTCTCCGGAGGCTGCCCCGGATAAGCCGACCTATGTGGAGATAGATTTTGAGAAGGGGAATCCTGTTGCCGTTGACGGGGAGAGGATGAGCCCGGCGAAACTCCTCGATTACCTGAACAGGCTGGCGGGAGCCAACGGTATTGGCAGGGTGGATCTGGTTGAAAACCGCTACGTGGGAATGAAATCGAGAGGGGTTTATGAGACACCTGCTGGAACTGTTCTCTGGGCTGCTCATCGTGCAGTAGAGTCTATTACCATGGACAGGGAAGTCATGTTTATGAGGGATTCACTTGTTCCCAAGTATGCGCAGCTTGTATACAACGGTTTCTGGTATTCGCCAGAGATGAAGATGATGCAAACGATGATTGATGAGACACAGGAAAATGTTACCGGGACGGCACGTCTTAAATTATATAAGGGAAACTGTATCGTAGCGGGGAGAAAATCACCCAACTCTCTGTACAGAGAGGATGTCGTGACCTTTGACGAAGATGAGGTTTTCAACCAGCAGGACGCCACCGGCTTTATCAAGCTCAATGCATTGAGATTAAAGATACAGCAGTCGAAGAAGAGTTAAATGCCCTGTTCCTTGCAGGCGGGGAAGATTGAGGGGTATCAAATGTCAGGATCTGATGAAAAGCCTTGGGGGGGCAGGTTTAATCAGCCCACCGATAAACTGGTAGAGGAGTTTACCGCTTCCATCATGTTTGATAAACGTCTTTATCGATATGATATTGAAGGCAGTATTGCTCACTGTAAGATGCTTGCCAGGCAGGGTATCATTTCTACTGAAGAAGAAAAGAAGATAATTACAGGGCTCAAGGATATTCTGGATGATATTGAAGCTGGAAATTTCATGTGGACTTTAGAGCTTGAAGATGTGCACATGGCTGTTGAAAAGGCACTTATTGCACGTGTTGGAAAGGCGGGAGAGAAGCTCCACACTGGCAGAAGCAGAAATGATCAAGTGTCCCTCGACATGAGGCTTTACCTCAGGGATGAAGTTAACATAATACTCGGTTTGATCTCCTCGCTAAAGTCTTCTATCCTTGTCACAGCAAAGAACGAAATTGATATCATTTTGCCTGGTTACACCCACCTGCAGAAGGCGCAGCCGGTACTTTTGTCCCACTATTTTCTTGCTTACCGGGAAATGCTGGATCGGGATGAGAGCAGACTGAAGGAGTGTTACAACAGGATAAATATTATGCCTCTCGGTTCCGCTGCCCTGGCTGGTACCGGTCTCCCGATTGACCGGGATTATGTGGCTGAACTATTGAAATTTCCAAAAATTGCCGAAAACAGCATGGATGCTGTTTCGGATAGGGATTTTGTGGCCGAGTTTATCTTTGATGTGTCTCTTTTGATGATGCATATGAGCCGCTTTTGTGAAGACCTTGTTATCTGGTCGAGCAGTGAGTTCGATTTTGTAGAGATATCCGATTCCTTCGCCACGGGCAGCAGTATCATGCCCCAGAAGAAAAATCCGGATGTCGCCGAGCTGATAAGGGGGAAGACAGGTCGTATCTATGGAAACCTGGTTTCCCTTCTGACTGTGATGAAGGGTCTTCCCATGTCGTACAACAGGGACATGCAGGAAGACAAGGAACCGCTCTTTGATACGGTTGATACGGTTAAAGGATGCCTTACTATCCTGTCGGAGATGACCAAGAACCTGAAATTTAAGAAGGATAGGATGCTGGAGGAGGCGGCCGGGGGATTTTCAACAGCTACGGATGTTGCCGATTATCTGGTGATGAAGGGTGTTCCTTTCAGGAAATCACATGGGATAGTGGGACGTATCGTGGGGTACTGTCTTGAAAATGACAAGGAACTGTCTGACCTTACCATTGAAGAATTCGGGGAATTCTATTCCGGTTTTGACGAGGATATTTATGGATGTTTGACTGCGGAAGGTTCTGTCAGCTCAAAAAAAAGTTATGGCGGTACAGCAAGAGAAGTTGTTCTGAAGAGGATTGAAG
>CAZYTP010000075.1:0-13180 GCA_964650385.1 uncultured Syntrophales bacterium | reverse complement strand
ACTTATCGAAGATGTGACCCAATAAGATAAATAAAGATCGGGTCGCCATGGAGGGATGAGTCGGGGAAAAGAACCTCCAGGGGTTTCCAGCCTGGAAGAGGAAAATTGCATGAGGCAACACGGGTTCCCGGACGAAGCTCTTTGTCCAGCTTTTTAGCCAGACGCTCCATTACATCGGGAAAGAGATAGCAAAAAACCACATTCGCATCACCGAGATCTACTTTCCAGAAGTTTTCCCACCTAACCCGGACCCCCTCGATCCCGAGATTTAGAATTCTGGCGATGACATAAGCCAGAACATTTATTTCAAACCCCAGGGCCGTCACACCGTAGCGCCTCCTCGCTGCCCTAAGGACCCTGCCATCCCCACAACCTATATCCACAAGAAGTTCATCGGCATTCATGGAAACAGCGTCGAGAAAAGTTTTGACCCTGATGTTCGCGGTGGGGACAAACATTGCCCCCTGTGTGATCGGATGTACCGACAGAGTAGCAAAAGCATACAGCAACTTGATGGCGAAAAGCCCGCACAACAATCCAAGTACCGCTAAAATCCATCCCACTATCTTAACCTCATTGAAAATTTAATGTATTATTTAAAGTCTTTTTCTGTCAACCTGGATCATGTCCTGCTTGTTTCAGGATCATTCAGAGTCTCTAACTCATTGAAATAATGAGATCCTGAAACAAGTTCAGGATAACAAATGGTACTTTTTGAGACTTTTTAAGACACTGCCAAAATTTTGTATAGCCATCCCAAAACTGTATAGAGTCTTGGAAATATGGTTCGCTTTCAGAATCACATTTATAAGATTACCCTTATAAATCAACTTCCATATTCTGTCAAATCTAACACTGTGGACAGGATATCCCCATTATGATATATGCCAGATTAGTTAACGCAACATGGAGGAAATCCGATGATAGACATTACCGAAATTGATTATTCACTCCTCGATCGGCATGCATTGATGGTGTACCTCTTTCATCCCCGTCCTGAATACGGCACACCCGACTCCCGAACCGTTGCTAAGGATGTCCTGATCCCCGTGGAAGAGGACGTGGTTGTGGGAGCACGGTTCCATCTTGCCGAGAAGACGAGCGCCAATATTCTATTCTTTCACGGTAATGGTGAGACTGCAGGGGATTACGATGACTTAGGGACATTATACAGGTCGGCTGGCATCAACTTCCTCCCCGTTGATTACAGGGGATACGGGCGATCCACCGGTACACCCACGATCACTGCCATGATGCGTGACTCACATCTGATCTTTGACTATGTATTAAGCTGGCTTCGGGAAAATAGTTATACCGGTCCATTCATTGTGATGGGGAGATCGCTGGGAAGTGCATCCGCACTGGAGCTGATAGCAAACTATAAAGATAAAATAGACGGGGCTATAATTGAAAGCGGTTTCGCCTATTCCCAAACCCTGCTTAATCTCCTAGGTATCAACATGAAGAGTATCGGACTCAACGAGGAAGACGGGTTTCGCAATATCGACAAAATCCGTACCTTTGACAAACCGACCTTGATTATCCATGCAGAGAAGGACCATATCCTTCCCTTTGCTGACGGTCAGTCCCTATATAACGCCTCCCCTGCTAAGGAGAAAAAGCTTCTCAAAATCCTCGGGGCCAATCATAACGACATCTTTTTACGCGGAATGGAGGACTATATGCGGGCGATAAAAGAATTAATCGCCCTTATCAGCGGATGATTTACGTTGTTATATGCTATTAATCGCGTTCACTCCCAGATCCGCTGATCAACGATTAGCTTATCTTCTTCGGACAGCGTGGCCGGCTCGATAAATTCGATCTTATCTATTTTGACGGTACATATTTCCTTGAAAGAGGTTTCAAAACTGTTCCGTAATTCGTCCCTTTTAACAACGTCTCCCCTCTCTTCCAGCCTGACCGTCAAAAAATCCTTGTGGAGTTCTCTGCTGACGACAAGCTGAAATTTTACGTCATCAAACCGTTCACTAATCTTTTTTAACTGGCTCGGGGCAATAAAAAGACCCCTCACCTTTACGGCATCACCAACACGCCCGGCAATACCGCTCAGTCGATATGATGTCCTTCCACAGGGACAGGGTTCATCGATGATACTTGAAAGATCGCCGGTCCCAAATCTGAAAAGAAAAAAGGTATTATTGAATCGGGTTACCACAACTTCACCGAGTTCCCCAGGCCCGACCTGTTTTCCGGTTGCTGGATCAACGATTTCAACGATTACTTCCTCGCAAATATGCCAGCCGTTTTTTTCACGGCACTCGTAGGCTACATCGCCTACCTCCGTGGCTCCGTACATCTGGTACGTATCTATCCCGTATTCTTTTTCAAACTTTTCACGTAGAGAAGGTTCGAGTGGCTCGGCTGCAAAGCTTGCACGCCGAAGCTTGAAATCGTTTTTAAAGTCATAACCCATATCCTCGGCTTTTTTAATTATAGCCATCAGAAAACTGGGGGTACCGGTATAGCCGGTCACACCCAGATCGCGGATCAACTGGATCTGCGCCTCGGCACCGGAAGACCCTGAAGGAACCACGGTGGCACCGACACTCCTCAGCCCGCCATGGAACGTAAGGCCGGCGGCCACCATATGATAAGAAAAGGCGTTGAGAGCCACGTCACCCTTTCTAAAGCCTGCAGCATGGTAGGCTCTCGCCCATAGGGGATCATCTTCGCCAAGGTGCGGTTCATAGACTGGCCCCGGTGAGGTAAAGATTCTATCAATCTCGCTATCCGCGTCACACAGACCGCCGAAGGGTGGTTCTCCAGCTTCGAGATCAACGAGTTTTTCCCTGGAAATTATTGGCAGTTTTTGGAGATCACTTAAAGTTTTTATATCTGATGGACTTACGCCCGATTCATCAAGCATATTTTTAATCTTTTCAGATCTCTGATATCCGAGATTGACCATTTCGGACAATCGCTGATCATAGTAATCCTGTCTTTCAGATAAGGTCATATCCTCTTTATCGTCAAAAAAATCTGTCATTTGTGTCTCCTTTTAAGTGAAGAGATCCTGAAACAAGTTCAGGATGACACTTTCACTATGTCATTCTGAATCCCCACTCTGTCATTCTGAATTTATTTCAGAATCTCGTAAAGAACCCCACTCCACTTCTCCCGTAACGAATGGATATAAATCTTTCCATTTTGGATTAAACTGACTAATTAGATTTACTTTCCAAGGACGATGCCAATTTTTCAATTGCTTTTCCCTTGCTATTGCTGCATTTACATCACTTGTTACTTCAAAATAAACTAATTTCGTGACATTGTACTTCTTTGTAAATCCTTCCTCCAATCTATTTCTGTGTTCGTATATTCTGTGCAACAAATTATTCGTTATACCAATATACAGCACCCTGTTAGATTTGTTAGTCAGAATATAAACAAAGTATTGATGTTGTTCCATTGGAACTTCAAGTTATTTAATCAGTAATCGTATTTTACAGGAGATCCTGAAACAAGTTCAGGATGACAGCCAAACAAAATCGGGATGACAGCTTCACTCTATCGTTCTGAATCCCCATTCTGTCATTCCGAGTGAAGAGATGCTGAAACAAGTTCAGCATGACACTGAAATAATTTCAGCCGATAGCCTTTCACAGCCATCGCTTACGTCTTCTGTATGACTTTACGTCCTTATACGATCTGGTGGCACCTGTCGCTCCCACCCCGAGATAAAATTCTTTTACGTCCGGATTTTCTATCAGATCATCGGCACCGCCCTCCATCACGATCTTCCCATTTTCCATAACATATCCGTAGTGTGCAATCTGCAGGGCCATATTTGCATTCTGTTCAACCAAAACGATTGTGGTTTCCTGCTCTTCATTTATTCTTTTAATTATCCGGAATATCTCTTTTACTACCAGTGGTGCCAGCCCCAGCGAGGGTTCATCCAGCAGTAAAAGTTTGGGATGCGCCATCAGGGCCCGCCCCATAACGAGCATCTGCAATTCACCACCGCTGCAGTACCCGGCGAGTGACTTTCGCCGTTTGAGCAATGCGGGAAAATAATTGTAGACCATTTCCAAATCTTTTTTGTACGGGCTGCCCCAGCGGGTGGCGGTACCCACTTTCAGGTTTTCTTCGATGGTAAGATATTTGAATGGCTGACGTCCTTCCAGTACCTGTATAATCCCCTGGCGAGTAATGGCTTCAGGAGATGAATTTTGGATAGACTTGCCATCATATACTATTGTTCCATCTGTCACCTCCCCGTTTTCCGGTTTGAGAAGTCCTGAGATTGCCTTTAGAGTAGTGGACTTGCCCGCACCGTTACTGCCGAGCAGGGAGATAATACGCCGCTTTTCAACGGCAAGAGACACACCTTTGAGCACCTGGATTACATCCGAGTAAACTACGCTGATATTGTTCAATTGTAATAAGATGTTGTTGTTCATATTAAATTCCAGTTTAAAGTTTCGAGTTTCGAGTTTTGGGTTAAAACTTTAAACCCTAAACCCGGAACCTGAAACTCTTATTAATACGAAAACGGCCATAGTCTGAAGTTGGAACGGATGATCCGCCACACCTCAGCCAATCCTTTGGGTTCAAAGAGAATAAACAGCACGATAGCCAATCCGAAGGCGAATTCGCGAAGTGCTGCCACGTTAAGTCCGATACCCGACGATATCCCGAGATTCATAAAAATATCCGTTGCCCCGCGCAAAACCTCATTTAAGCCGGTAATAAATATTGCCCCATAGATAGCACCTGCAACACTTCCCATCCCGCCTATAATAACCATAGCGATATATTCAACGGAGAGTCCCAGTGTAAATGGCTCGGCCGTAATGCTGATCATATAATATGCCCAGATAGCTCCGGCGATTCCGGCATAAAAAGAACTGATGCCGAACGAGAGGAGCTTGTATCGAAATATCGGAATTCCCATCCCCTCAGCGGCACGGTCATTGTCACGAATAGCGATAAATGCCCTCCCGTATTTGGTTCGTATTAAATTGACTGCCATAAGTGTCATGAAGACGAGACAGATGTAAATTACATAAAAGAAGCTTCTGTCATCACCTATCTCCAACCCAAATATGGTGGCCGTGGGAAGTGTAATCCCCATCGTGCCCTTCGTTAGACTTTCCCAGTGGACAAGGACGTATTCAATAATGAACTGACCGGCAAGCGTGGCAATAGTCAGATACAGTCCTTTGAGGCGACCTGACGGTATTCCAAAAATCATACCTACCATTGCCGTTATAAACCCGGCGGCAGGCACCGCCAGCCAGAATGGAAAGCTAAGAGAAGTAGCCAGAATTGCACCGGCATAGGCCCCCACTCCGAAGAAAGCACCATGGCCGAGAGATATCTGGCCGGTAAATCCGATCAGTATGTTGAGACCTATTGCGGCTATAGCCGCAATGCCGATCATATTGAATACATAAAGAGTATATGGTCCACTTATCAAAGGAACCACAGTAAAGAGCAGAAGAAGGCCAACACATAACCACAGCCGGCCAAAATCCGTCTCAAAGATAGCAAGTTCTTCTTCGTATCGTTCTTTAAAATTCCCACATGGGTGAAATTTAAATCTTCGCATTTTTACACACGCTCTATTTCTACCAGACCAAAAAGTCCATACGGCCTTACAAGTAAGATCAAGACGAGAACGCCATAAGGAACGACATCACGCAGTGACGTTGAAATATATCCACCGGTAAAGGTTTCCAGAAGTCCTATGATAAGGCCCCCAATGATTGCCCCGCCGATACTGTCGAGCCCGCCCAGAATGACTACAGGAAAGACCTTCAGCCCTATGGCACTAATCTCATGGACGTTAATCCCGTTGATAATTCCGAGAACAATACCGCTCATGGCAGCTACCAATGCGGCGATTGCCCATGAAAGGGCAAAGACCCTCCTCACATGAACCCCCAGGGAAAGGGAAGCTGTCTGGTTATCGGCAACCGACCTCATGTAAATGCCCTGTGACGAATATTTAAAGAAAAGACCAAAAAGCAGAAGAAAAATCATGCCTGTTATAAAAGAGGCAACATACACCGGCGGAACATAAATTAACCCTGTATTTATGCCAAGACCACTCGGGAGAAAATCCGGATAGGTATGTAGATTCCCTCCAAAAACGAGTAAAAGCAATCCCTTGAACATGGCGGCAAGCCCAACGGTCAACATAATCACATAAATAAGATGTTCACCAATCAGGGGACGCAGAAAAAGTCGTTCAACAACAAACCCCAGTATAAAGCTGCCTGCAAGCGTCAGCAAAAAAGCAACGGCAATCGGCAGTTTTGCCCACGTAACCAGAGCAAGGAACAAGAAGGCACCTGCGGCCATGAGTTCGCCATGAGCAAAGTTTAGAACACTCGATGATTTAAAAATCATGACAAAGCCCATTGCAGATAGGCCATAAAGAAACCCGATGCTGATGCCATTTACCAAGAGTTGAAGAAAAAAATCCATGTCTCCTCCCTACTACATACTATTTAGCCACCAAGACACAAAGCCACCAAGATTACAGTATAATTCTTTTAATGCCGGATTTGATGATTGGTACGTTGAAATTGATAAGAAAACCAAGACGCTTCCCCGTTAATTTTAAATGACTAAGAATTTGTGCTTCCCAGACAGGACTCATTTCGTCCACAGCTTTCAATTCACAAATAATAATATCTTCAACTAAAACGTCCAAGCGTAATCCTTCATCAAAGACTATCCCATCATATACAATTGGAATATTCATCTGCCTTTGATATTTTAAATCCCGCTTGTTAAGTTCATGACAAAAACAAACTTCATAAACCTTTTCAAGCAAACCAGGCCCTATTCTTTTATGTACAGTATATGCCGCATCTACTATTTTCTTTGCTATGGATTCTTCTCTTGCTGATGGAGGAATATAACTCATTTTTCTCCTTTGTGTCTTGGTGCCTTAGTGGCGAGTAACTACACTTTAGGCGCTCTTTTTATACTTGCTCAACCGTAATTATGTTAACTTTAGTCTCAATCATACCAACCTGCCCATCCCGATAGCGTATCTTACCTTTGACCTCCAGTTCAGTCTCTTTGCCATACATCGCCTCAATAAGCTTGATATACAGGCCATAAACGAACCTCCTGCGAACTTTCCCCGTCCTCGTCAGCTCTTCATCGTCCGCATCAAGAAGTTTATATAAAAGAATAAACTTATTAATCTTCATCGGATCCGGCAATTGAGTATTAACCTCTCTCACCTCGCCAAGAATAAGTTCCTCAACCGCAGATTGCTGGGAAAGGTCTGTATAGGTTGTATATGGAATCATCCGTTCCTCAGCCCAGTTACCAACGTTTCCCATATCGATATTTACAAAGGCCGTTATGCAAGGACGTCCCTCACCAAAGATTACCGCTTCCTGAATATAGGGACTGAATTTCAGGCGTGTTTCAACGAAATCAGGAGAAAATGCCCTGCCGTCCTTGTCACGTATTATCTCCTCTTTTCGTCCAATAATAATAAGATGTCCGTCTTCGTCAATATAGCCGGCATCACCGGTACAAAGCCAGCCATCATTAAAGGCCGCTTCAGTAGCATTAAAATCATTGTAATACCCCTCAAAGACTGATTCACTCGACACAAGGACTTCCTGATCTTCCGAAATTTTCACTTTTGTCCGCGGCAGGGGCTTGCCAACGGTCTCCGGCTTCACTTCATCATCGGGCTGAACCTGAAATATCCCGCCCGATTCAGTGAGTCCGTAACACTGTTTCAGGTTTAATCCGATAGCCCTAAAAAACCGTATCACATCGGGGCTTATGGGATGTCCTCCAGTATAGGCGCTTAAAAACTGTGAACAGCCGACCCGATCAAGAAGAGGCCGAAAAACGATTACGGATGCCAGCCACTTGAGACATCGCAAATAGAGAGGTATTGGCAGTTTTTGAGATTCACGGTCAACCACCATTCTCCCGATCTTTTCCGAAAGGGCAAAAAATTTACGATTGATCAACCCTGAATCGCCGATCTTAACTCTGATCTTTGAAGCCAGATCCTCCCAGAACCTTGAAGAGGTAATAATCACGGTCGGTCCTATTTCTCGAAAGTCATCAACAATTGTTTCCTGAGTTTCCGAAAAGTTCATGACCATTCCACCCACCAATGTAACGCCAACCCCCCACATCTGGTCAACGACCCACGCCGGCGGACTGACCGACATCCAGTTTGAGCCAACACCGATCGGTGCAGTTTCAAGCCATTCCCTCGCCATTTCGGCAAAATTACGATGGCTCAACATGGCCAGTTTTGATATGCCCGTTGTACCGGAAGTCATAATCATCAATGCAATATCAGATGCCCTTCCCTTCCATAGCTCCTGTTCAAAAAGCTCAGGCTGTTCATTGTCAATTTCTCTGCCGAGCTCCAACAAATCTCGAAAACTGATCAGCCACGGATTATTGCTGTAGTTTCTCATCCCCGTCGGGTCTATGTAGACAACTTTGCGGACATGTGTAAGTTTATCACGTGCATCAAGCAGTTTGTCCACCTGCTCCTGGTCCTGGGCAACAACATAAACCGCCTGAATCCGGTTCAGTGCGGAACTCAACTCATTTGTTACCGCTGAAGTAAATAGATTGAGAGTTATGGCGCCAACTGCCTGTCCGCCAATCTCACTGAACAGCCATTCGGGGTGATTATCCGTTATAATTGCGATATTCCCACCCCTCTTGAAACCGAGGGCTAAAAAACCGAGGCCGGTGTGTTTAACATACCGTAAGTAATCTTTCCAGCTATATGTCTGCCATATACCATACGCCTTCTCGCGAATGGCAACCCTCTCCTGCCTGAAACGCTCCGCCTGTTTGAAGAGTATCTGAGGCAGTGTATGCTGAGTCAGAGATAACAGAATGTCTTGATCTGATTGTCCTGTTTTAGTCTTTTTTTCCATTCAACTAAATCCATATGATAGTACGCAGTAAGGAGTAGGCAGTAAGCAGCAAACTGTTAACAAAACTTATCTGCCTTATTGATCATTCCATAAAGCATCTTATTTACTTCATCATATCCGTTCATAAATTCCCGATAGCCTCTATATCCATTTACACGACTCTGCACTCTCCTTACTCCCTACTCCTTACTAATACCCCAGATCCCCTGTATCACCAAGATATGCCTTGATAACTTCCGGATGATTCTGGACAACCTCAGGGGAACCCTCTGTCAGTTTTTCTCCAAAATTCAACACTACAACACGTTTAGAAATGCTCATCACAATGGACATATCATGCTCCACCAGAATCATAGTCTGTCCCCATGCTTCATTTAACTCAAGAAGGAATCTGACCATGTCCTCCTTTTCTTCAAGATTCATCCCGGCAAACGGCTCATCAAGCACCAGGAGTTTTGGTTCCAGTGCCAGTGCACGACCAAGCTCAACCCTCTTACGCAATCCATAGGGGAGAGATCCGACCAGTTCCTTCCTTATGGCCTGTATCTCCAGAAAATCTATAAGTTCTTCTAAAATCCGGTGGTGGTGGACCTCTTCCCTGCGAACCGACGGCGAAAAGATGCTTGCGAGGCCAAGGCTGTAGTTACAGTGAATATGACGAGCCAGAAGCATATTGGACAGAACAGTCATTCCCGGAAAAAGCTCAATATTCTGAAATGTCCTTCCAATCCCAATTCCTGTCAGCGCATGGGTTGACAGATTGGTAATATCTCTCCCGTTAAACAGAATCCGGCCTTTCTGAGCCCTGTAAAACCCTGTAATACAATTCAGCAGACTCGTTTTACCAGCACCATTCGGCCCAATGATTGCTACCAGCTCTCCAGTATGCACAGAGATATCAATCTCACTGAGAGCCTTAAGGCCACCAAAGTTAAGGGAAAGATTCTTTACTTCAAGCTCAGCCTGCACTTTGCCCGTCTTTTCCGGACTGAATATGCTCGGCTGACCACGCAACGCCCTCATAGTTTTGAACCCCTTATTGTCGTAAAGCAACAATCTTGTCTTCAGTAGCACAAGGCTTTAGACTTGGCAACCAGGGCTAAAGCCCTGCACTACGGTTTGATTTTGTACGTGTGACAGTGACACAAAGTGATAAAACACAGAGGCACAAAGAAAAAAGAAGAGAAACTTAACTTTGTGCCTTTGTAATTATGTGCTGACGATAGCAGTTTTACTTCAAAAGTTTAATCTTTTCCTTTCCAGGAGTATAAAAATTCGTCAGCGGCGTGAATGTGCCATCCTCATGAACCTCAACTATCCTCGCCTTGAATGAAGCTCCATGATCGGTTTTTGTATAGGTAATATTCGGCACAAGCCCTCCAAAATCCTCATTACTAAACGACTCCAGCGCTTTGTTAACCGTTTCACTGTTTATCTTTCCATATTTTTTATTTGCCCGCTCAAATGCCCGCTCCATAATCATACCAACAACAACACCTTCCCAGTAAGAGGCGTCAAATTTTTCCACTGTTTTATATTTCTTCCACAGCTCTTCCATTAATTTGATTCCGGGTGTTTTATCAACCGGAAGCCCACCGGGGAATTGTATTCTCAGTCGATCACGTATAAGACCTTTTCCAAGTTTGAAAAAATCAGGATCGGTAGACGTCCATGTTCCCAGAAATGCCGGATTATACCCTATGCGATCTGCACACTTGAAGGTGGTAATGATGGCGGCGGGAAGCATCTGCATGAAAACGTATTCCGCACCTTTTTTCCTCAAACGCAACAGCTCAGTGGTAAGATCTACTGTTCTTGCCGGGAATTCTTCAATAGCCACAATATTTATGTTCCGCTTCTTCGCATATTCAACACTCGGCTTATGAATAGACCGGCCGTATGCATTATTATATGTCAACAGGCCGACTTTAGGAGCTTCCTTTCCCTTATGTATCGCTAGTATATACTCCATTACCGCATAACAATCCAGTTTATAACTGCCAAAAGGTAGATACATGTAAGCCACGGGCTGTTGGAGAATCTCCCAGCTTGTCGAATAATTAATTGTCGGTATTTTGTACTTCTGTATAATCGGCTTTGCTGCTATACCGGACCCGGCACTCCAGGTAGCAATCATATCTACCTTGTCCCGGACTGCAAATTTCCTGACAGCCGCAACGGCCTCGGGAACCTTGTAGGCCGTATCAACAAGAAGCATCTCAATTGTATGCCCCGCGACACCACCTTTTACCTCATTGACATATTTAAAATAATCCTGCTGGCCTTTAGCGTGAAATTGCCCCCAGGTGGAAGCTGGACCGGTCAGATTGATTGCCGCTCCCACTTTTACCGTTTTTGCCTGCACCCCGGTCACCGAACCGAGACAGACCATACCACAGGCAACTATCAAAATAACTGCAAAATTTAACAATCTACGCATACCCTTTCCTCCTTTTGATCTTATTGATGAAAAAAAAGCCGTGGAAAATCCTTCCACGGCCTTAAAATATAAAAAAAGCCGTGGGCAGTTTAACTGGCCTGCCCACGGCTCACTATACCAATTCAGGTTAAGAGCACAGTAGGCAGACCTCACCAAAAAAGCTAAAGAAGCTAAAAAACCTGCCCACTCTGTTATAACTGACGTCTACCATCTCTTAACACCTGTCTGTAATTGCTTTAATTTCTAAACGAACCATTTGTAAAAGTCAAGAAAAAAATAGGATAAGGTTTAACCTTTTAAGCTAACTCCAATACCTTGTCTACCAGTTTTTCGATGCCTAAAGCAACCTTGGAAATGGTAGGTCCTAACATATATGCAGGGGTTGAAACTATTTTATTCTTTTCATCAACAGCAATCTCATCAACTTCACACATAATATGCTTTCCACCCATCGCCTCAATAGCATCCGCCACACCTTTAGCATCACCTATAGTCAACTGAGGGTTCGCCGATCCCAATACCTTAGCGGCAAGAACAGGAGCAATACATATAAAACCCATCGGTTTTTTGGCACTATGCATTTCCTTTATCAATCTCTCCACCTCAGGATTTACCGTACAATCCACTCCCTGAAAAGCAAAATCGCACAAAACTTTTGCTGCACCAAACCCGCCGGGGAAAATTAACGCGTCAAGGTCATCGGCTTTAACATCATCGATTTTTACGATATCTCCTCTCGATATTCTGGCAGATTCAGTTAGAACCTTCCTTGTTTCTCCCTCTACCTGCTCACTCGACAGGTGGTGAACCACATCGCTCTGATCAATATCCGGGGCCATCTGGACTATTTCGGCACCGGCCCTATCCAGGTACAATAAGGTAAGGGTAGCTTCGTGTATTTCACTCCCGTCTAAAAACCCACAACCAGATAAAACAACACCTACTTTTGCCATTTTCGCCTCCTTAAAACTTAATAGTCTCGTAAAAGTCTCAAAATGTGTCATTTGTCGTCCTGAACTCGTTTCAGGATCTCACTTGTTTCAGCATCTGAACATTTCAATAAGTTAGAGACCCTGAATGATCCTGAAACAAGTTCAGGACATGATTTTGGGTGACAAAAACTGACTTTTTACGAATGCATCAAACTTAATGTTTTTCTTAATACCACAAAATTCTTTTTGAGTTAATAAAAAAGTGTCGCAATCCCTTCGTATGTCAGGTCAATTCTGTCGCTTACCGATAGAAAATGCAATAAGACATTAGCAAGGGCGTCGCAATCCCTTCGTATGTCAGGTCAATTCTGTCGTTCCCGTGTTTGATAATTACGAAGACGCTGTGAAAGAGTCGCAATCCCTTCGTATGTCAGGTCAATTCTGTCAATTTTAAAGTCAGGCATTAACAATATGTGAGGACGGGTCGCAATCCCTTCGTATGTCAGGTCAATTCTGTCTCAAAATTGAGGCGTCATTGCCAATAAGGCAAGAGGCAATGGGTCGCAATCCCTTCGTATGTCAGGTCAATTCTGTCAGTATCCCTGGGTCGCGACAAAAGAAAAAGCGCTCGCTGAGTCGCAATCCCTTCGTATGTCAGGTCAATTCTGTCACTTATCCCGTGCCAACTTATACGGTGCCGTTTTAACCGTCGCAATCCCTTCGTATGTCAGGTCAATTCTGTCCAAAAAGAGGAGGTCAGAAAATGAAAACCACGACAGAAGTCGCAATCCCTTCGTATGTCAGGTCAATTCTGTCGTTTAAACGTGTGATTAAATGTGTACCATGAAAATAAAGTCGCAATCCCTTCGTATGTCAGGTCAATTCTGTCG